>CAYJKA010000221.1:0-2564 GCA_964370655.1 uncultured Treponemataceae bacterium | reverse complement strand
ATGCTTTCTGCAGGTAGAGCATATTTACGTGAATATCCACACATTGTTATGTTTCCAGGTGTAACAATTATGATTACTATTTTCGCACTAAACTTATTTGGCGATGGTCTTCGTGATGCGTTAGACCCTAAATTAAAACGGTAAACACTATTACGGAGAAATTATGGAAAAAAATACATTATTAAGCATTGAGGACTTACACATACGCTATGTTACCGATGACGGAACTGCAAACGCTGTAAATGGTGTGTCTCTTAATATCGAAAAAGGAAAAACTCTTGGTTTAGTAGGAGAAACTGGTGCAGGAAAGACGACAACTGCGCTTGGGATTTTGCGCTTAGTACCAGATCCTCCAGGAGAAATTCTAAAAGGAAAAATTTCATACGATGGTGTTGACTTACTTTCTGCAAGTGAAGCCGATATGAGAAAAATTAGAGGTTCAAAAATCTCTATGATTTTCCAAGATCCTATGACCTCGCTAAACCCAGTTATAACTGTTGGAGAACAAATCCAAGAAGTTATCCTTTTACATGAGGACATCCCACCAGCACAAGCTATGGAAAAAGCTGGCGAAATGATGGAAAAGGTAGGTATATCTGCTTCAAGATTAAATGACTACCCTCACCAATTTTCAGGTGGAATGAAACAACGTATTGTAATTGCTATGGCAATTGCATGTGAACCTGAATTGATTTTAGCAGATGAGCCAACTACAGCTTTAGATGTAACAATTCAAGCACAAGTTTTAGAGCTTATATCAAAACTCAAAACAGAATTAAATACATCAATGTTACTCATAACACATGACTTAGGTGTAGTTGCAGAAGTATGTGAGCACGTTGCCATTATGTACGCGGGAGAAATCATTGAGTATGGAACAGTTGAGCAAATCTTTACTAATCCACAACACCCTTATACTCAAGGACTTTTTGCATCAATCCCTAACCTTGAAAGCGATGTAGATCGTCTTGTTCCAATTGAAGGATTAATGCCTGACCCAATGAATCTCCCTTCTGGTTGTAAGTTTCATCCACGATGTACAAAGTGCATGGATATTTGCTCAAAAGCAGATCCTGAAATAACATCAATAAATGAAAATCACACAGTTAGGTGTTATTTACAGAATAAGGAAGGCTCAAATGAATAATGAAAATATATTAGAAGCAAAAAACCTATGTAAATACTTCAAAACACCGAGAGGAATGTTGCACGCTGTAGATGGTGTAAACTTTTCAATAAAAAAAGGTGAAACACTTGGTGTTGTAGGTGAAAGTGGCTGTGGTAAAAGTACACTTGGTCGAACACTACTTCACTTAACTGATATTACATCTGGTGAAGTGTTTTTTGACGGGCAAGATGTAACCCATGCAAAAGGTAAAGATCTAAAAGAGCTTCGTAGGCAAATGCAGATTATTTTCCAAGATCCTTTTTCATCTTTAGACCCAAGAATGTCAGTAAGCGATATTATTGCAGAACCATTAAAAATTTATAAGATGTATAAAACTCGCCAAGAAATTGATAAAAGGGTTGCAGAACTTATGGATATTGTGGGTCTTGCAAAACGTCTTGAGAGTGTATACCCACACGAATTAGACGGTGGTAGAAGACAAAGAATTGGTATTGCACGCGCTATTGCATTGAATCCAAAGTTTATTGTATGTGATGAGCCCGTCTCTGCACTCGATGTTTCTATTCAAGCGCAAGTTATTAACCTATTACAAGACTTACAAAAAGAATTAGGATTAACCTATATTTTTATTACGCATGACTTTTCTGTTGTTAAACACATTTCTGATCATATCATTGTTATGTACCTTGGTAACGTAATCGAGTCTGCACCGAAAAATGAACTTTTTGCAAACCCGATGCATCCATACACAAAGGCATTGCTTTCAGCAATACCAAAGCCTGTATACAAGGCAAAAAGCGAGAGAATTATCCTAAAAGGGGAAATTTCATCTCCAATTGAGCCAAAGCCAGGCTGTAGATTTGCTCCGAGATGTGCATATGCAAAAGATTCATGTACTAGTGAAACTCCAGCATTACAAGAAGTAAAGGCTGAACACTTTGTTGCGTGTCCATACGCATTGAACTTATAATGAAAAAGCGACTTTGTTTTCACAAAGTCGCTTTTTTTTGCTTAGATTTTCTTAAAATTGTCCTTGCCTACTCCACAAAGTGGGCAAACCCAGTCTTCAGGAATATCAGCAAAAGCTGTTCCTGGTGCTATCCCACTATCAGGATCTCCAACTGCAGGATCATACACATAGCCACATGCGATACATTCATACTTGTCCATAATTTCTCCTTTTAAAAAGCCAATGAAAAAACATCAGTTTTTGAAATTGACTTTTTAATTGCCGTTTTTAGTCTAGCATAAAACGGCATACTATACTAAGTTTGCAACGCAAACTTTTAAATGAATGGAGTGGCACTACTTTGCCGCGACATTCATTATTCTCCTATAAAAAGTCAATGAAAAAACATCAGTTTTTGAAATTGACTTTTGAATTGCCGTTTTTAGTCTAGCATAAAACGGCATACTATACTAAGTTTGCAACGCA
>CAYJKA010000220.1:0-2564 GCA_964370655.1 uncultured Treponemataceae bacterium | reverse complement strand
TTGGTGTGCAATGGATAGAACACCTTGCATACGGCACAAGTGATAAGGATTTTATCAAAACCGTAAAAGAATTCTACGAGCTTTTTTATCATGTAAAGCTTACCGATGAAGATATTGAAAAATTAATTAATAATTAATATGTAATAATTAATAGGCTTGGATACAAGAAGTTGGCTCGAGGCGTACACCATTAAGCGGTTTTTCGCTTTGCAAAGAAAAATTTTGAGCTCTTTGTGTCCTTTGTGGTAAAAATGACACGAAGGAAAAATCTGCGTAATTCTTGCGTAATTTTTGCGGATAAAAAATGCTAAGGATATGATATGGATGCAATAATCTCTGTAAAACTTAAAGGCTCTGAAGTATTTTTTGGAAACGGTATTGCAGAGCTTTTAGAAAACATCGATAAAACAGGATCTCTTGCCATGGCTTGCGGGGCAATGGACATGGCTTATAGTAAAGCATGGAAAATAATTAAACGAGCAGAAAAAGAACTTAACTTTTCGCTAATTGAACGTAAAGCTGGAGGGCAGGGCGGCGGGGGAAGTACCCTTACGCAAGAAGGAAGGGATTTTTTGAAACGGTATCTAAGCTTTCGAAAAGATGTAGAGGATTATTGCTTAGATACCATTACAAAATATTTTTAACGCAATTTTTGCAAGGCGTTTTCAATATCTTTTTTGCCGTTGCTGTCGTTAGTTTCAATTTTTGATATTTTGTCTATTACGACATCTTTTTGAGAATCAAGTGAAAAATCTCTTACATAGCAATATAATGTGCCCATATTTGCATAGTACACAGACAAATAAAGATAAATTGGATTTCCTAATGTGTATTCGTCAAGCAAGTAGTTATCAAATCCTTCTTGAAAATATAAAACAGTTTCTACACCATCAATATTTGTTGTAAGAGTTGTTGGACAGTTTGAGAAATTAGATGCAAAAGGTGTATCTTTTGTTACTGCTTGAGGATAGTCTGAAAGTTCTGTTTTTATTACTGCATTCAAGCTTCCATAAATTGTTGTAAGCCCCGGATATTCTGTAAGGGATTCTAGTGTAGGGTGATCTTCAGCTAACGGAAATACCATAGGAGTTTTCATGCTTTCTACTTCTTCAAAAGCAAAAAATTTCATTGCAGCTGGATTAAAAATTTCACCTGCAAAATACCAGTATCCATCATAATATTCTGGGATACGATTTGCTGCAGCAATAAGATATAAGTCTAATTCGGTAGAACGAACGGTAATTGAAACATCGTTATTTGCAGCTTTGCCTATAGAAGAACCTCTTGAAACGGGTACTGTCCTGTCTTCAGATAATTGCAAGAGTCGTGTTTCAAGAACATTTGCCATTATTACTTCGTATTTCATTTGCTTTGCAGTCCCGTTAAGTGCATAGTCAAGTTCATGAGTGAAAACAAGAACATTTTCTCCAAATGCTTGTGGCACCTGATTATTTTCTTCTGTACCAATGTATTCACCTGCAAAAAAACTTTGCACATTAGAACCTGCTTCATATGTTAATACATTTCTAGGAAACCAATCGATAGAATCTGGTGTTAACTGCTCTTCTTGTGACAACTGCTCTTCTGGTGTTGATGCACAACCGAAAAAGAGTACCATACTTATAGTTACCATAATTGGTAACGAAATCCATTTTTTTGTAAACATGCTTTACTTCTCCTAAACCGATTATCCTTGTAAAATTATCTTTTGTCAATACTTAATTTTGCGTGTAAATTATGTACGGGGCAAAGAAAGTCTATAATTTTTCCTTTAGAGGGGTAGTGCAGGGAAGAAATGAAACCACAGATTTTAATTAAGAATTAGGAATGTGGAGGTAATCGCAAAATAAAGATGTTTACAAGCCACGAAGGAGATTCTTCACGGGGTCAGGTATGTGGCAAAAATCAGAATGACTGGCTATGTGGCAGATGAAAAAAAATCGATTAAACCGCGTTTTAGTACTTGTGAGTGTAATATTAATTATTAATTTTTAATTATTAATTATCTACGTGTTTACTTTTTACACTGTAATTGCTATAATTATATCTATTGAGGATGTCTCCTCTCTTATAATTTGTAACCATATTTTTAAGGGGCAATAACATGATTAAAACAGTAAAAGATGTTGATTTAGGTGGAAAACGCATTGTAATGCGTGTTGATTTTAACGTACCAATGAAAGATGGTGTAGTGCAAGATGATACTCGTATCCAAGCAGCTCTTCCTACAATTAAGTATATTTTAGAACAAAACCCAAGAAGCTTAGTATTAATGAGCCACTTAGGTGACCCTGCAAAAGATGCTAAAAAAGCAGAAGAAAAAGCAGCAAAAGATGGTAAAGCATTTGATAAAGAAGCATTTATCAATGGTAAAAACAGAATTAAACCTGTTTGCGAATACCTTGCAAAACTTCTTGGAAAAGAAGTTGCATTTGCTGATTCATGTATGGGGCAAAAAGCAGCAGTTGACGCACTTCCAGAAGGCGGCATCATGATGCTCGAAAATACACGTTTCCACAAAGAAGAAACTTCAAAAGATTTAGCAGAACAAGAAGTACTTGCAA
>CAYJKA010000219.1:0-2583 GCA_964370655.1 uncultured Treponemataceae bacterium | reverse complement strand
TTTGCGAATTCGGTACTTTTTATACATTTGTTTAATTTCAAGCATTTTCTCTTGATTTTTTTTTCACAAAGCTCATATTATGTGGTATTATATATATAGAAGAGGAAAAATGCTATGAAAAAACCAATGCTATTACTATGTATTTTTGTAATTTTGCTTGCAAGCTGCACCACAACGAGCACTGTATACGCACCGGCAATACGCGAAATAGAACAAATTCCAGAAATAGAAGCAGATATTATGGTGGATGTTGTTGTTAATATTGAAGGTGTAATTACCGAAGTAAGCAAAGATGGAAAAAGTTTTCGCCTTAACAATGGCAAATGGGTTATAACTGATAAACAAACTGTGTTAGGAATAAGCGGCCCAACCGCTCCCCCAAAAAACAAGCAATACTTTGACTCTTCGTTTCAAAAAGGAAATTCAATAGCTGGATTTTCTGAAACACCAGATGGAGAGATTATAGTCGCTGAAGCAATTTACACAAATTGGAATTGGAGCAAGTAAGTCTTGAATATTTTTTTGATAAAAAAAAGCGATATGTTCGTAAAAACATATCGCTTTTCCTCTTTCAAACTCTTACCTTAAAAAGGAAAAGTATTTTCAAAAACTTCTTCTGTCTCAGCATCAATAGTCTTAACGGTAATTCCGGTAGGATTTATGCCTGAAAGAATTTGCAGTGCAAGTACATCAGGGTATGAAGGGCCTATTAAAAAGAGAAGTCCACCTTGGGCTGCTGCTGCATCAGTTACCTTTGCTTCTAGCATTGTTCCATCTTCATTATAAGCAATATCTGCTACAACATCAGCATCAATTCCTCGCAAGAGTTCCACAAATGCATCAATTTTTAAGCTTAAATTTGTAGTAGACTTTTCCTTTAGCTCTTGAACTTTTGAATCAGTAATAAAATAAGTCACAGAACCATCTTCATTTTCTTCTAGACTTTCTGCAGCTTCCTCTAAATTATACTCTCCCAATAAATCATTGTACGTTTGGCTAACGGTAAACTCTGTTGCCTTCTCTGCACATCCTACAAAAAATATTGCAAAAAGTACGCACCACCAAATTTTTAATTTTTTCATACATCCTCCATAAAAGAATACATACTTTTTAAAGTGAATATCACCATTACAACCTTGTAGTTAAAATAGACAATAGACTCTTATAGTATTCTTTTGATAATCTCTTACTATATTAACAGAACAGAAGGGAAAATGCAACTTGCAAGTATATTAACTTAAAACCTCTTATCTTGGCGTTATTCGCCTCTCAGAGCATTTAACAGTATAGAAATCTTTTACTGCCCAAAAAAAACCTTCTGAGAGAACCCTCATGGCCATTTTAAGACTAAAACATAAGGGAAATGGTATTGGAATATCACTTATGCAATTTAATCGCCAAAATGACAATCCTCGACTGTGTTTTAAATATAGCACTTATGTTTTTACTATACCAATATTCTCTAAAAGAGATCGAATTACACAAGGCTCATTATTGCATTTTGAAGCACATAATAAAAACTACTTTCTTTTTAAAACCACAACCATAGAGTCACACTCTTCCATTTCAGAGTAGCGCTCTATGGTTACAATTTCAAATGTATCTTTTACAATTTCCTTAATATCATTTTCGGTGTAATAGGTGAATCTAATTTCTCCTTCAAACATTAATTCTTCCCTATAGTCGCCATACCACAAAGTCATGAAAATAATACCATTTTTATGTAAAATATTTTTCTGTTGTGATAATGATTTTACAAAATTATCTTTCGTTAAATGTTGCAAAACTTTGTTTGAAAAAATACAATCAAACTTTTCATTTATAGTAATATTGCTAGCATCAAGTATTCTTACATCCGCTTCGGGATGATCTCTTTTATAATCATCTATAAACACAGGTGAATTATCTGTTCCTACAGCAGAGTACTTTTTTGAAAGAATTTCAAAGTCAAGTCCCGCACCCATTCCAAGCTCTAAAATAAAATCGTCTTCTTTTAAATATGATTCCAACTTATTTATAATTGGCATGGGATCATATTCAGCTATCATACTTTTGTACTGTTCAACATTTTCTCTTTTCATAAAATAATTCATAAGCACTCCTCTATATAGAATATGATTATTTACAAAATAAGTCAAGTGTTGGATTTTTATTTTTATACAACGGCTTTATATTGGGTGTCATTATTTTCTATTTGTAAGTATTTTTTCTTCATACAGTTTTTCATACACTTAATGGTATGAAATCATGACTTTCATTTAGACAAAAAAATAGAGCCCAACCGTAATCAGACTCGTACAAAGCGCATATGCGTTTTTCCTAGTGATTTAAATGTAACACTTACTATTTACATTGTCAATAGCTACAAATAATATAGATATTTAACTTGCTGGTAACTTGCAGAAAACCATATACTTATTGCAAATAGTGTTATATTACGGTCATTTTATCATAAAACAACACTATATATAAACATTTTAACTTGCTCACAGTTTTGCTCACACTTTTGCTCACACTTTTGCTCACACTTTTGCTCACACTTTCTGTACTTTCTTCTGTACCCTAAAAAAATGTATATTTATG
>CAYJKA010000218.1:0-2638 GCA_964370655.1 uncultured Treponemataceae bacterium | reverse complement strand
TCATATATGAAAGTGCTCGTTCGAGACTATCTACTGCCTTTGAAAAACTACTATAATCTAGTTCCATGTCATAATTATATACCATAAATAAGCCGTTATCAAGAGAAAATAGTTGTTTACTGTTGGGTATATTCAAATAACATGATATAATAATTATACAAGAAAAATACACTTTTTTATATTTATAAACTATTACATCAAAAGAGAGAAAAGAGAACTAAATCATTCAAACAATTCTGGCTCATTTTCTAGTAAATCATTGACCAAATATTTGTAATCTAAATTTTCTATACCGTACATACTGTTTTCAATAGCAGTGGCCAAAGAGCTTTTATAATAAATATCTAGTGCCGTGCGTAAATCAATATTATTAACTTCTGTAAGATAGTTAATAATATTTTCTTATAACTACCCAATTACCAATTTTCTAAAATGTAATCAGTTTTTCGCTTCACTATTTCTTCACCTATTTCAAATCCAAAATCTCTAACATAACAAAGAAGCTCTCCATTTGCAGAAAACTTTAAATTTATAAAAAGGTACAAAGGCTCTCCAAGAGTATATTCATCAAGAAGATACTCATCAAAACCTGTCTGAAAAAACAATTGTAAATTTATATCATCAAATGTTACAGTAGTTTCTGTTGTACAATTTCGAAAAGTGTTCATTATTAACCCTTTTGATAAAGGTCGTATTTTATCAAGAGACTCATAATTAAACTCTTGTGGATATTCATCTAACACAGCTTCAATCATTATTTGCTGAGAAGGAATCGTATAAATTTCCGTTTTGCCTTCTGTATCCTCTGCAAGTTCTTTTAGTGTAAGCCCCATGTATGGCATAAGCGTAAATTTTTCATCTTTTGATTCAATGGGTTCAAAATATAGCCATTTCATACTGGTTGGCGTTAATGACTCGGGCGTAAAGTACCAAAAACCATTATACCTTGTTGGAAGCATTTCAGAAGTTGCAACAAGGTGAGGGTCAAGATTTGAACTTCGAATGACCACAAAAGGTTCATCAGCGGTTGCTGTTCCTATAGGTGTTCCCGGTTCTATTGCAGGAGACAGTCTAGACGAAACTATAATATGATCATACACTTTTACACCCGAATAAATAACCTCGTATCTACCAACTCTCTCTTCACCTTCAAAAAAATATGTAGTTTCATACATAAAACTCACATTATCATCATGAAAATACGGCGGAACAGAAATATCCAAATCTCTAAAAATCAATTCTTGTGATCCATGAATGAGATACCCGCCTTGAAAAAACAATGAAACCTCTTCTCCTAACTTTGCATTTAATAAACCTCTTGGAAAGTCCTCTAATGTTTCAATAGTCCTAGAAACAGATTCCTCCTCTACTGGACTACTTGCACACCCAAGTAGTACAAAAATTGCAAATATTACCAACAATAGTTTTTTCATAACACGCCCTTTCTTCTATTACTGGTTTATTTCCTCTAGGAAAATTTCTGTTTTACGCTTCGCTATTTCTTCCCCTGTTTCAAAAGAAAAATCTCTTACATAACAAACAATCTTACCCTTGTAGGCATATGATAAATTAAGATAGAGATACATTTTTTCACCAAGAACATATTCATCCTTTAAGTACGCATCAAAGCCTTCTCCCCAATACGCATAAAAGGGTATTCCATCAATCTCAAAAGAAGATTCCAATGGACAATGTGCATAATCCTTCATTACCTTATTTATTGTTTCAATATCTATATCTTGAAAGGCTTCATGCGTAACAGGCTGTGGATATTCATCTAAGCTAACTTCAAGCCTAACTCTCTTATGATAAAGTGCAAGTAGTGCATCATTTTCTGTGCTGTATGTAGCTTCCTTTTCTATTGTTGACCCAACAGGAAACAATTTATAAGGGTCAGAAGTTGACTCAAGGGGTTCAAACGAAAGCCACTTCATTACATGTGGGTATAAAATTTCAGGTGCAAAATACCAAAAATAATTATAATACTTTGGAAAAGCATCTGCTGCAGCCATAAGATATGGATCCAGATTTACATCTCTAATACACACAAAAACATCATCTGCTGTTACCGTTCCAATAAGAGTTCCACTTTCTATTAACACACCTTCATTTTCAGGGCTGGCAATTGATTCATCAACTACAATGCCTGAATAAACAACTTCAAACATCTTTTCTTGTACAACACCATCTAATACAAACGTTGAATAAAACATAAAACTTGCATTATCTTCATGAAAAGAAGCAGGAACAGAAAGATCCATGTCTCTGTATGTTAAACTTTGTTTTCCACTTGTAACATAATACCCATCAAAGGCCAATCCTATTCTGTCACCTTTTTTTAGAGCTAAAGATCCTCGTGGATACCCAATTGGATCTTCTCCCGTTTCTACTACGGTCTTTTCCTCTACAGGGGTACTTGCACACCCAAACAGCACAAAAATTGCAAATAAAACCAACAACACTTTTTTCATATACACTCCTTTTGTAAAAAAAGCTTCAAAGTAGCACAACCCACCATGAAGCTTTCTCATATTAATTATTAATTGTTACTTATTAATTAACTTTTCTACATTTATTTCACCAGCAACACATGGCACGGTAATTGCCCAGTTTTCAAGTACTTTCGGATGAACTTCAC
>CAYJKA010000217.1:0-2698 GCA_964370655.1 uncultured Treponemataceae bacterium | reverse complement strand
TAAAACACTTTTTTGATTTTGAAGAAACACAAGGTATAAGCGAGCTTTTTTCTATTGATGGCGATGAAGTGTATAAGGTGTATGCTAATATGAGACAGGGCGAGCCATCTCGTAATCAAGCAATATACGAAGCAGAAATAAAAGAATTAGTAAAGGAAATTGAACTTCCCCAAGGCTATAGAATTATATTTGAAGACACACAAGCAGATATAAATGAAGCTATTTCATCACTAATTATTGCTCTTGGTTTAAGTATTATGCTCATTTACATTGTACTTGGCATTCAGTTTAACTCACTACGTATTCCACTTCTTATTTTGGTAACTATTCCCTTTGGCTTTATTGGAGTTGTGTTAAGCTTGTTTGCCTTTAATTCAACCGTTTCTCTAAACTCAATGCTTGGGGTAATTTTGCTTGGGGGAATTGTTGTAAATAATGCTATTATTTTAATTGACTTTTACCTCAATGTGAGAGAAAACCATAAACACAATAAAGATGCCATTATGGAAGCAGTACGGCTCCGCTTCCGCCCAATTATTATTACAACGGCTACAACCATTTTGGGGATGCTTCCAATTGCCTTTGCAATAGGTGACGGGGCAAATGTTATTCAACCACTGGGAATTGCCGTTTCTGGAGGCTTAGCGTTTTCAACATTTTTCACTCTTTTTATGATACCAACGCTATTATCTTTGTTTGAATTAAAAAAGATTGAGGAGTAAAAAAAGAGAGGGGCTGTAGCACTATAATGCAACAGCCCCCCTCTTTTATAAGGTATTACTATCAGGAATGTTTAGGAAAAAGGTTTGAAAGGGTGCTAATATCATCAGGCATCTTTGCTGCTGCCTGATTTTCTTTTTGAATAGACTCGTATACTTCTTGTCGAAAAACCTTTACATCCTTAGGAGCTTCAACACCAATTTTTACTTGGTCACCTCGCACTTCAAGGATTGTAAGAGTAATGTCTTCGCCTATTTTAATTTTTTCGTTAACCTTTCTTGATAATATTAGCATCAGTTAATCTACCTTGTTTTCAAACAAATTATGCTTCGTTTTCCATTTTGTATCTAGTAGAACAATTTGACGAGCTTTTTTATTTTTTCTATTTATTACAACAGGTCCTTGTAGATTGGCAGTAACTATTGCTGGCTTTGTTTTTGCAATTGTAATAATAGCTAGAACATACACATCTTCAGGGTTATCAATTTCTAAAATTTCAACCGTTTCGTCATCCACATCAATTTCGTACTCATTAAAAAACACAAAAGGATCTATGAGTAAAAACGATAACCCTTCATCTTCATCAGCTTGCAAACGTAAAAGTTGATCAACCTCTGCAGGAAATAAAGAAAAATCTGTGTAGCTATTAAAGCCATATAACCCTTGAGGAAAATGTATTTTTGTTCTTTGTTCTTTTAAAACTTCATCCATGTTTCTACCTTTTTATTATATCTTATCTTAGATAATTAAGCAATGTGTTTGAGTACAATTTTGACGCAGTGCTTAATGTTGCTTGTTTTGTATATTCAAGCATTTTCATGTCTGTAATAGCTTCTGCTAAATCAATATCGCCTTCTCTTGAAATCATTTGAGTTGAATTTAAATCGTTTGTTTGTGCAAGTTGAATTTTTGTTTCAGCTCGTTCATACTGAGCGCCAACTTCTGCAATTCTATGTGTTAAGTTCCCTATCGCACTATCAACACCACCTAGAACGCGACCACCAATAGTTTTTTGGTCACCTTGCAAAAGAGCGTCTCTAAAAGCAATAACGGTATCAAATAACGACCCTCCCGTTACATCTGCAGCTTCACCAATATTATATGGGGGCCGTTGACTTGAGTCTCTTATTATTCCTAGGTCGTTTAAAACACTACCTGATTTATCTTCTAGCCATAATTGGCGAGCATCTGTTGTTTGAAGATTTAATCCATTTGTAACTGGATCCAAGCTTGCTTTTACTGCAATCCCAGAATTATTTATTTTTGAAATAATAGAATGAACATTATCCCCTTCATTTAAGGTAATATCGGTTCCATCAACATTTATAATGCTCTTTTCATTTACTTGAAATTGACCTGCATCTCTTTGGCCTATCAAGCTTTGCCTATCTGCCCAAAATATGTTGTTCCCAGCCTTATTCATTTCCATATAATCGCCATTATCAACTTCAATATTGTTACCTTGAACTGACCCATTATAAAGAACCTCTGTTACTAATGGAACTGAAGAACCTGCTACAGGCCCCAATTGTGCAGTAAAAGCTGTGGTTTGAGTTCTTGTTCCAGAAAACAGTGATGTTCCATCTGCGCTCACTGCGTTAGCTGAAGAAACCAATTCATTAAGAAGTTCATTTACTTCTGCAGCGATATTTTGCATATCGTCATCTGTAAGAACACCATTTGCACCAGTCACTGCAAGTTCTCGAATTCTGTGCATAACTTGAAGAGAATGATCCATATATCCTTCTGTTACAGAAAATTGGTCAACAAGCGTTTGTGCATTTTTTTCAAATTGGTTTACACGCGTATTATATGATTGATAGCGCACAAGTCTACCAGCTCCAAGAGGGTCATCTCTAAGATTTTGTATTCGCTGTTGTGTACCAACTTTATTTTGCATATTATTAACTTTATGTTCTTGTAAACGCAAATTATATTGCACATCATTATTTGATAAATTTGAACTTATTCTTCTCAT
>CAYJKA010000216.1:0-2704 GCA_964370655.1 uncultured Treponemataceae bacterium | reverse complement strand
GTTCATGTAATACTCCTATTCAATAGTGTTACACTAATAGTATATCACAAAATAGCAGTACGCAAGCAATTGTGCATTGAAATATGTCAACTGGTGGTTGCTATTTATTATTTTTTGACAACCGGTAGTTGCATTAACAAAAAGATTTACAAAAATGCCGATAGATTTTATATAGAATAGTTTAAAAACTGTATTTATTCTATTTACTAATTGTTAAAGCATACCCTACACCCCGCACAGTACGAATAATTGTTTTTGCACTAATAGATTTAAGCTTTTTTCGGATAAGAGATATATGGACTTCAATATTATTATTCTCGACTCCAGAATTTTCTCCCCAAAATTTATCTATTATGTATTGTTTAGAATATATTTTTTCTGGTGTATATATAAAAAGAGCCATAATTTGAAATTCCCTATCCTGAAGGTTTATTGAATCGCTTGCACAAATAAGAGATTTTGTTTCAAAATTCAATTCTATATCACCATATACAACAGATTTTGTAATTTCTTTGTTTCTATTTTTCCCTAAAAGTGTATTAGTTTTATCCAGTATTTCCTTTAAGGAAATGGGTTTTACAATATAATCATTTGCTCCTGCATCTAAGTACTGCTCTATTCCTCCATGCTTATTACTAGAAATAATCATTATTATTGGTGTAGACTTATGCATTTCTCTAAGCCTTACAAGAACTTCTAATCCAGTCATCTCAGGCAAAATCATATCTAATAAAATCAAATCAAACTGTGAGTTTTTTGCATTTGAGATCCCATGTGCACCGTTATACGCAACCCACACTCTAGCCCCTTGTTTTTCCAATACCCCTTGTATTTCTTGGGCAAGTTGCACTTCATTTCCTATTATTAGAATATTATACTTCACTTAATAAAACCTTTTAGAAAAAAAGGAGCTTTCACTTGTGAATAGCTCCTTTTTTCTTTTTATTTATACTCTATAAAAAATAGAATTTTTAGAAAAATATTTTACATAGTTTTTCTATTTTAGCTAAAAGCCCTAAGAGATGTATCTATACCATCTCAAAAAACCTTTTTAATTTCAGCTAAATATTACATCCAGTTGTAAGACCATGCAATTTCTGCAACGTATCCAGCTTTAATTGTTGCCTTGCCAGCTTCGTTGAGTTGGTCAACTAACAGACCTGCATTTGCTGAAACTGTGCCAAAATCTGTATCAACAGAAACTTTAGGTCTTGCTGAAATTCTCCAAGGATTTACCATATCTGATGTATCATCATACTTTTCATACCCCATACCAAATGCAAGGTCTAGACCTGCAGTGAGCATGTCGTTAACTTTGTAACTAACAGGAACACCAACTGCAAATGGATTAGTGTAACTATCTGCATCAAAGCTTGCTAAATCACGAGTTTTAGCATCAAATTGTAGAATAGAGATGTCAAATTGTGGTTGTAATGATAAGTTTCCAAATGCCATGTTAAGTTTCACTCCAATATCCATTGAGTCAAACTCCCCATTTGCAATATCATTTGCTTCAGAACCATTGTAGTTTTGAATTTGGAATACAACTTCAGGGCTCACAACAGGAACTGTTGGAAGAGCTAAACTAGCTTGCATATTCCAACCATTATCTGCATATGTACCTGAATATCCAGCACCAATTGCAAACATATCTGTTACATATTTTGCAGCCCAGTTCATTTCTACATCAGCAGGATCTGTTGCAGGATTTTCTCCTTGCATTGAATCCCAGTCTTGGTCAAAAGGTAAGCCTGCAATAAGCGTTAAACCATCAATTGGCATAACTTGAACTGCAAATCTCTCTGTACCTGCAAGGCCTCTTCCACCACCTCGTCGGAATAAACCAACTTCACTATCTGTTCCAGTTGCATTTGGCATAAAGTAGTTATCATCTAGCCATGAATCAGAACCAATCATAATTCCTAAATCGGTACCGATACCAACATTGAAATAGTCGTTAGGTGTTACCCACAAGTTTAGGTGAGATTCACCTAAACCTGGAATAAAAGCTTGTGCTGTACCCACCCCAGTTCCATCATAATCTGTAGCATTGATACGAGCTCGATACCATAGGTTAAACATGTCGTTACCAACAGTTATTTCGTTGTTGTTACGAAGTTTACTTAAATCGGCACCATCATTTGCCTCATTTCGATTTCCTTGAACTTCAATTTCTAAGCTTGAAGTTCCGCTTACTGTTACTTGTGCAAAAGTAGGAACTACGAGTGCAAAAGCCAACAAGATTACAAGAATTTTTTTCATTCTCTTCCTCCAAATAATTTTAATTACAATCAACGATTGTTATTAAAATTGTAAGCTCCATCCCTTAAGATAGTATTAAGATAATCTTAAAAAGGCATATATTTTTTATAAACAAAGTATAAACTTAACATAAAAAAGTTGTATACATACGAATATTATTCTGTTAAATCCTGAGTATCTGCGGCTAAAATGTCGGTAATCGGGCATAAAAAGAAAGGTAACGTGGCTAAAAAGACGATAATCTGACTCGAAATGAAGGTAGATGGCAGAGGCAACGATAGTAACAAGCATAAAAAAAGACTCCCGAATCTATCGGGAGCCTAATCAATTTCATTTAACTAGTAACTATTTGAATCAAACTCTGTTAACTGATTAATAAGAGAGTTAGGATTATCAAAGCGTTTTTCACGTTTTTTGTTAAACATGCTGTACAATACTGGTG
>CAYJKA010000215.1:0-2741 GCA_964370655.1 uncultured Treponemataceae bacterium | reverse complement strand
TTAGGCCTTTTACTTTCATAAGCTCTCTAAATCGTATAGAGTTTTTTGGGTTTTCACTTGCTGCGATTAAACCTGTAAGTTTCCCAACAGCTACTTCTTCAGCATGGCTAGGACCTGAAATATATACAAGATTTTTATTATATGATGGAGGTAAAACCGATTCCATGACATCTAGTATAAGTTTAGGCCCATTTTCGGTTGGAATGAATCCTTTTGTAAGTACCCCAATGCAAGTAGAACCATCATGGATAGTAGGAATATCTACAATTTTAGATAAGATTTGAACCATAAATAATGATGGGCTTGCTATAATTACAAAGTCTTTATTACTTGCAACATCTATTATGTCTCTACTTGCAGTTAAACGTGTAGAAAGTTTAAAACCTTTTAAAAATTTATAGTTTTCATGGTCATTGTTAATTCCAAGAACAACATCTTCTTCCAAAGCCCAAATGCACACCTCGTGTCCACCTGCAGCTAGAGCTTGAGCCATGGCAGTTCCCCATGCACCAGCTCCTATTATACCAATTTTTTTAATATTCATATTAATTTTCCTTATTTATTACTTTTTATTTCCATTTTCCATCATGTTCATCTGTCCAAGGAAAAAGCTCTGATTCATCAAAAAATAATGCAACTTCTCTTATAGCACTTTCTGCTTTGTCTGATGCATGTAATACATTTCTATTATTGTGCATACAAAAGTCTCCTCTTATTGTCCCTGGTTCTGCGTTTAGAGCTCCTGAAGCACCTACTACCTTTCTTACTATAGCACAGCAGTCATCAGCTTCCCATACCATAGCCAAAACTGCTCCTGATGTAATGTATTCAATGAGTGGTGGGAAAAATGGTTTTCCTATATGCTCTGCATAATGTTTATGCGCTAGTTCTTCGGAAATATTCATCATTTTCATTGCTATTAAGTTAGGACCCTTTCGTTCTAATCTGGTCATAACTTCACCTACTATGCGTCTATTTAATACGCCTGGTTTCATCATTACAAAGCATCGTTCTTTCATGTTACACCTTACCTATAGTTGATTTGTTTTTTATATACACTCTAAAGAATAAAAAAGTTAATATAGTTACTCCGCCTATCACAGTGCGTACTGAAGGGGCCTCACCCCAAAAGAAAAATACCCAAACAGGATTCATTACCGGTTCAAGCATTGTAATCAGTGCAGCACTTACAGCAGTTACTCTGGTAACACCCATTGCATACAAGATAGAAGGGATACCTATTTGGAATACACCTAATACAACAAGGGCAAGCATGCTTTGCGCATTTGGAACACCACCTTCAATGATTGATGGAATTGCTACAAAAAAAGTTATTAAATGAGATAGTGTAAATGAATCTTCAGGATGGCCATCTTTTTGTCGTCTCATAAAAATAGTGGTTAAACCAAAACATACACCACTTAATAATGCAAGTGCATTCCCTGCCATTGATACAGAATTAAATGATTCTGCAGTGAAACCGTCAGAAACAAGTAATGCCATTCCACCTAAAATTCCAAAACTTGCAACAATATCTATCCAACTGTTTTTTTCACCTAAGAAAACTGGGCCTAAGGCTATTACATAAAGTACACTTGTATACTGTAATAGAATGGCATTTGCAGAAGTTGTTAACTTGTTTGCAAAAACAAAGAGAATCATTGTTGCTGCATATACAAGCATTGCTATTATTCTATCTAAAGATTGCTTTTTATTGATACTGCCATCTGAATTACGAACAAATAGTCGTGGAATGCGTTTTAGGGCAATGATCATAGTTATAGCTGCTATAAGGCTCCTTGTACCAGATATAGCAAGAGCATTCCAGTCGGTAAGCTTAATGAGTATTCCGCTTGTGCTCCATAATAAGGCACATAAAAAAAGCGCTAGTGAAGGATTAAGTTTTATATTTCGCATAGAATAGAAGTATACTGATTTATAGCTGTTTTTGCAAGTATAGACAAAAAAATAAAGAAAAAAAAGTAAAATTTTTTAAAAAAATCTAGATTAAGGATTGACATTTTTTTTTACATTTGATAATATATACGAGTTCGGCAAAGAACACTATGCTACAGGCGAGAGTGGTGAAATTGGCAGACACGCTAGACTTAGGATCTAGTGCCTTAGGCGTAAGGGTTCAAGTCCCTTCTCTCGTATAGTCAGTTTGTGGAATGCCGTGCAACATACACTTATAGTGTAAATATTGCGGGAATAGCTCAGTGGTAGAGCGCCACCTTGCCAAGGTGGATGTCGCGGGTCCGACTCCCGTTTCCCGCTCGAAGCGATTCAGGGATTTCTCTTGAATCGCTCTTTTTTTATACCGAGAGTACACTATACTCAGAAAAAGGATAATATCATGGAAACAAGTAAAAAATTTGAAGTCTTAGAAAAATCTTCAGTTAAACTTACCGTAACCGTTCCTAAGAAGGAAGTTAAAAAAAATTACGATGAACTAATTGCTAAGTATGCAAAATCAGTTCAAATGCCTGGTTTTAGAAAGGGCAAGGTTCCTGTAGCAATTTTAGAAAGAAAATATGGTGAAGCATTAAAACAAGATGTTGCATCAGATATTATTGAAAAGGCTGTAGAAGAAGTATTTACAGATTTAGATAAAAACGACACAGAAAATAGACCTTTGCCTTATGCACGTCCATCAATGGATGAATTCCCAGAAATGGATTTGGGTAAAGATTTAGTATTTTCTATCAAATACGATGTAATGCCAAAAGTTACTGTAGAAG
>CAYJKA010000214.1:0-2744 GCA_964370655.1 uncultured Treponemataceae bacterium | reverse complement strand
CTGCAATTTTAGCATTTTTGCTTGCAAAAACTACTTACGGAAAGAAAATATTATTGCTTGGAACAAACCAAAATGTTGCAAAGTACAGTGGAATAAAGGTAGATAGGGTTCTTATTAAAACCTATATTATTTCAGGTGTATGTGCAGCCCTTGGCGGGATGGTAATGCTTGCAAACTACAATTCTGCTCGCTCTGGATATGGTTCTAACTATACTCTCCAATGTATTATGGTTGTAGTTCTAGGTGGTATAAGTCCTACTGGTGGAAAAGGAAAAATTACTGGTGTTTTAATGGCAATTTTCCTTGTAAAAGCCCTTGAAACAGGAATTAACAGATTCCCACAAATTAGTAGTTTCTATATTTCATTAATTTGGGGTGCTGTTCTATTGGCAGTAATGTTCCTTGATTATCTTGCAAGTAACAATATAAAATTGTTCAAAAAAGCAAAATAAATTTTATAATTGTAGATTTGAAAATATCACTTTCAAATCTACAATTTTTTTTATATTTATAAAGAATTAGGAGAAACGTATGAAAACAATTAAAGACAAACAAATTTTAGTAGCTGCAGATTTTGCTGGTTTCCCATTAAAAGAAGTAGTTGTAGAACATCTTAAAAAAAGAGGATGGACAGTAACTGATATCGGAGTAAAATCTGCAGATGAAAAAGACCCAGAAATGTTTCACAGAATTGGATTAAAAGCAGGTGCAAAAATTACTGAAAAAGAATTTGAAAGAGCGTTGCTATTTTGCGGTACAGGTATGGGAATCCATATTGCAGCAAGCAAATGCCCTGGTGTTCATGCTGGTGTTGTTCAAAGTGTTGCTGCTGCAAAGAGAGCTATTACTGGGAATGCGGTAAACGTATTAGCACTAGGCGCTTTTTATGTAGCACCTCAAATGGCAAAAGACATAGTGGATGTATACTTATACAATGAACTTGGAAGTGGTTATGAATGGTGGCCAAATTTTTATGAGTTCCATAAATTATCTGTAGATGAGCTTGATGCATTTAATTACGAAGAGTTTAAAGCAAATGGGTTTGAAGTAAAAAGGCTTGGGGACTTTCCTCTAGAATTAATGGATGCACCAGACGCGTAAGTTACAATAAATTTTGGGAGATTTTAATGGCTAAAAAAATATTATTTGCAGGCGAAAGTTGGATGAGTTATACTACTCATGTTAAGGGGTTTGATTCATTTTATACTTCTACATATGAAGAAGGGATTGAATATATTCGTAATTCCATCATTAAAGCAGGGTATGAAATTGACTTTATTCCAAACCATCTAGCTTCTACTAAATTTCCTTTTACTATGGAAGAATTAGAAACATATGATTGCGTAGTATTGTCTGATATAGGTTCTAATACACTTCTTCTTCCACCACAAACTTTTTCAAAAAGTGTTTCAATGCCAAATCGATGTGATTTAATAAAGGACTATGTTGAAAAAGGTGGTTCATTTTTAATGATAGGAGGCTACTTATCTTTTACAGGAGTTGATGCAAAAGCTCGTTTTGGACAAACTTCAATAAAAGATATTCTACCTGTTATATGTTTAGATGGAGATGATAGAAGCGAGCATCCTGAAGGTATATATCCTAGGTCAATAGATACCAATAATTCAATTATGAAAAGTTTGCCTACTGACTGGCCAATGTTCTTAGGCTATAACAAAACAATCCCAACAGAAAAGGGAAAGGTTTTGGCCACAATAGGAGAGGATCCTTTTATTGCTATTGGAGAATTTGGTAAAGGACGCTCTGCTGTATTCACTTCAGACTGCTCTCCACACTGGGGTTCTCCTGAGTTTGTGGGTTGGAAATACTACGACGAACTCTGGAAAAATATTTTTAATTATTTATGTAATGACTAGTTTTATTTAGTTTTTAAAAGACAAGAAAGGCTTCTTTCTTGTCTTTTTTTTGTAAAAAATATTTAAAATTTTGCAAAATCCAACAAATAGTCACGCTTTATCAATTGACAACTGCAGTTTTCTATGTTGTAATTAAAGTAGTAAAAAATCAAATTTTTTTAGGAGAAAAACATGAAAAAAACTTTTCGAATTGCAGGTATTATTTTACTTGTAGCATTGGTTTTTGGCTGTGTAACTGCACCTCAAAGGGATCCTAACGCAGAATACACTTTAACTATTTTACACACAAATGACCACCATGGGGCAGTTCTTGCAAAAGACGGTGAAGCAGGCCTTGCAGAAAGAGCAACCTTTGTTAAGGGCGTGCGTGCAGAAAATGAAAATGTGCTTGTGCTTGATGCAGGTGATATCAATACCGGCTCTGCAATTTCTAACATGTTTGGCGGCGAACTTGACATAAAAGCTTATGACCTAATTGGCTATGAAGCTGTAGCACTTGGAAACCACGAGTTTGATGGAACACATGAAAAAATCGAAGACCAAATTGATATGTCAGGATTTACATGGCTTTCTGCAAATATTAAAGATGGTGGAAAATACTTTGTAGAACCATACATTATAAAAGACTACGAAGGCTTTAGAGTTGGTGTTTTTGGTTTAACTACAAACAGAACGCAAGTTATTGCAAGTCCATCTGAAGAACTAGACTTTATTAACGAAATTGAAGCTGCAGAAAAAATGGTTTCTATGCTTCGAAATAAAGAAAAGGTAGACATTGTTATAGCGCTTGGTCACCTTGGAACAGTTAGAGAATCTGAAGTATTCATCACATCAAACGATGTAATAAACGCTGTGGACGGAATTGAT
>CAYJKA010000213.1:0-2756 GCA_964370655.1 uncultured Treponemataceae bacterium | reverse complement strand
AAATTAAGTGTAACATACTGCTGGTATGTTTGTCAAGAGTGAAATAGGTTTTTATTTATTCCCCACACAAAAGCCTCGTGTAATATTTTCTTATAATCTTGCTATTTTATGTATTAATAAAATAAATATATGTATGTCAAGTTTTGTTGCAATGAAATGTATATAAATAACCAGTTATAACCGGTTATAACTGGTTATTTATATATACTAGAAAATGTCACTATGATATAGTGCTTAGTGCATAAAATATGAATACATATTGTGTAAAAAGGAGATTTTAGTGAAAAAAAATGTAATGAGAAAAACAAAATTTTGTTTTTTAGTACTACTGCTCTGTGTTCCAATTTCTACTTTTGCTATGGATATTTCTGTAGGAGGAAGTTTTGATTTGGGGCTATCTGTTGTGCGTGGTGGGTATCGAAATAATTTAGGCGATATTCAAGAGATGTTTTCAGATGCAGGTAGAGAAAGTTATGCAAAAGTTAATTACTTGGCTTTTGCACCCAAGGTTGATGTTTTATTAGAATTCAATGAGAATTTTGGATTAGAAACTGGAGTTGGATACCGAAATGCAAAAAGTGATTTTGACTTTGAGTATAGTGATGGTATTCAATATACAAGTTTTATTCGTAATGAAGTACTAATACCTGTAATGTTTAGAGGACAGTTTTCTTATGATAGGGATAGCAAAGTTATGTTTTTATCTGTAGGGCCAAAACTAGGTATACCACTTGATAATGAATATTTCAGTGAAACATTAAGAGGTGCTCTAAACGGAACGATAAAATTTCCTGCTGCGCCAGTATTTTTAGATCTTGGGATATCTATTGGACAAGATTACAGAGTCGGAAACAATACGTATTTTGGCATACGAGCTAATTATGATATCAATTTATTAGAGCCATTTAAGGTTGATGATGTAACAAGTAGTGCTCTAGGCGAACTTAGACATGATGTACTTAGTGTTTCAGTTGGTTTTAGACATAAGCTATAAAAGGGGATTATATGAAAAATTTAAAACTGTATAAGGTGCTTTTACAGCGAACAGCATTTCTCTTAATTATACTTTGTGCAATAGGGATGTTGGCAAGCTGCGTATCTCAATCATCAATGGTTGATAGTGATATGACTCTTAGTGAGGGCAGTGGTTATGTTTTTGGTAATTTTGAGTCTGTAAATATTGAAGCACCAGGCGCGTATGCATTTCGAGATTCTTTGAGATTGGTAATTGAAAATACTGAAACTCAAATAATGTATTACTTTTTATTTGGACCAAGTTCAGAAAGACTAAAAGTTCTTGAAGTGCCTGAAGGAAACTATGTTATAAAAAAACTTGAAGCTGTCAAAAAAACTGGTATGGTGGGTTCAGCTGTGCATAAAACCACAGATTTAATGTATTACTGGTATAATCTTGAATTTGAAGTAATGCCAAATACCGCTGTTTATTTAGGCGACTTTGTAAGTGATGTGAATAAAAATACGGGGAGAAAAAATTGGTATCTTTCTTCACCTGCTGACACATTTGATGTAACAGTAGAAGAAGTTAAGAAAGTGTACCCGCAATTTGCTACAGGCGCAGTTTCGTTTACTTCTAATATTGAAATTCCTGTTCCTGATTACTATGTACATATATTACAGTTACATGATGTATTGACGCAAGAAGAAATTGCAAAGTATAGTTCTGTTATCGAAGACATGGTTAAGGAATTCTAGGGGGAAAGCGTATGTTAAATATTAAAAGACTTTTTATAGTACTAAGTGTGCTACTATTCGTTAGTACATCAATTTTTGGTGTTGATGCAGATGTTCTATACCCGGGAAGTAATCCTACCAGTGGTGATAGCTATTTATATGGAATTTTTGAGTTACGAACTTTGGAAGGTGCAGTTATCGGATCAACTGCCTCAATATCAATATTAATTGAAAATGTTGATACAGAGAAAAAGTATAGGTTTGTGTTAAGCAATAGAAAAGAAATGTTACAGGTTATGGAACTAGATCCAGGGAACTATTCAATTACTTCTGTTGAATATTTATCAAAAAGTAGTTATGGCGGTTACAGAGTTGAAGAAAGAGATGACTTTGATTTCAATTGGTATAAAAAAAGTTTTACACTTAAGCCAAATACTGCCATTTATTTAGGTGATTTTATTGGAAGAACATATCAAACGACGGAAGGATCTGCTTGGTCTCTTACGGGAAGTGTTAGTTCTTATACGCACTATGAGCTAGATAATCCCGTTGAAAATTTTATAGAGGCAACAAACATTCTAAAGGTAGAATATCCTGGATTTGATACATCAGATATTAACTTTAGTTCTAATATTGCAACATATAAAGAAAGAGGCTATATTAATATAAAGGATATTATGACTCCAGAAGACTATGCTGTTTTCCTTGAAAGAGTATCTAGTGAAGATAGCAATTCATTCAGATCAGGACTTTCTCCAGAAGCTGAAGCTGTGTTTAACTCTCTTTCTCCACAAGAACAAGCACAAATTCAAGCCTTAATGGATGCTGCAAAAGAAATGGATGACTCAAATAAGTAAGTGAAATTAAACTAAAATAAAAACCTGTACACAACGTGCAGGTTTTTATTTTTTAAAGAGTATATGCAGTATCTTGTCGAAACTGAATTAATTCTCCTAGAATTAAAATTGTAGGATTTACACATAATGGAAAATGTGATAAAATTTGATGTATGTTCGAAACAGCACTTATGATAAAAGAAACAAGAATAAAAAGTATGAAAAAAT
>CAYJKA010000212.1:0-2770 GCA_964370655.1 uncultured Treponemataceae bacterium | reverse complement strand
CTCAAATGCTTAAAGGTGGCGTTATTATGGACGTTATGAATGCAGAGCAAGCAAAGATAGCCCAGGATGCAGGTGCTTGTGCAGTTATGGCATTAGAAAGAATTCCTGCTGATATTAGAGCTGCTGGTGGCGTTTCAAGAATGAGTGACCCAAAACTTATTAAAGAAATTCAAAAGGCTGTAACAATTCCTATTATGGCAAAATGTCGTATTGGACACTTTGTTGAAGCACAAATTTTGCAAGCACTTGAAATTGACTATATTGACGAAAGTGAAGTGCTAACTCCAGCAGATGAAATTTATCATATCAATAAAGCTGAATTTGAAGTTCCGTTTGTGTGTGGCGCAAAAGATTTAGGCGAAGCTCTTAGACGTATAAATGAAGGTGCTGCAATGATTAGAACAAAGGGAGAGCCTGGAACAGGTGACGTTGTTCAAGCTGTAACACACATGAGAATGATGCAAAGAGAAATTAGAAAAATTACTGCACTTTCAAAAGATGAACTTTATAACACTGCAAAAGAACTTCAAGTACCGTATGAGCTTGTAATGTATGTTCACGAAAACGGAAAACTTCCTGTTGTAAACTTTGCAGCCGGTGGGGTAGCAACCCCTGCAGATGCAGCCCTTATGATGCAACTAGGTGCAGAAGGTGTATTTGTTGGTTCCGGTATTTTTAAAAGTGGAAACCCACAAAAAAGAGCAAATGCAATTGTAAAAGCAGTTACAAACTTTAACGATCCTAAAATATTGGCAGAAATTTCAGAAGATCTAGGTGAAGCTATGGTTGGAATTAATGCTGATGAGATTCAACTTTTAATGGCAGAGCGCGGAAAATAATGACCTGTGCTGTTCTCGCCGTTCAAGGCGCTTTTATTGAGCATGTAGACATGCTCAATAGGCTAAAAGTTGACACATTTGAAATTAGAAAATTAAGCGACCTTGATAAAAAGTTTGATGCTCTTATTCTTCCTGGAGGGGAGAGTACTGTAATGGGAAAACTCCTTCATGAACTTGAACTTTTTAACCCTCTCAAAAAATTAATTGAAAACGGTCTTCCCGTATTTGGAACTTGCGCCGGAATGATTTTACTTGCAAATAAACTTCATGATGATGAAACCGTTCATTTTGGTGCTATGGATATTGAAGTAAAGCGAAACGCTTACGGAAGACAGCTAGGAAGTTTTAATACAGAAAGCACTTTTGCAAATATGATGGTAGAAATGCCTTTTATACGTGCACCGTATATTGTAAAAACTGGAAGCGATGTAGAAGTACTTTCTATTGTGGATGAAAAAATTGTTGCAGCACGCCAGGGAAAGAAGTTAGTTACTGCCTTTCATCCAGAAGTAACAAAAGATACAAGCGTGCATAAGTACTTTTTAGATTTGATTGGATAAAAAACCTACTTGCAAAAAAATAAACTTGGTATTATACTTATTAGTAACGGAGAGACGTAAAAAATGAGTAAAAATAACATAGCCTTTTTAAGCAATGATAATACATTTACTTCTTTTGAGTACAATGATATAAAAATTCGTTTTAGAACATCTCCTTATTTAGAATGCTATAAAAAAATTCTTGAATGGGACAACGGCTATTTGGTTGTTATCGCCAAATATGGCGATAATGAAATAGAAGAGTACATAGATTTAGTTCCAGTTTTGCAAAATTTATACTTTGATGCTGAGAAATTTCTAGAACCTATAAAAGAGGTGAGTTTACAGTATGCTTGATGTAAAGAAAATTGCTGATAGTGCAGATGTTGTTCTAAATGGCTATGCTTTTACCAGCGAAAATCAAAATATAAAAGTAATTAATTTAAATCAACCAACTAAATCGGCATTAATTATTCATGATGAAATTTCAGAAACAAGTATGGATGATATAGAGATTGATATAGTCATGGAATATTTTCAAAAAACAAAAAAATACATAGGAACCTTGTAGTGCCTAAGTTTTATCAGTTTAAAGTTTGTGGCTATTATCTATATTTTACTGCTCACTGTATTATTGAAGCGATGCATGTTCATGCAAGTGATAATAAACTAACAGAATCAGCTTCTGCAAAATTTTTTGTAAAAAAACAATGGTGATACAACTATTGAAAATAAAGGAATCCTAACTGATAAAGAAGTACGAATAATACGAGAATTTATAAAAGAAAACTATAAAGATATGTATAAAAAATGGTCTGAATTAAGTAATACTGGGTTTTATAACGCTTGAGATTTTCAGTAATTTTGTTTATAGTACATATACTTAAAATTATAAGGATATAATGATGATAAAAGTTGCAACAATTGCTGGCTCTGATGCATCGGGTGGTGCAGGTTTAGAAGCCGATTTAAAAACATTTCAAGAATATGGATTATACGGAATGACGGCTGTTACGCTCATTGCCACTATGGATCCTGATAACAACTGGGGCCATGGCGTTTTCCCTATTGATGAAAATACTTTAAGAGAACAGCTTAAAACAATTTTTAAAGGTGTTGGTGTAGAGGCATGCAAAACAGGTATGCTTGGAACTGACTATGCCGTAGAACTTGCACGAGAATTCATAACAGATTATAACGTAAAAAAATATGTACTTGATCCTGTAATGGTGTGTAAGGGTGCTGATGAAGCATTGAACCCTGGCTTAAATGATGCAGTAATTACTAAGCTTCTTCCATTATGTGAAGTTACAACACCTAACCTTTTTGAAGCAGGTCAAATTGCAGGAATGCCTTCTCCTAAAAGCTTAACCGAAATGGAAGATGCTGCAA
>CAYJKA010000211.1:0-2778 GCA_964370655.1 uncultured Treponemataceae bacterium | reverse complement strand
GAAGTGAATCTACTTCGAGCCAACAAGCTAGGTCTAATACTCCTGCATTGATTGACAGTATGTTTGATAGTGGCGACAGAATTAAAGTTTCACTTCATTATGCAAGTTCAGGAAGTGTATTTGCACAGCAATTTATTACAATCGATGAAACTACTAATCTTTCAAATATTTCAGTTACATTTGGCAAAATAAGGGTGGGCACAAAACTATATGCAACTATTCATATTGAAAGATATAATAATAGTGTTTGGGATCTCATATTTGAATCTAGATCAGACAATTTAACTGTTGAAAAAAAGACTTTAGAAGCAAAAACCTATACAAATGCAGTCTTTTTGGACTATGATGGAAGCGATGATATTGATATTACTGATGGAAAAGGTATAACCGCAGATATTCCTGTGAAAAACTTTGAAAGTGCCATTGCTGTTTTAAAAAGCTCTGGATCTCTTGTAAATGGTGCTACTATTTATTTAATGAAAGAAGTAGATGTACCTTCTATAGGATTAGAACTTAATTTATCTGGTATTACTGTTAAGCGCCAGATAACTGATAAAGCAATGTTCCTTGTAAACGATGGGCGGTTAGTTATTACGGGTGGTGTATT
Source organism: uncultured Treponemataceae bacterium (assembly GCA_964370655.1). Lineage (GTDB taxonomy): Bacteria > Spirochaetota > Spirochaetia > Treponematales > Treponemataceae > CAYJFX01. The sequence continues at coordinate 2,171 of CAYJKA010000211.1, read as the reverse complement.
AGAAGGAAGTGAAAATGCAACGGCCCCGCTAATCTCTGTAAGCGGGGGTGAGCTTACATTAACGGGTGGCGTTATTCTTCAAAACAATGTTCTAAATAGTGAGGATAGCGGAAGTGCTGCAGCTGTAGATGTTGTGGGTTCTACACTTATAATGAATAATGCAACAATTAGAAATAATAAGACTATTATTCCATGGACAAGTGGTGGTGTACAAATTTCACAATATGGAAAACTTCACTTGGAAGGTGGTACTGTTATAATTAGTGGGAATATAACCGATGATAATATGCAATCTAATGTTGTATATGATCCTTCATTTGCGAGTGTTCCAGAAGATTTTCCTGTGCAGGTAACAGGAAATATAAGTTCAAGTAGTAGAATTGGACTTAGTCCTACATCATCAGATGGTGGTGTAATTCTGAGCGCTAGAAAGTCAGATGGTGTTTCTATTAAAAAAAGCAATTTTTCTTCTGATGCTGGTTATACAACAAGCATAAATGCAGAAGGCCACTTAGAAATAATTATGCCGAAAAATATTTATATTAATGGTGCTGCATTAGATTTATTAGGAGAAGGAACAAGAAATAAGCCTTTTAAGACATTCGAACAAGCAATAAATATATTTAATAAGAACGATCAAATCTTTATTTTCGATACTGTTACAATTAGTGGAAATGAAGAATGGGCTCCGCCGGCAGAACTTGATGTCGTGATTTCAACCGAGCGTGAATATGGGTATGGGAATCCAATTCCAGCTACAAAAAGTATGATTATTGTGGAAAATGGGGCAAGTCTTACACTCAAAAATATTCAATTTAATATTCCTATAAATGACTCAGAGCCTCATTTACGTGATGCTGATGCAGTTATTACTGTTAACGGTGCATTACACATAAAAGAAAATGTTTTGTTTGAAAATAACCCTGCAGACCAACTTGATGGATTGTGGGCTAGTGGTGCAGTTGAACTTGTCGGCACTGGTACCTTAAAGCTATACGGTGGGTATACTCATATTGGTAATGGTGTTCGATATTCTCTACCTAGTGATGGGGTAACGAGTCCTATTTCTGTAGAAGGTGAACTTACCAATGATGAAAGAGGAAACAAAAGTAGTGTATATTTATGTATTGAGAATAAGCCAGCTGTTGGTGCTGTACTAGTAGAAAAAGGTGCGAATGGTGTTATTAATCCAGAGGACTTTTATCTTCCGAAAATATATGCGTGGGAAGGAACTACAGGTGACGAGCTCAATTATGAAGGGGATCTTGTATATTTAGAGTTACAAGACACTGTGTATATTGATGGTGTAAGTGGTGTAGATACTAATTATGGTACAAATGATAAACCTGTAAAAACATTTGAGCGCGCATACAATTTGATAAAAGATAATGGAACTATGTTCGTTAAAAAGACATTGCAAGTTACTGGTAGTGAAATTTGGGATACAAATTTTGGTGATGTTACTATAAAAAGAGCTGATTATTTTACAGGCCCAATTGTTTCTGTTGGTGCTGGTAATACTTTGTTGTTTCCTGCATACTCAGGCATTACGTTTAATGGAACTAGTGCTAGCATAATAACAAGTCCTCTAATTGAAATAAATGAGGGAATAGTTATTTTCCAAGAAGAACATGATGTTTTATTACAACAAAATAATAATACAAGTGGTGCAGGTGCCATACTCGTAGAAGGCGAAAATGCTTTGTTAAGAATAGATAGAAGGACTGCGCAAGTTTCAGGAAATGCTCATACCATTTACAATACTACCTCAAAAGACGGTTTTGGGGCTATTACTGTACGTGATGATGCTGTAGTAGAACTTGCTGGTGCGTATATAACTGGTAATATTGGTGGTGGAGTGCAAGTCGCAGCAAATGCAACTCTTTTGCTTAGGGGTGAAACCTATGTAAAGGGAAATCAAAAAGGTTCTTCTGATGCAGGTGAAAAAAATATTTCATACATAACACCTAGCGGTGAAGGATATGGTCTTTATATTGATAGTGCCTTAACATCTAGCTTTGTTGCTGGTGAAGACGTAATTGGTATTACGCCTCCCTCTGGAGCTACTACTGGTGATGTAGTAGTTCAAAAGCTTTCAGCTTTAGGCTACCACCCGCAAGAAAATGATTTTAAGAAAATTTTCAATGATAATGGGGCTGACTTTATCCCTG
>CAYJKA010000210.1:0-2789 GCA_964370655.1 uncultured Treponemataceae bacterium | reverse complement strand
AATAATTAATAATTGTTCGGGCGTAGATGTAAGAGTTTACGCCATTGGAATAATTACGTAGGTGCGATTGAGTTCAATCGCACCTTATTTTTTTGAAAAATGGTTATAAATAAACTCCTGTCATTCTGATTTTTAACCACACATTTGCACCCTCTTTTTTACATAGCCTTGCTTTCTACATAGCATGTATCTGGGCATACATCTACTTTATTAGCCCAAACTTCATTACTATTAGTTGTTGGGTCAATATCCCATGAAACACATTGGGTATCGTCTAAATATACTCTAGAGAAGTTCTTAAAATCTAAAAATGGTTCAAATACAGTATTTTTTTTCAAAAGCGGCTTTACATCAAAAATTCGCGTTTCATTATTATCAAACTGTAATGTAAGTGTAAAGTCATTATTTGCTTTCACGCTTTGTATTGTTCGTCGTCCCTTTGAAAAATATTCTGCATATTCAGGAGAAAAACCTTTTTCAATATAATAATTATATGTATGAGACATTAGCTATCCTCTTTATTTTAAAGGATCAATAGGAAATAATTCTTGCTTTTTTTCTGCAAGCTTCCAGTTTTCAATGAGTTCATCTTGATGAAGAGCTGCCCAACCGAGTAACATTTTTAACTGTTTGTTTGCAATATCGCCGTCAAGAACCTCTATGTCGTTAATGCTTATACTGACTTCATCCCCACCATACGTTGCATGAAAATGAGGAGGTTTGTGTTCGTTCCAGTTCATATATATTTTTATTCCGCGAAACATACAGATTGTAGGCATATGCAACTCCTTACATATGATTATAACGTAAGAAGTTTCGTTTGTAAATATGCATTAAGATTGTTACAAGACATATTGCAAAACTCAGAAGGACTGTGTTGCTGCAACAAATAAAAATCTATATAATTCTTGCGGATGAAAAAACTGTGAATAACCGTAAAAACTTTTAGTTTTCCTAAAAAAAATTCAATTTTAAACCTTGCGTTATGAAAAAAGTCGTGCTACAATTTAATATAACAAAAACATAGGAGGAATGATAAAATTACTTCCATGTAATTTTATCATTTGCAGATTACAAAGCGTTGCTTTATAATCTGCTCGTCTGCGACCTCCATGTCGCACCGCTAACGCGGAGTTTTATAGGAGGATTTTTAATGACTTTATTAGATAAGGTATTTAAAATCAGTGAACGCAATAGTTCTATTAAGGTAGAGGTATTAGGTGGTATTGTAACATTTGTTACTATGTCATATATTATCTTTGTTAATCCCGCAATTCTTTCATCAACTGGAATGGATAAAAACGCACTCTTTACAGTTACCTGTATCGCTTCTGCTATTGGGACATTCCTTTCAGCATTTTTGGCAAACATGCCAATTGCACTAGCTCCCGCAATGGGACTAAATGCATTTTTTACCTACACATTGGTTGCTGGTCAAGGCGCTAGCTGGCAAGTTGCTCTCGGTGTAGTTTTCTTATCTGGTGTATTTTATCTAATTTTAACACTAACTGGAATTAGAAAACAAATTGCACGTGCAATTCCTAAAATTATTAGTACTGCAGCAACTGTAGGTATTGGACTATTTATTTGTCTTGTTGGTTTTAGAAATATGGGTCTTATTGTTGCAAATCCTGGAACATTAGTTGCTCTAGGCGATTTTACAGTACCTGTTATTTTATCATTAGTTGCACTTCTTTTAATGATCTTTTTTGATTATAAAAAAATTAAAGGTGGAATTTTATTTAGTATCCTTATAGTAACAGTTATTGGTTTTATTACAGGAAATGTAGAACTTCCAAAATCTGTTGTTTCTCTTCCTCCAAGTATAGAACCAATTGCATTTAAACTTGATATTATGGGAGCATTAAAATGGTCACTAGCTGGTGCAATTTTCTCTTTCCTCTTTATTGACCTCTTTAACTCACTTGCATTTGTTATTGCTTGTGCAAAAGAAATTGGTCTAGAAGATGAAGATGGAAACATTAAAAATCTTAACCAAATGCTTTATTCAGACTCAATTGGTACAACTCTTGGTGCTCTATTAGGAACAAGTACTATTTCTACTTTTAGTGAATCAACTGTAGGTATTACAATGGGTGCTAAAACAGGTCTTGCAGCTTTAGTTGTTGGTATTTTATTTTTACTTGCATTATTTTTTGCACCTATCGTAACAATCGTACCGTTATTTATTGCTTCTCCTGCCCTTGTTATGGTTGGTATTTATATGTTCCGCAATATATCAAAGATTGATTTTTCAGATTTAAAAACTGCAGTTCCATGTTTCTTAACAATTTTACTTATGCCATTAACATACAATATTGTTATCGGTTTAAGCTTTGGATTTGTTAGCTACATCATTATGCACGTAATTGCAGGCGAATTTAAAAAGATTCCTGTTATTCTTTGGATAATTGGTGTACTTTCTGTTGTATTCTTAGTAATCTAAGATTTCTTTATAAAGGTGGTAGCACCTAGACAGAGAAGGGGCGTGACACATAGGTCACGCCCTACTGTTTAATAATTCTCTGTTGGTGGCTACCTATGTGTTGCCACCTGTTTCAATTTTAATATTGCTCAATAAAATAAATATAAATCTGTGCAATTCTTGCGGATAAACCAATTGCGATAGGTTCTTTCTATTGTAAACTATAGTATAATCTGCTATACTTGCTCTACACATGAAAACTCAACATAACAATATAACACAAACAATACTTAAAAATAATATTACACTTATTGCAGAATCAATTGATACGGTTAAAACGGTAGCAATTGGCTTTTGGTTCCAG
>CAYJKA010000209.1:0-2792 GCA_964370655.1 uncultured Treponemataceae bacterium | reverse complement strand
GTTTGAACAAACATAATGTTACTATTTTTTAAGCTTTCAATCATGTGTACTTGGGCTGAATCTTTTGCTATGGCAATAATTCCACCATTATGCAGCCAAGGGTCTTCTCCAATTGCATGAAGAACTTTTCGCCATTTTATTTGAGAGGATGTAAAATCAATTATTTTTATTTCTGGTAGTTCATAATAAATAGTTCTAATTACTTCTTCAGTACTAACACAAAAATCAAAGTCAAAATATGCAGCATACTTAGATTGTATGCGCTCCATAGCTTTTTTTATCCGAACATTTGCAGATGCAATAAGTATTTTCTTCACAATTCTCTCCCGTATATATTATAACACGGAATACTTATTTTTTCAATGTTTATATGTGAAGAATGTATTTTTTTCTGAAAAATTATAAGGGAATGCAAAAAGTTCTTTTATTTCCATTACTGTCAGTGGTATGAATTACGTCCATATCTAATTCATACACCTGTGTTAGTATTTCCTTTGTAAGAACATTTTCAGTTTTACCAAATGCATGGACAGTTCCTTTTTTTAATACCAGCGAATTATGTGCATATAAAAAAGGTTGACTTAAGTTATGACTTGTTACAATTATTGAATAGCCCTGCCTTGAAAGATCTTGTATAGTCTTTATGACAATTGACTGATTATAATAGTCTAAGCTTGAAGTTGGCTCATCCATAATAAGTATTTTACTTTCTTGACATAGGGCTCTTGCTATTAGAACCATTTGTTTTTGGCCACCACTTAACGTGTCATAGTTTTCATAGGCAAGGTGTTGAATAGAAAGTTTATCAAGTATTGTATGCACGTACTCTTCATCGAACTTTGAGGGAACAGAAAAACTTGGGACATAGCTTGTTCTACCCATTAGAACCATTTCAAATACGGTAAGGGAAAAAGAAATTGTGTGCTGCTGTGGTACATAGGCAAGTACTTTTGCACAGTCTTTTGTTGTATATTTTGATAAGGAAGTACTGTCTACTTGAATATCACCACTTATTTTTTTTAGAAGGTTAAGCACAAGTTTTATAAGCGTTGTTTTTCCAGATCCATTTGGACCTACAATGCACAGGGTTTCCCCATAGGCAAGAGAAAATGAAACATCTTTACAAATTACTTTTTTGCCATATCCACCGCTAAGAGATTGTACTTCTAACATTATATTTTGCTCCCTTTATTTCCAGTACTTCGTCTCATTATTAAAAACAAAAAGAAAGGGGCACCGATAATTGCGGTAAAAACTCCTATAGGAACTTCCGACTGAAAAACTGTTCTAATTATGGTATCTATTACAAGTAAAAATAATGCTCCTAAAATTGCAGACGAAGGAATAAGATAGCGAAAACTACTTCCAAATATAAAGCGTGCAATATGTGGAATCATTAAGCCAACCCATCCAATTAATCCACCTAAACAAACAGCAGCAGAGGTTAAAATAGTTGATGCAACTATAATTATTAGCTTCCACTTTGTTGGATTTACTCCAAGGGTCTTTGCTTCTTCATCTTCTAGCATTAATACATTGAGTTTCCAACGTGCTAAAAATATAATGCTGGTTCCAATAACTATAGGTACTATGCTTAATAAAATTGTAGAACTTTGAACTTTGGACAAGCTTCCTAAAAGCCAAAATGTTATGGAAGGTAGTGTATCGGTAGGGTCAGATATATATTTTATCATAGAGACTATGGATGTGCAAATTGAGCCAATGACTGTTCCTGTTAAAATAAGTGATATAGTTTGTGAAAGTTTTGAGCGAGTGCTAATACTGTAGGATGCAAACACTGCTAAAAGTCCAAATAAAAATGCAAAGGCTTGTGTTGTAATAAGGCTCTTAGAAAGTAAAATTGCTATAGCCGCACCTACGCTTGAACCTGAAGATACGCCTAAAATGTCTGGTGACACAAGGGGATTTTTAAACATTCCCTGATAGGCAGAGCCTGCAACTGCAAGAGAAGATCCTATAAGAAGTGCTGCGGTAGCTCTTGGTAAACGTATATTGTGAATAATAGTAAAAGCCTGAGAATCATCTGTAGGCATGAAGAAAAGTGCTTTTAAAGTATCTGTAATACTAAGTGTATAATAGCCCATTGTAAGAGATACTATAAAAAAGGCAAAGCAGATTGTGCCGAGTAGAATGAGGATGAGTATATTTTTATTGCAATTATTTCTGTTCATATTAATTAACTTTTTTCTTGACGTATGTAGTAACACGTGCTAATATACTTAGTGAGCGTTATACTAATAAAAGAATAACGCTAGTTTTAATAATTGTCAAGAAAAAAAGGAAGTAATGTATGAAAAAAATACTTTTAGTGGCTCTCACAATATGTATGTGTGTGGTTGTATTTGCGAGCGGAAAAACTGAAGTCTCAACAATTGAAGGCTCAAGGATTATTGAAGATATGGCAGGTCGCTCTGTTGTAGTTTCAACAGAAATTGATACAGTGTTTTCAACAAACCCGATAGGCACTATTTTTTTATATACGCTTGCGCCTGAAAAAATGGTAGCATGGAATTTTAAACCAAATGACGCTGAACTAGAGTTCATTGCAAAAGAACAACAGTCTCTTCCTGCTTTTGGTCAAGATGGGCGTGTAAACTATGAGGCAGTTTTAAGTGCGAATCCAGAAATTATCCTTGTATATTTTCAAACGGTAAACGATAAACTTTTTTCAGATATTGAAGCCTTAGAAAAAGCTCTCTCAAAGCCTGTAGTTGCAATAAAAGGGCAGCTTGTTGACGCAGATGAAACGTATGAGTTTTTAGGAAACTTAC
>CAYJKA010000208.1:0-2798 GCA_964370655.1 uncultured Treponemataceae bacterium | reverse complement strand
GACGAAGATTGGGAAAAACTACTTCCTTGGAACATTCAGTTAACTAGCCCTGTGATTGGGAGACTGTCTATCAAGCATTTACAGGTCTTAAAAAGCCCTGTAAATGCTATTATCATTCTTCGAGCTCTGACCATGTTATAGTCCACTTTACCGTGTATGTTTGTTTTTCAGCTTTTTTTATAATTTCATCGACTTCTTCACATTTCGTTAAGGGATAAGGAAAGATAATGCTATACGTCATGTAAACTTCTTTTGTTCCATATGGGATATCGTAGCGTAGAGGTTGCCCTCTATTTAAGAAATTTGTCCACAGGCAAAGACCTATTTTTGCACCATCTTCTGAATAAGGCCGAAGACTCCAACCGCTTTCTAACAAATGATCACTTTCTTCATTTCCAACAGTCTTCCGATCCCATACATCATAATATTCCCTTCCCCATTCTTGCTTCGGACGAACATACTTTCCGTCTATAATCAATTCCTGTATATGTAATCCTGTTGTATGAAGAATAGGTATTTCTATTATCCCAGTAGGTTTTACATAAGGCAAAAAAAGAGAATACTCTGTCTTGACAGGTGTTACTTCAAAATACCCCAAGTCAGTAAAATTTGCTGGTATTTCAACTTTTCCTACAGCATATACATAATACATGAACAAAACAAACACTATAATTAATATATTTTTCATCGTACTTTCCTTAATTTATAGCTTTTTCCAGTTCCAAATATTGAATATGTTCCATCACCATTATATTGAGGTACTGCCCAATTATAATCTCTTGATCCGTACCCATAGAATTCTCTAATTTTTTTTTCATTTGGTTGTAGTATTATGTTCATTGAATATCTGTACTGATTTTCTACTGCAGTAGCATCCATCTCCCTGCCCTTTCTTGTCCACGGATTTCTTCCTGCCATCATTAGGTATGCATGAGCCATTTCATGTGCAAGTGTTGCCTCAGGTATTCCTTTTGCACCATCTCGTAGGTTATTTGAATCATCTGGATCAAATCTTATAAATGCATTGCCTCCTATACCTAATCCACTCTTGATTTTATCAAAAAAACCCAGTTTATCATCATTACCAGGTACAGCAATGTTGTTATCCCATATGTCGTTACTTACCTCTATGGTAACAACTCTATCAGATGCTTCGGCTGCTCTCCATCTAGCGCCTGCCTCTGTATCGGAGTTTTTTATATTCTCGCCCATATCTTTAGCCTTTTGAAAATCTTCATCGCTAACGTTATCGGCTTTTTCCCACTCAATAACACGCCCATCCGGATCCACGTACTTTACGGGATTATTGCCACCATAGTGGTATACTTGGAAGTTTACTTGGTTGTATATGCCGCCAAGCCCTGGTAACTCACTATTATCTGAGCCTGCCTGTGGTATGTATTCACCCAATGCGGGGTCTGTAGAAAGCCACCTACTAGTTTTAGGGTCTAAGTACCTAGCACCATAATAATACAGTCCGGTCTCTTCGTCAAGCTCTTTACCGGTAAATTTATAGGGTAAGTCTAGGTAATTAATAATGTATAATTAATAATTAACAATGGTTATGTACAAACAAATGTTAGTATTTTCTGCTGAACCTAGTATTTAAACAATATTGAAAATACTTTAAGTTTTACACTCACGAAGGTATCCTTTGTTATAAACCATTATGCGTTAAAAGGTTTATAAATGTACGCAGGAAAACTACACAGTTTATCTTTCCATTATACATTATTCATTTTTAATTATTAATTAACTTTGGGCTACCATTGCCTACAACTTTTTAATAACATCTTCACTTAGTCCAGTGAATTCTGAAATTGTTTTAATATCTATATTTTTTGCTAAGGCTTTTTTTGCTGTTTCAAGAATTCCTTGTTCTATTCCTTGCTGTATACCTTGTTCTATACCTTGTTCTTCAGCATATGCTATATCGTTATAGTAATCATTAATTGCTTTTTCTCGAATAATAAGGGCATGTTTCAAACTTGCATCACTACTTATTCTACCCAGTTTGTCTATTGCGGTGCCTATATCGGCACTTTTTTGAACTAACATATCAAGCTCCTTTTCATTTTTTGCATTTAAAAAGTAAAACCATAATTCTTTTAAATCCGTTATATCTTCTAGGTTTTCAGACAGCTTCGGAATCTCTACAAAGTTTACTTCAAAGCAGTCGGTAAATTCAAGTCCACTCTTTGTATCTTTTAGCCGTCCTCTGTGCATCCATTCATCATCATCAAACATCGGAAAATCAAGGATACTTAAACCTATGGCTCTACCAAGACTTTTGTAAAGCCCACCTTCTTCAAGCTGTGATGAAAACAATTTTGAAACGTAATACACGCTACGTTTTAGCATATTTCCTCTATCACTAAGCTGTATTTCTATGTCGATATGTTCTTTCGTTGTAGCACTTTTTACTGTTGCACATACATCGAGCCTAGATAACTTTCCTTCTGCTGTATCTGAAACAAGCTCTGTATTTGAAAGTGTAATATCATCAGCATTTTGTATGTCTAAATCAAGTGTGCTATTAAGAAAAGAGCGTAAAAGTTCTTTACTATCTTCTTTGCCAAATAGTGCTTTAAATACGAGGTCTAACTTTGGGCTAAAAAGCTCTTGTCCTTTGTACAGAATCTTTTCCATACTGAAATTATACTACTTTTTTACTAAACGGACAAGTGCAAAAATGCTAAAGTGTGAATATTGCTCTTGTATAATATTACGCCTCTTTCCACTCTTTTTGTCGTAATGCTCGAAAAAAAAGAAACATAATATGACTTGAACAAATCATT
>CAYJKA010000207.1:0-2801 GCA_964370655.1 uncultured Treponemataceae bacterium | reverse complement strand
TTTGATGCACTTAAAAATGCTGTTGGGAGTGCAAGCACTGCCCCAATCAGTGTTCCTAAAAAGGCTATGCAAATTGTTTCCAATAAAAGATACGGTATACCTGTTTTTGTAAAATTAAATAAATCCCATGATGGATTAAAGAGTCCACTTACAATATTCTTTGCAACATCCATTCCGCCGCTTGTCATTTTAGGGTCTGCAATACTGTTTCCTGAGTACATGAGTATTACTACTACAATAAAAAGAACAATAAATTTTGTAATCCAATTTTTCGGGGCGCTTTCATACGCCTTTTGTATTCGTTCGTTATACATTATGTGTTCCTTTTATGATAATTTTTTTCTACAATAGCGACTAATAACTTCAATAATAGTTACTGTTACAAGGAGTGTTATTAAAATCATTCCAACCTTATCATATTGTTTCCAACCAAGCTTTTCGTTAAGTAATAAGCCAAGTCCTCCTGCTCCTACATATCCCAGGATTGCTGAATAGCGCACGCTACCTTCAAAACAGTATAAACAGTTTGCAATGTAGGTTGGTAATACTTGCGGGGCAATGGCTGCCCAAAAAGCTCTAATTTTAGACGAACCCATAGCTTCCATTGCTTCGTATGCTCCCATGTCAACCGTTTCAATTTGTTGATACAAGAGTTTTCCAATAAATGAGAATGTAAAAATTGCAATAGCTACGGTACCTGCAAAAGAACCAAGTCCAAAAATAAACACTGCAATAAGAGCTGTAACTAATGTTGGAAGTGTTCTTGTAATTCCAAGGATAAAGCGAACAAAGCCTACAATTGCCTTGTTATGTACGATATTGCTTGAAGCTAGAAATGCAACAGGAACGGCTACAATGGAACCTATTACAGACCCTACTATGGACATTGCAAGTGTTTCAATAAGTGGAAACCATATTTCATTTATATAGCTCCAATCGGGTGGAACCATGCGTATTAAAATATCAAAAAAATAGCTTATTCGCCTTACTAGTTGAGGTCCGTCAAAATTGGTCATATAGCCTGCAAAAATAATTGCAACAAGCATTGAGATAACAATGATTGGCATTTTGCTTTTTGGCTCTTCAACAACTTTTCCGTTTTCTAGTGTAAATGTTTCTCTTTTAAAAATGTTATGACTGAGGTTGTGCACTTTCATCTTTTTGCACCCCCTCTTTTAAATATATATCATCAAGTATTGACTGGTCTACCTTGTTTGCAGGCCCATCATATACAATTTTTCCTTTTTTGATACCAATAACTCTGTCTGCATATTCCAATGCTAGTTCAACATGGTGAATATTAATAAGAATTGAAATATTCATGTTTTTATTGATGCGTTTAAAGTCATCCATAACTTGTTTTGCTGTTACAGGGTCCAGTGCTGCAACTGGCTCATCTGCAAGGATGATTTTTGGCTGTTGTGCAAGTGTTCTTGCAAGTGCAACACGTTGTTGTTGCCCACCTGAAAGATGATCAACTCTTGAATATGCTTTTTCTAAAATACCAACTTTGTCGAGTGATTCAAGTGCAAGCAATTTATCTTCTTTTGGGTATATCCCAAAAAATACTTTCCAAAATGGGAGGTTTGGAATACGTGCTTGTAAGACATTTTTGATAACGCTTGCTCTAGGCACAAGGTTAAATGATTGAAAAATCATACCTACGTTTCTTCTATATGAACGTAGTTCTTTTCCTTGAAGGCTTCTTACATTTATACCTTCAACTTCAACAACCCCGTCGGTAACTTCAATCATACGGTTTACGGTTCTTATGAGAGTAGATTTTCCTGCTCCTGAAAGACCTATAATTGCAACAAACTCGCCTTGCTCTATTTTGAGTGTTACGTCATCGAGACCAACTGTTCCATTAGGGTATACCTTGCTAACATTATCAAATTCTATCATGTTTGTCCTATTTTTTAAAAAAAGGCTACCGCATGAAGGTTGCAAAGTATACGTCATTTCGACCGAAGCGGAGAAATCCCCTTTGAAAAAGAGACCTCTCGACTACGCTCGAGGTGACGCTTTTTGCAGAACCCTGCTCGTGCGACAGCCCCAAATAATAAAGTTTATTTTGCTACGAGTTGTCCTGCAGCTCTAGCGCCATCGTAATCTGAGTCTTTTGCAACTGCATAACCATTGTGGTTATAAATTGCAATAATTGGTTTTCCAGCTTCTGAGTTACCAATGTTAATAAAAGCTTGTTGAAGGGCAGCTTTTAATTCATCAGTCATAATGTAGTCATCGCGTGTAACACTGATTGTATCGTTGTAAATACCTTCTGTTACACCAATAACTTGAACATCAGTCCAGATAGTTGTTGGATCTCCTGCTTCGTAGTCTTGACCTTCCCATGTCTTTAAGTTATCACGGCGGCCATCTGCGTATACCATTGTTACGTCTGCTGTTTGTGCTTTAAGTGCTGAGAATGCAGCTCCGTATCCTGTTGCAGCTGATGCATTATCAAGATCTAATAATGTTTTATCATAGTTTTCCATTAACCAAAGTGTTGGGTAAATATAACCTGCTGAAGATGTTGTGTTCATGTATTGCCATGTAGCAGAGTTTAAGTCATCCCAAGTAAGTTTTTGTCCAGCATTAACTTTTGCTGCAAGTTCTTGTCCTTTTGGAGAAGGTCCTGCAATAATAATTGATTTGTAGTATGTTACTTGATTTTCTGGCATTGGAAGTGTTGCTTTTCCATCGTTCCAATCTTTTGCATTGTTAGAATCTTTGTTTAAGCCATCTCTTGTTGCAGTTAAGATAACTTCTGCACCATCAGAGTAAAGAACATATGTTCC
>CAYJKA010000206.1:0-2802 GCA_964370655.1 uncultured Treponemataceae bacterium | reverse complement strand
CAACCTCCTATAATTTAAAACGAAGCTTTATTCTAAAAGGCAAAGAGCTTTTGTAAGCCCTTGTATCCTTTGGGAATATAAATTAATTTGTCAGCCAATGAAACGACAACACATGTTGTTTCTGACCAACCATGAAAACAGAATTTATAATTTTTTCTTAAAAAGAATTTTTCTACTGGTTTTTTCAGGTCCTTTGGAATGGATCCCTCGCAAATTATTGCACCTGTAATGCTGCTTTTTTTATGCAATTTAGTGGGATTAGCAAGAATAGGGGAAAGCTCTGTAAGTGATTTTTGGAAATCAAGTAATGTTTCTTTTGAGCATTCTTTTTCATATCGAAAAAGCATATGTTCAAATACTGAAAATCCTTCGTATACTGTTGTGCGAGTTAAAAATGATTTATAAAAATTATTTTGATGATAGGCATAGAGGTCGAAAAACTGATTATTTTTTTCTTCGTTGTAATGCAAATTAAAGTGAGATTTAAGTCTACTTGCTATTTGAGTAAAATAGTTTTTTGCATTATCTGTCATTAACGAATTTGTAAATGTATCCATAAAAACCCCATTGTTTTAAAAAATGGTACACAAAAAAACACATTTTGTCAACTTCACAAAACGCAAAACTTAAAAAAAACTTAATATTTTTAATATATTAAAAATATTTTAATGTATTAAGCCTTCAGGTCACTGAACAAGCGACAGGCTTTTTCAGTGACCTACTAATTGTGTGGCTTTTCTTATACTGCTTGTTCCAATGCTTTTGCTAATTGGTCAGGACATGAGGTAGCTTTTGCTCCACACTTCATGCCTTTAAATTTTGCAATAACATCTTTAGCTTCCATACCTACAACAATATTGCTTATGCCAAGTAAGTTGCCTGGGCAACCACCTAGAAATTGAACAGATTTTATCTTTGTTCCATTCATTTCTATAGTAATATTTTGTGAGCAGACGCCTGCTGTTCTGTAATCCATATTCTCTCCAATGTTTTTTTTGTCTACATAGTTATATCGTAAAATTGGAGGATAGGCAAGGGGATAGTTTAGTATTGTACCTTATAATTTGCTTTTTTGGGAAGAAGCAGTTCTGGTGCCCCTGTTATTTTTTCTATAAGCATTTGTTGAACATCTTCTATTGTGCGTGAAATGACTTTGCAGTTCTTAAACATATCATATCCACCAGCGCCACTTGCCCTATATCCGGTGAGTCCCAATGTATACACCTTGTTTTCGTCTAAATCTTTCCCATCTTTTTGTAAGCGAACGACTCTGTTTCCTATATCGTTTCTTATATCAAATGTATATTCTATTCCATAGTAAAAGTCAAAGTTATATAATTCTAGTTTTTGCTTTGTGTATTTAGGATTAATACTAAGTGTTCCATCTTCAAGAATAAAAAAACTTGCCACTTGTTCAAGTGCGTTCTTAATAATTTGCTTGCTAACTTCTAAGACTGTAATTTCATTTGCAAAAGGGTATGCGCTTACAATATCTCGCATAGTGACTGTCTTCGTAAGAGGGTATGGCTCGTTCATAAGGCTTGTGCAGCACATATCTACACCAGTTCTTTCTATTATAATGCTATTACATAAATCAGAAAATTGCCAACCATTTTGCATTATCTCTATTGGATTTGTCTGTTCTATAGCGTGAGATAGCTTCCCAACTGGTTTATCTAGCCATTGTTGCACATTATCTTGTGTTTTTTTGTAGGTATTTACGCTTTCTTTATTTGTATTGTGCGCATTGGATATAACATTTTTACTTTCCACTTGTACGCCTTTATCTTCAGAAAAACAAATATCTATATCAGCATACCAGGTTGCGTTACTTGGTACTTGCAGTGTATGAGTCCCAAAAATATTAATACCTTGGACTTGCATGTGCTGATGCCCTGTTAGTAAAAGATCAAAATTAAACTCTTTGCAAATTGCAAGGCCTATGTTTTCTCCGCTTGTTGTGGGTGTATAGTTTTCGATGTCTAATATATCGTGTTCAAAACCACCGTGGTATATACATACCAGTACATCACATTTTCCGGATATCTCATCATGCGCTTTTTTGATTGATTCAAATGTTGGGAGTATTTCAAGATTCTCTATATTTGCTTTATCTTCCCATACATTTACATATTCTGTTACAGCTCCAATAAATCCAATAGTCATACCATTTTCTAGAGTTGCAATATAGTGGGGAAGAAAATCGATTTCATTTTTTTTGTCTACCAAGTTGCAGCAAAGAACTTTTGCATCTATTTTATTAACATACTCTTTAAGTGTTTCATAGCCAAAGTTAAAATCGTGGTTACCAAGTGTAACAAAATTATATCCAATATTGTTGATTATTGATGACACCGTGTCATAACCCTTACCACTTTTTTGCAAGTATTGTAGAAAGGGGCTTCCTTGTATCATGTCGCCCCCATCTATAAGTATAGTGTTATCATTTTTTGAATTAATTGCGTTTTGAATAGCAAATAAACCAATGTTACAAGGTTCCGCTTGCTTGTAATTTGTGGGAAAAAAATAGCCGTGAACATCGCTCGTAAAATAAATCTTTGCAGTTTTTGACATGATATAGTTTTCCTATCCACGAGTAAGTTTTACACGAATAATTCCTGAAAAGTATTCTATTACAAAAACTAGAACAATTAATCCTAGAAGATAAGATCCAACATCACTCCATCTAAACTCATTCATTGCAAAAATAAGAGGGGCTCCAATACCACCTGCACCTACAAGCCCAAGTGTTGTAGCATCTCTAAGATTCATATCAAATCGATATACTACTGTTGAAATAAA
>CAYJKA010000205.1:0-2806 GCA_964370655.1 uncultured Treponemataceae bacterium | reverse complement strand
ATTAACAACTAACCCTTTCTTTTTCCAGTGGCCGCTCAAATAGTATGGAACTACAATACAAACACCGACAAACCAACCTGTTCCAAAGCACCAAAACATATTGTATTCACCAAAAAAGTGGGTATAAATATATGCAGAGGGAACACGTGCACCTAAAAAAGATACTAGAGTACATACCATTGGAACAACAGTTTCTCCAGCACCGCGAACTGATGCGTTTAGCACAAAAATTATTGTTAAAAGTGGAAAACATGGCATAATACGCCGAATATACTCTTGTCCAACAAAAATAACATCTGCATCATCAGTAAAGGCACGTAACAGATACTCGCCAAACACAATAGAGAGCACACACAAGACAACAGACATACCAATAGCAATTACAAGCGTAGATCTCACCCCTTGTTTTACCCTATCCATTTTTTTTGCACCAATATTCTGACCTACATAGGTTGTCATAGCCATTGAAAAACTCATTATTGGCATAAAAACAAAAGCATCAACTTTTGCAGCAGCACTGTAACCTGCCATAAAGTCAGAACCAAAACTATTTACAAGGCGTTGTAAAACCATAACACCCAAGCTTACTAAAATATTTTGAAGCCCTGCAGGCAAGCCTATTGTTAAGCTTTTTTTGAGAATCTCACCTGAAAACCGCATTTTCTTAAAAGCAATTTTAAAAAGGTCAATTTTTTTATTTATATAAAATATCCCAAAAAGGAATGCAAAACTTTGAGAAATAATTGTAGCAAGTGCTACTCCAAACACCCCCATTCCAAATACAATAACAAAAAGAAGGTCAAGAACTATATTAAGCACCGTAGAAATAGCCAAAAACAACAAAGATGACTTACCATCTCCAAGCCCTTGCAGAATGGAATTGTTCATATTATAACCAAAAGTTGCAAGTGTTCCTAAAAATACTGTACTTAAGTACGTTATAGACATATCTGTAAGGATACCTTCAGGGGTATTTAATAACTGTAGAAAGAATGGAGCACAAATGAACCCAACAATACCAATTATAGAGCCCCCAATGAACATAAAAATATACATCGTATCCACAGTAATTTGGATCTTTTCTTTGTTCTCTGCACCCTTAAACTGCGAAATAAGTATTGTAGCACCCATTCCAACACCAGCAAATAGTGAAAAAAGTAAGAACATTACAATAAAAGAATTCCCAACAGCAGCAAGTGCATCTGAACCTACAAATTTTCCCACAACAATACTGTCAACAATATTGTACATTTGCTGTAGAACATTTCCAAAAAGTAGAGGAATAGTAAAGCGAACAACAAGCTTTGCGGGGCTACCTTTTGTCATGTCAATCATTTGCAGACTCCTCCATTTTTTTAAGACGTGCATCATCCAGTGTTATTGTTAAGTTCTTTTCATTTGATGGTAAAACTGTTCCCTTTGGACCATTTTTTGCACGTCGAAGGTGTTTTACTTGCGTATAATAAAGATCTGCTGTTTTTGCTTTTCGTGCCTTTGAATAAAACACCGCTAAGTTCCCTGCATCAAGGAGCACTTCTAATGGGACAGTTTTCCCTTTTTGATTTTTTATAAAAACATATCCACCTGGATAATCGCGTGTGTGAAGCCACATATCCTGGCCTTTTACATGGCGTCTTAAAAGCTCATCATTTTCACTTGCGGTTCTTCCAACAAGCAAGTGCCAACCATTTATAGTAAAACTTAAGCCAGGGTGTTTTTTTTCAATTTGCTGCTTTGGCTTAGTTTGCTTTTTTAAAAGTTGTTGCAAACGAATAGGGTTTGGCTCTTTTAATACACTTTCCCAAGCCATATCAAGGTCGAGTATTTCTTTTTTTAACTTTGCAATATCATGATCAAGTTCGCCCAAACCTGATACAGACTTTTTATACTTTGTATAATAGCTTTGTGCATTTTCTTGTGCCGATTTTTTTGGATCTATTTCAAGGCGCACCATATTTCCAGTTTCATAATCTTCACATTCAAAAAATCGGCTATTATCATCATTAGATAGCTGTTCTACCAGAATATGGGCATTAGCGAGAATAAGGTCGCCAAAGTGTTTTAAATTTTCAGAATGTAAAAAGCTTTCTTTTTTTTCTTCAAGCCTAATAAGGGCTGCAGCCATTCTGTTTTTTTGTTTATCATACGCTTTTTGCGCTTGCTCTAAAAGAACTTCCTTCGATAATGTTTGCCCATATTCACCGTACCAAATATCTATTTTTTCGCTATAGGTTAAGTCTTCGAAAGATTTACCATTTAACACAGCTTTATTTGTTTCAATAATTCCTGTTTCTTGTAGCTCAATAAAATCTCGTACTTCAAAAACCTTTTCATTTTTCTTTTCGGCTCTTTCAGGAAGCACAAAGGTACCACCTGTTATTTCGCCTCTTTTGGGACGTCTATAAAACACATCGAGTATTTTTAAATTTTCATCGGTAATAATAATATTTGCAGAACCTGTCCAAAGCCTAATAAACATAAACATGTTTTCTGAAACCGTTTTAAGGGACATTTTTATAATTCTATCGCTATTAAGCTGCTCGCAAGATTCAATTTTACAACCTTTGACACGGGACTTTAAAAATTCCATAAAACGAAGAGGTTTTTCATTTTTAGGTATTTTCCGCCTTGTTTCATGTATACGGCAAGCACCTGCCGCAAGACATACAAACACAGCACAAGAAGTATTTTTATATGTGTGAAATGCAATTGTATCATAACTTGGCTGAACAATTTGCTGGATAAAACTCCCTTCTAGATTGAGTTCATTAAGTACAACATCAATTTCTTTATTATTTAGAGACAT
>CAYJKA010000204.1:0-2810 GCA_964370655.1 uncultured Treponemataceae bacterium | reverse complement strand
GGAAACTTTTGTATGGATGGCCTTGTTTTCCCTGACCGAACACCTCATACAGGATTATTAGAATGGAAAAATTGCGCACGACCAATGCGTGTTAGTCCCGTTAATATTGAAAAACGAACCTTTAAAATAAAAAA
The DNA here is from genome assembly GCA_964370655.1 of uncultured Treponemataceae bacterium. GTDB lineage: Bacteria > Spirochaetota > Spirochaetia > Treponematales > Treponemataceae > CAYJFX01. The sequence continues at coordinate 2,676 of CAYJKA010000204.1, read as the reverse complement.
TACACTTGATTTTCTTAATCTATCAGAAATGTATGCAGTTTTTTACGCTGTAAGTCAAGATGGAAATATAGTAGAAACAGGCAGGATAGAAGATATAGACATTCCTCCACGAAGTGAAAAAAAAGTTACTATCCCATTTGATATGCCAAAAACAGGGAATTGCTATTTGCGAGTTATTTGTTATCAAGACTATGATACTGTTTTTCTAAGCGAAGGAGATGAAGTAGGTTTTGATGAAATACTTTTAAGAAAAGAAACAATTGAAAAATATGAGTCAAACTCCAAGGCAAAAATAAAAATCGAGGAAAGTGAAACTGAATACATTATTCAAAGCCCTAAATTTAGATATACCTTTAACCGCTTAACAGGAATGTTTGATACACTTGTAAAAGACAATGTGACGGTAATAGAAAAGCCAATGGAGATTAACATTTGGAGGGCGCCAACTGACAATGATAGAGTGGTGCGTTTAGACTGGGAAAAGGCTGGATATGATAGGAAAACAGTAAAAGTGTACGAAACTAGTATACAGTGTGAAGAATCTTGTGTGAAAATACATACAGATTTTAGTGTTTCTGCAATTTTTATTCAGCGAATCCTCGAAGTAAAAGCATGTTTTACTATTTATAATGATGGAACTATAAATATACTTATGGATGTAGAAAAAAACACAGAACTACCATTTTTACCACGCTTTGGTCTTAGGCTTATGCTTCCTAAATCTTTTGATAGTGTTTCCTACATTGGATATGGGCCAAATGAAAGTTATGTAGATAAAAGACAAAGTTCGTACTATGGAGCCTTTTTATCAAAGGTTTTAGATATGCATGAAGACTATATTAAACCTCAAGAAAATGGCAGTCACTGGGGATGTTCAGAAGTGGTGCTTGTTAACAATTGTGGCTTTTCTCTAAAGGCAGAAGCTAATGATTTTAGTTTTAATGCCTCTCCTTATTCTCAAGAAGAACTAGGTGCAAAGGCACATAATTTTGAACTAATTAAAAGCCCTTATACAATACTGTGTCTTGATTCTCATATGTCTGGTATTGGTTCGGGTAGCTGTGGCCCCCAACTTAAAGAAAAATATCAGGCAAATGGAAAAAGGTTTACGCTAGATTTTTTGATAAGTCTTGGAAAAAATAATTAGACTTTTATATAGGTTCAGTTTTGTGTACTACATAAATGAAATATGCCTAAATATAAAGATAATGTACAGGTTATAAGTCGAACTCAAATATATTATTAGGAAAATTTATAGCGTAATATTTTTTATATTCTATTGACAGGGATATGCTCATCCTCTACACTGTAATATAGAGGTTCTATGTTTTTGATGAAATATGCTCACTTTATCTTAGTAATAATTATTCTCTTAACATCTGCGGCTTCGTATAATCAATCAATTGAAATTGAAAAAAATGACACAGAAGAAACAAAAATACTTTTAGATATTTATACAAGTAGAATGCAAAACATCATAAATGGTACAATTAAAGTTGCAGAGCTCTTAGAAGAGCTTGTAATTTTACATAATGGAAACCCCGAAATTGATGAAGTAATTCGCCTAACAGAGCTTCTTTTTGATCATGAGATACATATTACTATTGCTTATGCTCCTAATGGTATAGTTGAGTATGCGTATCCCTTAGAGGGCAATAAGGAGGCAATAGGGCATAGGTTACTAGAAGACCCTATTACACGTTCTGATGCGATACAGGCAAGGGATACAGGGCAGGCTACGCTTTCAAGGCCTTATATTTTGAGGCAAGGTAGCGTTGCAACTGTTGTTCGCGATCCTATATTTATAGAAAAAGATGGGAAAAAAGAGTTTTGGGGTTTTATAGCTATTGCAATGAGGTCTACAAAAGGTTTATTGATGAACTCTCATATAGAAAGTATTGAGAAATTTAATTATGAATATATTCTTAGATACCATTATAACAATGAAGCGATTGATATTTTACAGTCTAAAAAATTTGATGAAAAAAAGGCTTCACTTAGTACCGTATTTGATACAAAGTATGGGGAATGGGAACTTTCAATGTATCATGTTTCTACAACTTTTGAAAAAGTAAAGCATATTTTAACGATTCTTACTTTTAGTGCATCTGGTATTTACGCTCTACTATATAGTTTGTTTATATTAAGAAGAAAAATAACAGAAAAAAACATTTAGAATAGATTTTTGTTTATTAATTCATAAAATAATTTTAGAAGTCTTAAAAAGTAAATTTTCCTTGCTCATTATAACTTTTGGGTGTATACTATAGTTAGGCTTAATATATCTTGGAGGATATGTATGATACTGGCTTTTATTATATGCGCAGTCAGTTTAATTGTTTTGGGATTTCTTGTTAAAGAAAAAAAATGTTATAACCTTATAGCAGGCTATAACATGATGAAGGAAGAGGAAAAAGCTACAGTAGATGTTGTTCGTCTAGCACGCAGATTGGCGATAATGACGTATATCTCTGCAAGCTTACTCTTAATTGGTGGTATTGCCACTTATGTATTACAAATATCTGATACTAATTCTATTGCAATTCTTTTTGCAATTATTTTATTTGGTATAAATATTTTAATTATTAGAGGTGATGGTAAAAATAAAGTAGGAGCTCAAAATTTTATTGGGCTTGCAGTTGTTGATATAATTTACTTTATTTTTATGTTGTATCT
>CAYJKA010000203.1:0-2817 GCA_964370655.1 uncultured Treponemataceae bacterium | reverse complement strand
CCTAATCTATTTATAACTGTATCTAAAATCTCATCAATTACTGTTACAAAACGAGCTGCAGCATTATATCCATGTTGGAACTTCATAATATCTGCTAATTCTTCATCAATATTTACACCAGATATTGAATCTCGTAAATTTCGCAAATCTGTCATAATAGCGTTCTGACTAAACATATTAATTTCTGCTTGTTCGCCTTTAAGACCTACATTTGTTACACTTTGTGCAAAGTAATCATCAAATGTTTTTGCATCTCCAATCATTACATTAGAATTTCTAAGTGATGCAATTTCCAAAGCTGCTGAACCATCGCCTGCTTCAAAAAGGCCATTTGTAGTTGGTTTGCTAGCTGCAACCGACATTACATCATTTCGAATAGCGTTGTTTATGCTTACATATCCTGCTGGATTTAATACAGGAGATACTGCATATTGAGTAGCTACTTCTGCATCACTTCCAATACCAGCAAGTGTTTGAACTGCATTTGCTGTATTAAAATCATAGGCATTTTCCTCGCCACTACCTGACAAGATTCCTGAATAACCTACAAGGAACTGTCCTGAGTCTTCAACATGACGAATAACAAAATCTGGATTATCAATAGACGCAGCTGTTGTTGCTTTCAATACTAGATTATTATTTCTATCTAATGACGCTTTTACTTCTGCTTGAGAATCATTGATACGATTAATAATTGTTTCTATTGTATCAGTTGGGCTATATGGAACCTCAACATCACCTGTAGCTCCTGAAAAGGTCATAACACCTGCTAAACCAGTTTGTTCTTGGGGGTCCAAAACATTCCCCCCAGTCATTCTAAACACGTATGTTGAATCTTCTACACCATCACCATTTCGATCATAGTTTCCGAGCGCATTGTTAACAAAAGGTTCTTCAACAAAAAAATCTAACCCAGTAGTGTTATTTAGTCCTACCGCATTTCTATGAATGTCATTTACCATATCAGTAAATTCCATTGTCATAGTATTTATACTTTGCATTTCTTGTCGTAAATCTACATCTCGAAGTTCAATTAAGGCACCTACAGATCCACCAGAAAAATACGCATCATTCCCAGTATCAGACCATACTACTTTTGAATATCCATTGTTATCAACAACAGGCACTACATCAAAGCCTCTTGCAAGCCCACCTTGAACTAAAATATGCCCATCAACGTGCACCATAAACTCATCGGGGTCTCTATTATCAGTTGTAACGTTTACAAGAGAAGAAAGCTTTTCAACCATTAAGTCACGTCTATCTAACAGGTCGTTTGGGTTATCTCCCATTGCTTTTGAACGAACTATTTCTTTATTTATTTCTGCTATTTGAATTGCATATTCGTTTACTTGTTCAATGCTACCTTCAATGTCGCCGTTTAAAATTTTACCAATACCTTCTAAAGATGTAAATCTTTGATGAACTGAGTCTACTAGAGATTCTCCACGGCTAACTACAGCTTGGCGTGCAGCTTGGGATTCTGGATATATTGAAAGTTCTTGCCAAGATTGCCAAAATTTATCCATATTTGTTCGTATTGAAATATCTACAGGTTCATTATAAACATTTTCAAGCATAACATAGTACTTTTCTCTCGTTGCCCAGTAAGACTCTTGATTAGTTTGAGCTACAATGCGTCCTTCGAGAAGTTCATCCCGAACACGTTCTACACTCATAACATCAATACCTTGTCCAATTTGTCCAGGACGTTCTGCTCTCGAAAGATCAGGCTTGTACAAAGGATCAAAGGCTCGTAAATTTACTCTCTGCCTTGAATATCCTTCTGAGTCGGCATTGCTTATATTATGTCCTGCTGTTTGGATTGATTGGCTTTGCGCCATGAGACTTCGTTTTCCAATTTCAATACCACTAAAACTTGACATACTTGCTCCTATAAAAAGTAAAATTCAAAAATTGAAATTTTTTAATTTTAGTTTTTTCAAGTCGTTTTCTAGCACGAGAAAACGACGTACAATATTGAGTTTGCAATGCAAACTCCTAAATGAATGAAAAGGCACCATTTGTGCCGAGTCATTTACTAATACTCCTATAAAAAATCATACAATAGCATTTAGTATTACAGACTTTGGATGATTTTTTATCACCTTGCCAGTTGAAGAGTATAACTTATTTCTTCTTTGAGGAAGAACGTTATCAAAAACACCTTGTAAAAACTCTTGCGTAATTCTAATATATTCATTTATTGCATCATTTTCTATTTTTGAAACAACTAATTTTTGACGAACTTGATAAAAAATTTCAACTATGCCTTTTTTATACTCTTCTGGCACAATTTTTGAAATTGTAAATATATCATCAGAATTGTCGCTGTTTAACTTTAAACCAAGCTCAATTCGCTTTGCTTCAAAGTTTGCAAATAATTTTGAAAGATTGTTAACTTCTCTTACAGCGATCTCTAATTGTTCCCAGTTCTTACTTGTAACAGCAGCTCGTACAATTTGTTGTTGCACAATTATTGCACCTAGCACTTCATTTTGACTTACAAGTGTTTTGTATAACTCTTGGCTAATGCTTTTTATTCTTTCTTTCATTCACATAATCCTCATTTAATTATCGGGATTTAAAAAAAATACTTAATACTTATACTAAATATGTATACATTACTTTGAAAAAAAATTAAAAAAAAATCATTTTTATGTAACTTTTTTTGACCTCGGTTGTTGTTACTATATAAAGGCTCGCAGAGCAGAGTGCGTGTCTAGTTCAGTTCATTACTGAATTCAAAGCAACAATTTTTTTTCTGCATCCTCCTCTCCTTTTGCCCCTTTTTGAGTTTCAGAAAGGGGTTTTTTT
>CAYJKA010000202.1:0-2858 GCA_964370655.1 uncultured Treponemataceae bacterium | reverse complement strand
ATAATTATACATTACCTAGGCTTTCTTGTATGATGCTTAATTTTAAGTCTTTAAGTTTTTCTGTCATTGAAACTTTGTAGATATGCGGATTTATTATTCTTTGGAACGTTGAATCTAAGCATTGTAAGTGTTCTTGCACTCTTTTTCTACTTAATTTCAATTGCTCTTTTTCGTCTAATCGTGGCCTCGTTCTGTTTCCATTTGTTATTCTATTAACCAACAACATTTCTGCCTTGTGTGGGGCAAATGAGAATCTTCTATAGTCAACTGCAAGATGGTAAAATGTCCTTTGCTTTTTATCGGCAATAATTTCATTGTCTAATGCAAGAACATCTGCCTTAAACATACCATCCTCGTCATATAAACGCCACACATTTTTAATTCCAGGATTAGTTGTTTTTGCAGGGTTATCAGAAAATTTCATTGTGGCAATTAAATTTTCACCATTTGGATTGTGACGGGCTGCAAGTTTGTATACTCCCGTAAAAGATGAATCTTTACCACCTGTAACCATGTGTGTGCCAACTCCCCATACATCAATTGGGACATTTTGGGATACAAGCATCTCGATAATTTCTTCGGTTAGGTCGTTAGAAACTGAAATAGTAGCTTTTTCTAAGCCAGCCTTATCTAATTCTTTTCTAACTTCTGTTGAAAGATATTGCATATCGCCAGAATCGAGTCTTACGCCAAAGTTGTTACCCTGTTCTTTTAATTTTTTACCTGCTATAATTGCGTTTTTTATTCCTGATTTTAGGGTGTTGTGGGTATCAAGTAAAAAGGTCGTTGAATCTGGATACATTTGTGCGTATGTTTCAAAGGCTTCAAGCTCTGATTCAAAGGACATTATCCACGAATGTGCCATTGTTCCTATTATAGGTATTCCAAACTCTTTTCCAGCCAGGGCATTACTTGTGCTTGAAGCCCCACCAATAAAGGCTGCCCTAGATGCACTCATAGCACCGTCATATCCTTGTGCCCTTCTAAGTCCAAATTCCATAATGTGTGAGCCTTTTGAGGCTATAACCATTCTAAGTGATTTTGTGGCAATGAGACTTTGGAAGTTAAGTTGGTTTAGTACTAAGCCCTCTATAATTTGCGCCTCAATTAAGCTTGCATGAATTCGTACTAGTGGCTCGTTTGGAAAAACAATTGTACCTTCTTCCATAGCATAGAGATCTCCAGAAAATGAAAAATCCAATAAATAGTCTAAGAAGCCTTGTTCAAATTTATCAAGTGACTTTAAAAAATCAATATCTTCTTTTGAAAATCTAAAAGTTGTTAGTTTATCAAGGAGTGTTTCAATTCCTGCAAAAACCGCAAATCCACCATCAAAGGGGTTTCGTCTAAAGAAAAAATCAAACACGCACGAATGATTCATGTTGTTTTTCCAAAAGCCTTGGGCCATAGTTAATTCGTAGAAATCGGTAAAAAGGGCGCTAATTGGAGCTTTATGCATATTATTTTATCCATGCCTTAGTTATTTCGCAAATATATACTTGATGCATTCCTTCTTGGGAATACCATTTATCTAGAATAGTTTTATCTAAAAAACTGTCTTCATTTAACATGGTCTTATAGAGTTTTTTGCACTCAAGGACAATGTTTGCTTGTTCAAATGCTACGCTAGTGTTTTCACACAATATTGGAGTAAGTCCTGTTTCTTTTGCCTTATCATATTCTCTGCCAGACTTAGTTCCGCAAAAATTTAATGCTTTTTTGTATTCTTCGCCAAAAAAGGAGAGTGTCATGTTTTCATTTTGTTCTGTAAAATTAAAGGTAAAACGTTCTGTCCGTACAAATACAAATGCAACAGGTTTGTTCCATAAATAGCCCAAACCACCCCAGCTTGCAGTCATGGTGTTCCATGGTTTTTCAGAGTTGGAATCTATTGTGCCTGCTGTAACAAGCATCCATTTATCGCACATTGCCTTTATGGCATTTTCTTGTAATTCTTTTGGGTCAATTGCTGTAAATCCATTCATGATGTTCTCCAAGTATTTTTATTAAGTGTACTTCAGAAAGAAGGAAAGGTCAAGGGTTGTTTTATAGCGGTAAGGATGATTATGGCAGTATTTTTTTCAAAGTGTTTTTGTAAAATAGTGCATGGTTTTTGATAAAAAAGTATAAAGCCTGTTAAAAAAAACGTGGAAAACACTAAAACATATATAGGAACTCTTCCTTAATTTTTATTTTATAGAGGGTATTGTATGAAAACTAATCTTGAAAAAAGACAAACTTAGACTATAATGATTATAGTGAACTTAGATTAACCAATGATTTTATTTTTAAGTATGTGTTTGGTAGAGAAGGTCGTAAAATTGACATCGTGTCAATTTTACTTATCGAGTTTTGCGAAAGCGTAGCGTAGTGATTAGCTCAAAACTCGCCTGTCATTTGTTCGCCATCCATGGCTCACGATTTTGAAAGTATGGCATGGATGCCACCAACCTGAAATAGATAACTTTGTAGATTTTGATATATTTGAAGGAGAAACAGAGTACCACACCTGTTTAGTACCAACAGATATACATAGAAAGCATGTAATGCTTCTGGATGGGATTCGCCTTCATTTTATAGAAATGAAAAAGGCAAAAAATCGAGAAGGAGAATTGGCTGAACTTGTAAAGTTGTTGCAAGAAACAAAGCCTCAGTTGGGGGAAAGTATGAGTGAATTATTAGAAAAAAATCCTGTATACAAAGAAATATACGGGGACTACTTACACTGCATAGAAGATGAGCAAACAAGGTGCGATGCCTTGTCGAGAGAAAAGTGGCTACGCGATTATAATAGTGATATAAAATTCAATTATGAAAAGGGACATAGCGAAGGGCTTTCACAAGGAATAGAGCAAGGA
>CAYJKA010000201.1:0-2869 GCA_964370655.1 uncultured Treponemataceae bacterium | reverse complement strand
AAACAGGATAGGGTTTGGGGTGTAATAATATGACACACAAACGGCATATTATGTGGTATAATGGTAATAGAAGGAGTCATAAATGGAAAAAACAGAATTAGTAAAAAAATTAAAAGACTTTCTTGATGCAAAGGAATTTACGGGGAATAATTATTGTAAGAAATTGGATGAATTTAGTAAGTATAGTTTATGGAATTTGAGAGGTAATACAACATGGGGAAAATGTAAAGGTGGTGAGTTTGACTGTGACAATACAGAAATCGCAAGAATTATTTACGCTCTTGTTTTTGGTATTGAGTATAACAAAATAGGACAAGGGCAAGAATATGACTACAGAGGAGATACGCTAAATACATTTGCATATTTGATGAGCAAAGATTTAGAGTCAAAACTATTGCATGATGACACAAATTTTACTCTTCCTCTTAGAATAGGAAAAATTGAAATTAAAGATAAGAATTTAGTAAAAGAAATAATTAATTTTTCAAAAACCTACTTAACGATTGGAAACATGACTGTTTTGCCTAATAAAGCCAAAGACGGAAAGACTTTAAATACTTTTAGAGCAAACGCCTACGCAGATAATTTTTATATTTTTTTAAGAGAACTAGAGAAGTGCTTTTTAGGGAAAAGCATATGTCCTTCCTTGAATGAGCTTTTCAAGAAAAATAGAAATCTTCTTCCAAATGAAAGTACATTAGGAGGAGAAAATTTTAATAAATTTTGTGAAAAATATTTCTTGAATTCCTATATTACAGGAGAAGCTGATTTTAATGGATTTAGATGGTGGTGGCACGCAAAGGAATGGAATAAGGAAAAATACATAGCTGAAATAATTAATTATATTATTTTTGCTTCAAAAGTTATTGATGAAAGAACCAAAATAATAATTGATGCACTTAAAGAAAAAATAAAACAGGAGGACTGTAAATGACTGTAGAAAGTTTATTACAAGAAGTAGCAGAACTTGTGCAAAAAAATGAAAATGAACTTGACAAAACTGGGGCTCGGTTTAATATGTTTTCAATTTGTGGTGTAAATCACTATGAAAACACCCACTCGGCAATTCTGACAGAGCTACTAAACCCGAAGGGATCTCATGCAATGAGAAGTATTTTTCTAGATGAGTTTATAAAGGCTACTTTAAATGACGAAAATTTTCCAATTGATACTAAAAAAGCAACCGTTCGAACTGAAGTTTCTATGAGCGATGGACGAATGGATATTCTTATCTATGATGGGAACCATGCAATTTGCATAGAAAATAAAGTGTACGCATCCGACCAATGGGAACAATTAAAACGATACCAAAGTTATTTAGAAAAGAATTATAAAGGAAAATGGAAATTACTATATCTTACATTGGGAGGATATAATGCAAGTGAACAATCAGGCAAAGGAGTTGAATATATTCCTGTGTCATATTCAGAAACTATTGTAAATTGGCTTGATGAATGTATAAAACTTTCAGAAAAAAGCAAAAAGACAATTGTATGTGAAACAATAAAGCAATATCAAAATCATATAAGGAAATTAACAGGAGCAAGTTTGGAGGAATATGAAATGAATGAAGTAGTAAAAGCTATCACAAAAAACAAAAATTCTCTGCAAGGAGCATTTGAAATTGCAAACCTTATTAATTCAGGTGAGGTTAGAAAATTTATAGTAATGCCATTAGTTAATGAACTAAAAATTTTTATTAAAGAAGTATTAAAACGAAGATGTGTAAAGGAGGCAATTTGTTTTAACCAAAATGCCCGTTGGAGTTACTTTGAGTTTTGGGAAGAAGATTGGGATTTTTCTATTCGATTTGAATATAAAGACATAAATTGTACAAAAATGTGGTGTGGAATTTGGGGATCTAGCATTTCTGAAAAAAACATCCCCACCGGTTATAAAAAATGTTCAGATAAAAATATCAAAAAAGATGTCTTTGAAATTTGGGATGAATCAACTTGGTTTGAGCTGATAGATAATGATATGGAACTTCAACGAGTTGGAGATTTATGCAAAAATGAAATAAAACTTATGTATCCAAAGATATTAGAATACATAAATTTGAAGGGGATATAGTTACCCCCAGTTAGGGATCGTTGCCGGTATACTTTTGACGAGTGATGCGAGTCAAAAGATAAAGGCAAGAGCCCGACCCGCACGTTAGTGCGGGGAACTGCCAGTAACATAAAAAGGAAAACCGGAGGAGCCATGCAAATAAACAGACTTTTTGGCATTGTGTACACATTGCTCGATAAAAAATTGGTAACGGCAAAGGAGCTTGCCGAGAAATTTGAGGTTACGCCCAGTACCATTTACAGAGACATTGAAATACTGTCGTCTGCGGAGATTCCAATCTACACCGAAAAGGGCAAGGGCGGAGGCATAGCTTTGATGGAAAGCTACGTCTTAAACAAGGCCGTTTTAACCGAAAAAGAAAAGGAAAACATCCGAATCGCCTTGCAATGCGTGAGCACCGTTGTTGACCCAGAAATAAAAAAATCACTTTTGTCAAAACTCACCACTTCAAGAGACAGTGCAAATGCAGATATTTTGGAAGTTGATTTTGAAGACTGGGGCGGCGCCATAAAGGATCAGTTTGAAACTGTTAGACAGGCAATTATGGAAAAGCGCATTTTGCATTTTGACTACATTACAACAGAAGGAAGCGAACACCGCCGAGATGTTGAGCCGTACACATTGTGGTTTAAGGACAAAACCTGGTACGCAAAATGCTACTGTCTGTACAGCGAGAAGATGCTTGTATTCCGATTAAGTCGCATGAGAAACTTAGATATATCTGACGAAACCTTTAAGCCACGAAACGAAAAAATTGAGCACCACAAAGATTACTTGAACCCTGCAAAAATTACTG
>CAYJKA010000200.1:0-2916 GCA_964370655.1 uncultured Treponemataceae bacterium | reverse complement strand
AAGAGCGATACACAAACTGGAAGCCAGATATGTTTCCGGAAGTGTATGAGGCACAGCGTAAGCTATTAAAACTTTTGCTATAACGTGTAGCCAAAATTGTAGACAAAATGCTACTGTAACAACAGTGTAATACAGCATAATTTATTGTATTATAATATATTATGCAAGTTTTTACTGTAGCCAAAAAAGTAGCCACTTTATAAAAAATGTTTTCTAAAGTGGGAAAAGTAGAAGTATTTTTTACATAAATAGAGGTGTAAAAATATAAAAAAGTGTTACTTTTTTATATTTTTAGGTACACCGTGGGAAAGGTTTAAACTAGAGCGGGTAACAACCCCGTAAAGTATGTGGATCCTGATGGGCGAGAGATAAAGAAACATAAGCTAGACTCAATTGATGTTTCAAAATTTATTGCTGCAGATGGTAGTTATGGAATAGCACTAGATGGTAAGGGAAATTTGGCCGCGTATCTTAAACTTGATTTAGGTTTTGGCTATGGAGTGGATTTAAAAGATATATCCAAAGCGATTGGTGTCCTAGATGATATAGTAGATATTGTTAATATTATTAAAGATATTGAATCCATTATAGATCTTATAGGGCCTGTTTCTGATGAAGGAGAAAATATGGATTTTGATTTACTTTGGGATACAATAGATGTTAGAGGGGCATGGCTGGGAGATTCTAAAACAGGAGATTTTTTTCCTCCAATCACTATAAGTGCTATTCTTGGACTAACAGTCGATGAAGAAAAAAAAATTGAACCAACACTTAGTACAGAATTTGAAATATCTGTATATTTTGCTGAATTAACTATCTACTTTAAAATAGCCGAACTGGAGGTCGCAGAATGAGCATTATTAATTGGATAATTGAAACAGGTATGCGTTTTTTTGAAGCGCACTTAAGCACATTAATTATTATATTTGCGATTTATATCTTTCTAATTTCAACTGGGGATAAAGTATTTCGTTATCTTATACGAAATCAAGCACATTACCTATATGACACAGAAAATGAAGCATTATCATTACTGGATGGTTCTTTCACTCTGTATGCACCAAAATCTACCCCATTAAAGCCTGTAGGTGAAGTAGCAAAAAAAAATCCTAATAACAAAGACTTTTATAGATACTATAGACTTTTATTTCTGTATAGAGTGTTAATCATAAGACCATTTTTTATACTTGCAACTATTGGGGTTGTGGTAGTGCTTACACTCGGGGTGTTAGGGTATTTATGATTTCAAGACAAGATAAAATTAATATGGTTTTTAAGAAAAGGAAAAGACGATGAAAAAATGGATGTTTGTAATAGTGCTTTTTTCCCTAGTTTCTCTACAGTATGCAGAAGAGAGGGAAGAAAAAGCAGCAATTGATAAAAATATTGATCTCCCAATTGAAGAAAAAATGGCACTTCTTTTTGATCATTATAAAGATGGCTCATCTTATAATGATGCAGGAAATTTTGCTGGCTCTTGTGTAGAGGAATTTGGTGTAGACGTTATCCCCTATCTAAAAGAATATACAGAGAAAGCAGATTTTTTACATTTTGTAAAAGAACCTAAAGATATTACTCTTCAGTTAGTAGGTGTAACTTTTTTTTGGCTTCATTTTTATAATGCCTTAGAAGACTCATTTTTAGGTAAAATGACTGATACGAATGTTGCTTTTTCAGAAAGTGATATACAATGGTTTGTAACTAAATATAAACAAAAGATCGATGAGTATATTCGTGTTAATCAAAAAATAGATGTAGTTGTTTTAAACGCGGAGTTTTATTTAATTCCTAGTATTGTTGGCTACCACAGAAATCATGTTGATGGAAAATGGGTTGGAGGTTATGAACTAGAAAAATACGGACATCGCGATTTTGTTAAAAATGTGGATGAATTTAGAAATCAGGGAGCACAAGCATTTGTTGATGTAGAAGCTATGCAAAAATACTATCAAGAACGACTTGGTATTGAATACCTCCCGATAGAAATTGACCAAATTAAAGAAGATGAAAGAGAAGAAAAAACAGTAATTGATGAAAATATTGATCTTCCAGTTGAAGAAAAAATGAAACTTTTTTTTGAGCATTATAAAGATGGCTCATCTTATGACGATGCTGAAAGTTTTGTGGGTGTTTGTGTAAAAGACTTTGGCGTAGATGTTATTCCCTATCTAAAAGAATACACAGAAGAAGCAAATTTCTTGCACTTTACAAAAGAGCCAAAAGATACAACTCTTCAGTTAGTAAGTACAACATTTTTTTGGATTCATCTTTACAATGTCATACATGATAGTCCCTTAGGTAAAATAGGCGAATCGATAGTTGCTGACTATGAACCATTAGAGAGTGACATTCAGTGGTTTGTCACCAAATATAAACAAAAGCTAGATGAGTATATTCGCGTTAACAAAAAGATAGATGATGTTGTGATAAACGCAGAAAACTTTTTAATTCCTACCATTGTAGGCTATTACAGAAATTATGATGATGGAAAATGGGTTGGAGGTTATGAGCTAGAAAAGTACGGACATCGCGATTTTATAACAAGAGAGGATAGTCCTAACAATATTGGGTCAAAGTATATTCTTGACGTAGAAGCTGTGCAAAAATACTATCAAGAACGTCTCGGTATTGAATACCTCCCGATAGTCACAGAAGACTAGTGTTGCATGATTACCATGAGTGATATACTGTAAAAACCGCGACAAGGATGTCGCTCAACTTAAAGGTCTGCGATATTTTTAAGCACAGCTTAGAAACTCGGTATTAAAAAATGACAGGAAGTCATTTTTTACGAAATATGTTTCCGGAAGTGTACGAAGCACAGCGAAAGCTATTAAAACTTTTGCTATAACGTGTAGCCAAAAAAGTAGCCACTTTATAAAAAATGTTTTCTAAAGTGGGAAAAGTAGAAGTATT
>CAYJKA010000199.1:0-2937 GCA_964370655.1 uncultured Treponemataceae bacterium | reverse complement strand
CAAAGAAGATTTCTCCACTCGCGTATCGAAATGACGTAGTGTTTTCTAGTAATTCGAAAAGAAAGGGGCTTTAGACATTTTCGTGCGACAGCCCCACAAGTTTTTAATACCCTAAGTCTTCGTTCAAAATTAGCACGTGCATTCTGTTAGGGTCGCCTTGACTATTAATTACTGTAAAGTTTCTACAAAGTCTATCAGGGCTTTTACAATCGGAGCAATGTCCTGTAGTTGCGCATGGAGTTTTTTTATCAAGGCGTTTTGCATTTGCAGGAGCTGCAATTTCCCTGTTTCTTTGAATAGCATCATCTAAGGTTTTTACAATTTTATTTACACCACATATAATAATTACTTTGTCTGGCCCATAAATCATTGCAGCAACCCTGTTCCCAATTCCATCTACATTGTATAATTCACCATTTTCGGTAAGAGCATTTGTGCTAGTAAAGTAGGCATCTGTTGAAAATGATTTTCGGTACACGTCCTTTATTTCTTCAGGCGTTATCCCTGGTACACTTCTGTTGTAGTAGGTGTAGCTATAATCTCCATTTTTTAAGAACTCTTTTATACCTAAGTCTACCAAGGTTATAGATCCACCCGCACCAACAATACTTTCTTTTGGCACTATTTTTTTTATTATTTCTAATAATTCGTCTTTGCTTTTAATATAGTAACCGTTAATACCATTGCTTTTGAGTGCCTTTATTGTTCTTTCAATGCGCATTTCTTGTACATAGTTTGTGTTTTCATCCATATCATATCCTCCAAAAATGTCTTGGTAATATTGTAAGATATGATATGCGTTTCGTCAAGGAAAGAAATTATTTTCCCAAAGTTGAAATGGCGTTTACGGGGCAGTGAATAAAACAGTCGCCACAAACGTCACACCTTGTTCTATCAATTTCGTACTTTTCGTCTGCCTTACGTGCTGCTTTAAAGGAACAAACTTTTTCACATTTACCGCATGAAATACATTTATCTTTATTAATTTCCAAGCCTAGTTTTGGCGCATTCATTCCTCCGTAAGAAAAGGTAATTCTCTCTAACTTATGGTCTCTATCTTTCATTTCAAAGTCATAGTCAAAAATATCGCCCTTTGCTTTTGTTATGCAAAAGGTTACCATAGCAGGATATTTTTCTTGGTCTTTTATGCCATAATCAAACAAGGGGTTGTTCTTTGCTTTTATGTCTTCAATAGAAACTTCTTTTACTTCGCCTGAAAGCCTGATGGCATATCCCGGTTTAAACTCGTATTCACCGTTATCGCCGTGATCAACTTTTGTATCGGCACAAAGCCCACAAACCGAAACCTTACCTGTTTCTTTTAGCTGTTTATAAAAGGGCTTTGTGTGCATGGTCATAAAATATATGCCCTCATCGTCCCATGCTCTAAAATGAGCCATTCTGGTTTGCGGAAAATCATCATCAATTGTTGCAAATGTTAAGGTTCCAATTTTGTCAAAATGTTCAAAAATTTCTTTAATCGTCATTGCTTGCCTCCGAAAATGCTTGACTTTTTTGTCTTTCAGTTATATTATCATACTATACCCCATTATGTAAAGTAAGTACTATATTGTTTTTTAGTTACTTTTGGGTACTTAAGAGGTTTAGTGTATGAGTAAAAAAGATTTATCTCCATGTCCCGTTGAAACAACAATTATGTTAATAGGGGATAAGTGGAAGGTTCTCATTTTGCGAGAATTAATGGATGGGACAAAACGCTTTGGCGAAATAAAAAAGGCTGTGAGCCTTGTAAATATTGTCTCACAAAAAGTTCTTACAACTCAGCTTCGTTCTATGGAAGAAGATGGCCTTGTGGTGCGAAAAGTTTACGCACAGATTCCACCAAAGGTAGAGTATACTCTTACAGAAACAGGATATAGTTTGCGACCTGTTATGGAAGCTCTAGCTACATGGGGCTGTGAGTATCAAAAAAACCGTAAAGAAAATAATAAATCATAACCTAGTTAATAAATAAGTCTCTATCTTTCCGATTTTCCTCAAATTCGCAAGCAATTTTTTTGCACTATCTAAAAAACATGATATACTATAATTAGATTTATTTTGAGGAAATAGGTATGAATAAAAATGCATTTTGGTTAGTGGTTTGTTGTCTTTTATTTGTCTCATGTCAAAGCACAAAACTATTTGAAGATTCTATGAGTGTTGAAAAGGCCCTTTTGCAATATGAAGGGCAAGAGCGCATTGATGAGATTAGTGCTCTTGTTGGCCTTGGAGTTAATGCAGTAGATAATAGCAATTTTACAGCACTTATGTATGCATCTGCCTATGGTTACACAGATCTTGTAAAAGCTCTAATAGAAGAGGGTGCAAATATTGAAGCTGTAAATTCTTCTGGTAGGACAGCTTTGCAATATGCCATATATTATGAAGAAGTTGATTCGGTAAAAGCGCTTCTTTTTGCAGGAGCAAATGTATATACTGCTGATGATGATGGAACGACTCCTCTTATTCTTTCACTTTTAAATGAAAATGCAGATATTTTGCAATTACTTAATGAAGCAGGATTTAATTTTACTACAATAGATATTCTGCATATTGCTAATACGAAAAATCAAAAAATAATTGATTATGTAAAACAGTCAAATATAGACATTGAAGTGCGTAATGACGATGGTTACACAGCTCTTATTTATGCTGCAGAACATATCCCAGAATTAGTACAACCTCTTATTTCACTTGGCTCTGATATTGAAGCAAAAAATGATACTGGAAATATGGCTATTAATAGGGCCGCACGTTACGGTCATACTGAAGCACTTGAAGCCTTAATAAACGCAGGCGCTAATATGGAAGCAAAAAATAATAATGGGTGGACACCTATAATGTTTGCGACTTATAGTGATACTACAGATACCCTTTATCAGTTGATTGAAGCAGGAGCAAATATAGAGGCAAAAACAAATGATGGTAATATGG
>CAYJKA010000198.1:0-2947 GCA_964370655.1 uncultured Treponemataceae bacterium | reverse complement strand
GCTGATATTTTGTTTAATGTTTGTATTTTATACATTTAAATTCTCCTTATGTAATTAATATTTACGGTTGGACTGTGATCCTTTTTTATTAAAATGTTCCTATTTTTTATTTTATTAGGGAAAGGAGGGGACGCTATTGCAGCCGCTCCCCTCTTTTCCCTAAAACCCTTATCACCCCTAGGCGGCTTTTTTACTGTTTCAGAGTTGAAAATTTTATCACTTCCTTCTTAAGGATTATCCACTTTATGCAAGTAAAATTGTTAATTAACTAAATTTTCTTTTGCAAAATCTTCCATGAATGCGATTAAGGCTTTAACTCCATCTAATCCCATTGCATTATACATGGAAGCTCTCATTCCGCCCACTAAACGATGTCCTGCAAGGTTCATTAAGCCTTGTTTTTCTGCCTCTAGCACAAAGAGCTTATTTAGTGCCTTTGCTTTTTCATCATCAGTTTCTTTTGTTAAGAAAGGTATGTTCATTAAAGAGCGACTATTTTTTTCAACTGGAGCCATGTAATATGGGCTGCTATCAAGATAGTCATAGAACATTTCTGCTTTCTCTTCGTTTCGGTTTTTCATACCCTCGGCGCCGCCATTTGCTTCAATCCAGGCAAGAACTTTTCCCATTACATATATGCTCCAACATGGGGGAGTGTTATACATTGATTCACCTTCAATGTGTGTTTTATAACTAAGCATAGTTGGTGTAAATTCAAATGGAGAGTCTTGCATTATGTCATCTCGGATAATCACTAGTGTTACACCTGCTGGTGCAAGATTTTTTTGAGCACCTGCATAGAGTAGGGCAAACTTTGAAACATCTAATGGTTCAGAAAGTATGCAACTTGAAATATCAGCCACTAATGGAATTGATTCAGAGATAGTAGGTAGTGTGGTAAACAGTGTTCCCATAATAGTATTATTAAGGGTAATGTGAGCGTAGTCGTACTCTCCCTCAATTTTTTCAATACTTGGAATGGCTAAAAAGTTTTTATCTTCGCCTGTTGCAATTACATCAACAGAGATATATTTTTTTGCCTCGCTTATTGCTTTTTTTGCCCATACACCAGTGTTTACGTATGCTGCTTTTCCGTTCTTTTTTAAGTTTAGAGGAATCATGGCAAATTGTGTACTTGCTCCCCCTTGTAAAAAAAGCACTTTGTAGTTTGAAGGAATGTTCATAAGCTTTCGAATCTTGGATTCTACATCTGCAATTATAGTTTCAAATGGCTTAGATCTATGGCTCATTTCCATAACACTTTGACCTGTGCCCTTATAGTCAAGTAGCTCTGCTTGAACTTCATTTAATACATCTTCTGGTAAACAAGATGGGCCTGCTGAAAAATTGTGCACTCTCATATAATCCTCACTTTTTGCACGTGGTTTATTAATACGCTAGGTTTTGCAATGCTGCAATAACCGAAACGTTTTCTACTTTTGTGGTTTCTCCTATAGGGAGAATGGCATTGGTATAATTTACTATGCCTTTTATTCCTATTTTTGTAAGTCTCTTTGCAATTTCTATTGCATCTTCGTCGTTAACGTCCAAGATTGCATATTGGATGTTTGCTTCTTGGATAATTTCCTCTAATTTATGTAGTGCAAACAAAGGGAATGGTGCATTCATTGTTTCCACTCTATTAACGCTTTCATCAAAACCTGCTAAAAGGGTAAACTCGGAAATGTCAACTTCTTTTGATTGTATAAGTGCTTGCGCAATTTTGCTTAAGCCTATAACACAGCATCTTTTTTCTTCCTGGTTTTCTTGTAAAGTTAAACGTATTGCATCTAGCAATTCTTTTTTTACATAGCCATTAGAAGCACTTGTTACTGTGTGTGTTTTAAGTACATAAGATATATCTTTTCTAACTGTTGTGTCTTTCCATCCACTTAATTGTTCAATTTGGACTGAGGTAATGTAGTCTGTTTGTACATATTTTAAAAGTCTTGTTAATTGTATAAGTCTTTTTTTTGATGGAATAGGAATCACATTTACCTCTTTAGTGTGAAAAACATCACGAATATATGTATATTTTATTCGTAAATCTTATATCTGTCAATGTAAATAAAGCTATTTTTGGAAAAATATTGCAATTATACAATAATATAGTGAAATAATTCACAATATTACTCTGTTTGAATATCTAAGTTTGAATATGTGTTATTTTTTAAATTCTTCTTGACATTTTTTTCTAATAAGTATACAGTATGTTTATGGCAAAGGTGCCGTAGTTTTTGAAAGAAATGCTACGGCACCTTTTTTTTTGGAAAAAAATATTTGATTTTTTTAAATAGCCATGTTACAATTAAAATAGCTTTGTAAAGGCGAAGTTATAAAACAAGGAGTAAAGGAATGCAAGTTAATCTTACGGTAACAGTTGTTGTAGTTGTGTATCTTATTGCTATGCTACTAATTGGTTGGTATTCATCAAAACGAATTAAGTCAAATGTTGACTTTATGGTAGCAGGGCGTCGCTTAGGTCCTATTCTAATGGCTGGAACCTTAGCCGCAACAGAAATTGGGGGTGGAAGCTCGCTGGGTGTAGTTCAGCAAGGTATGCAAAGCCATGGTATAAGTGCTGCATGGTATATTATAACTATGGGTTTTGCCTTTGTTATTTTAACATTCATTGCACCTAAATTTAGGGCTGCGACAGTAAAGACTGTTCCTGAATATTTTAGACGTCGTTATGGAAAAGCTTCAGGTTTAATAACAGCTGTTATTATGATGCTTCCGCTAATTGGTTTAACTGCAGGTCAATTTATTGCATCATCTGTTATTCTTTCAACGATGCTTGGTTTAGATTATGCAGTTGCAGTAATTATTGTTGGTGTTATAGTTACCATTTATGCTATCATGGGTGGTTTGTGGAGTGTAACTTTAACAGACTTTATTCAAGTATTTTTAATAATAATTGGTATGCTTATTGCTGTTCCTTTTGCAA
>CAYJKA010000197.1:0-2950 GCA_964370655.1 uncultured Treponemataceae bacterium | reverse complement strand
GTGAACAAGCTAACTGTGTTACAATTGCTCAAAAATTTGTAAACGATGATGTTGACCTTATTTTAGCTATTGCAACGCCTGCAGCTCAAGCAGCAGCTAACCTTACTGATAGAATCCCTATTTTGGTTACAGCAGTTACTGATCCAGAATCAGCAAAGCTAGTTGAATCAAATGAAATGCCTGGGAAAAATGTATCAGGAACTTCTGACCTTACACCAGTTGCAGCTCAAATGGAACTTTTAAAAGATCTAGTTCCAAATGCAAAAACTGTTGGACTTTTATACACTTCAAGTGAACAAAACTCTATTTTCCAAATTGAACTTGCAAAAAAAGCATTAGATAACCTTGGTATAGACTACATTGAAGCAACTGTTTCAAACTCAAATGAAATTCAACAAGTTACACAAAGCTTAGTTGGAAAAGTTGATGCGATTTACAGCCCAACTGACAACTTAATTGCAGCTGGTATGGCAACAGTTGGTATGGTTGCTATGGAAGCAAAACTTCCTGTAATCTGTGGTGAAGAAGGCATGACAATGACTGGTGGTCTTGCTACATATGGTATCAACTACTATAACCTTGGTATGCAAACTGGGGCACAAGCAGTACGAATCTTAAAAGATGGTGCAAACCCAGCTGAAATGCCAATTGAATATCTTTCTTCAGGTGAACTTGTAATTAACGAAGCTTTTGCTGATGCAATTGGTGTTACAATACCTTCTGATTTATAAGAAATTATAATCCGCAAGAATTACGCAGGTTTCTATTGTAGTTATTGTGTAGTCTGTATTTTACATACCTGTGGAACTAAGAAATATTTTTGAGTGTTTATGGGTTTTAAACCTGTAAACACTATCTTTTTTAAAGGACTTTTTATGGGATTTTTACTTGCAATTGAAGGCGCAGCTTCACAAGGTGTGCTATGGGGCATAATGACCCTTGGTGTATTTATTACGTTTCGTCTTTTGGACTTTCCAGATCTAACAGTAGACGGAAGCTTTGCTCTTGGTGGAGCTGTATCGGCTGTTATGATAGCAGCTGGGATTAATCCCATTGTATCTCTTTTAGTAGCATTTGTTGCAGGTGGATTAGCCGGAATTGCAACAGGTTTATTAAATACAAAATTAAAAATTCCTGGTATTTTAGCAGGTATTTTAAGTATGATTGGACTTTATTCAATTAACATACGTGTAATGGGTAAGGCTAATATTCCACTACTTGGTGTTGAAACACTAATGTCACAAATATCAGACCTCTTTGGTTTTGATAGAACTTTATCATCTTTGGTCATTGGTGTTCTAATTTCAATAATAACTATTTGTGCTTTGTACTGGTTCTTTGGAACAGAAATAGGGTGTTCAATACGTGCTACAGGTAGTAACCCAAAAATGGTTCGTGCCCAAGGTATTGATACCGATGGAATGAAGCTTATTGGACTTTCGTTATCAAATGCACTTGTTGCCCTCTCTGGTGGATTAGTTGCTCAAAGTCAAGGTTATGCTGATGTTGGAATGGGGACAGGTACAATTGTAGTTGGTCTTGCTTCAATTATTATCGGTGAAGTACTTTTCGGAAAACGCTTTTCTTTTGGAAGAATGCTTGCAAACCTTGTACTAGGTTCAATTGTATACAGAATTATCATTGCGGTAGTATTACAACTAGGATTAAAGTCAACAGACTTAAAATTGTTAACAGCTGTTATAGTAGCGTTAGCTCTTTCAGTTCCAGTTATTCAAGCTGCAATGCCTAGAAAGAAGGTTCAAGTTTCAACAAAAGAAAATGGAGGATCAAATGCTTAAATTAACAAATATTACAAAAACATTTAATCCTGGTACAATTACAGAAAAACATGCAATAAAGGGTATAGATTTACACCTTGAGCCAGGAGACTTTGTAACTGTTATTGGTGGTAATGGGGCAGGGAAGTCTACGCTTCTTAACCTTATTTCAGGCGTCTACACAGTTGATTCTGGAGAAGTTATTCTTGACGGTATAAATCTAACCAACAAAAAAGAGTTTAAACGAGCAGAGTTTTTAGGAAGAGTGTTTCAAGACCCAATGATGGGAACTGCAGCAAACATGCAAATTCAAGAAAACTTAGCACTCGCCTACAGACGTGGAAAAAAACGTGGCTTTTCATGGGGAATTACACATGATGAAAAAGATATGTATAAAGAAAGGTTGTCCCATTTAGACCTTGGTTTAGAAAATAGAATGGCTTCAAAAGTTGGCCTCTTATCAGGCGGGCAAAGACAAGCTCTAACCCTTTTAATGGCAACTTTAAAACATCCTAAACTCTTGCTTTTAGATGAACATACTGCAGCACTCGACCCCAAAACAGCAAAAAAGGTTTTGGACTTAACTGACGAAATTATTACGCAAGAAAAACTTACAGCATTTATGGTAACACACAATATGCGCCACGCAATTCAATATGGAAACCGTCTAATAATGATGCACGAAGGGCGAATTATCTTTGACGTAAAAGGCGAAGAAAAGAAAAAGCTTGAAGTATCAGACCTTCTTAAAAAGTTTGAAAGTGCAGGTGATGACGGTGCTGTAAACGACAGAATGATTCTTAACTAATTAATAATTAACAATTATTAATGTATAATTAGGGTATAGCAGGGTGGAATTCTTATTTTTCGAGAATTTGCATTGTGAGTAAATAATTTGATACTTTCCAATTATACATTGTACATTATAAATTATACATTTTTAAGAAAGAAATTGACCTTGTCAATTTCTTTCTTAAACAGCCATGGTGGGTTAATTATTGCCATTCCTGAGCCATACATACCAAAGCCTTCATCTTTCAAATCTCTAAAGCAGTGTTCACATATGGTAAATTTTTCATCCATTGGAGCAATTGTAGAAAGCTCACGTTTTAGTATATTCGTTTCACTTTCTTTTCTATTTATTAAGGGATACCACACTGCAATTACTGCTG
>CAYJKA010000196.1:0-2964 GCA_964370655.1 uncultured Treponemataceae bacterium | reverse complement strand
CTTTTTTAGCATTTGCCCTTTCTACAATTAGCTCTGCTGCGGTATGTTTGTGAACAGCATAATGCATTTTATTTTGCACCTTTGCATAAAACTCTTTTGTAGTTTTTGCATTTTTATCGTAGTCGAGTGCCGTTGCATATATATCGGTAAGTTTTTGGTAGAATCTTCTTTCTGAAAGGCGAATTTCACGGATTTTTTCAAGTTGTTCGTCAAAATATTTTTCGGTTAAAACGCTACCAGTATTTTTAAGCCGCTCAACATCCATTACCCAGCCTTTAATGGTAAACTGTTCTACAATATTGTTAGCCCATACTCTAAAACGCACTGCACGTTGATTGTTTACTTTAAATCCAACCGCAATAATCATTTGCAAGTTGTAGTGGTTTACATCTCTTGAGATTTCTCTTGCACCTTCAATTTGAACTATTCGGAATTTCCGAATAGTTGCCCCTTCACTAAGTTCTTCATCTGAAAAAATCTTTTTAATATGCTCGTTAATTGTGTTTACTTCAACGCCATATAATTCAGCCATCATTTTTTGAGTGAGCCAAATATTTTCGTCTTCATAGCGCATTTCAAAACTGTTTTCTGAATTGCCTGTAGAAGCAATAAAAGTGAGATATTCTGCTGCAGAGCTTCTAATAGTTGGCTTTTGTATTGATTTATTATCTTTACTTTTCATAGTATATATGCCTTTTTCTACAAAAAAAGGCGTGACCCATAGTTCACGCCCTTTGTACAATTTTTTTTTACTTTGTTATATTTCCATATTCATGCAAGAACGTACTTCGTTTAATGTTGATATAGCCATTTCACGTGCTTTTTCTACACCGTTTAATAGTACTTGTCTAATATAATCGTCTTGTGTTTCAAGCTGAGCTCTTTTTTCTCTCATTGGACGAAGTGTCTCGTTTAAGCTTTCTGTGAGCATGTTTTTTAACATTCCTCCGCCACCGTCTCCAATTTTTGCAGCTATTGTAGCTGGATCTTCGCTTGTGCAAAGAGAGATAAGCATTAAGAGATTTGCAACCTCTGGTCTGTTTATAGGATCATAGGTAATAAATCGCTCAGCATCAGTTTTTGCTTTTTTTATGAGTTTTGCAGTTTCATCTTCAGTTGCACTAATCATTATAGCATTTCCACGGCTTTTACTCATTTTTTGGCTTCCGTCAAGTCCTAAAATATGAGGTGTTTTACTCAATAATGCTTGTGGTTCTGGAAATACTGGATTATCTGGACTAAATTTTTCATTAAAACGTCTTGCTATTGTTCTTGTCATTTCAATGTGTGGAAGTTGATCCTTTCCAACAGGAACAACTGTTCCTTTACAAAATAGAATATCACATGCTTGGTGAACAGGGTAGGTGTACATTCCAGCATTAACGCTTTTAATACCTGCACTTGTAATTTCTTCTTTTACGGTTGGATTTCTGCTAAGTTCAGAGTTTGAAACAAGTGTTAAAAAGGGAAGCATAAGTTGATTTGCTTCAGGAATATATGAATGTGGATAAATTATTACATCGTCAGACGGTTCAATTCCAGCAGCTAAATAATCAATTACGAGCTGTTTTGTATTTTGAGATATTTCATGAAAGGCATCATGGTCTGTTAAGACTTGGTAATCAGCAATTAGAATGCATGTTGGTACATTCATTTTTGATAGGCGCACTCGATTTTGTAATGAGCCAAAATAGTGACCAATATGTAGTCTGCCTGTAGGTCTATCCCCAGTTAATACTCGGTATTTCTTTGGGTTTGCTTGTATATCTTGTTCTAATTTTTTACTTTTTTCGAGTGCTACTTCGTATGTATCTGTCATTCTTCTTCCTTTTGATTCGTTTTCGATAATATAGACTACCATATTACTGCAAATTTGTAAAGTGATATATAAATGACAGTTGCAATTTATGTAAAATCAGGGAAATCAATTTTAATCCATGAGTTTCTTTTTTATAGCCGCTGATATACAGGATAATGGTATTTTTGCCTTTTCACCACAAAAAAATCCTTTACATCTTAATAATTCTTGCGGCTAAGTTTAATTAATTTTTCAAAGTTGACTTCCGTGATGCTAAATCGATTTTGCTTGACAATTGTAGGTAGTCATGGTATATTTATATATGAATGCTTTATTAATTATTGACCCACAAAATGATTTTTGCCACCCAGATGGAGCTTTGTATATTAAAGGCGCAAGTCAGGACTGTCTCCGACTTGCAGAATTTGTACGCAATAATGGAAAAGATATTCAATCAATATACCTAACTGAAGATGTTCACCCTTACTATCATATATCTCACCCAGCATATTGGCGTACTGCTGATAATAAAACCCCTAATGTTCTTACAACTATCACCTATGATGATGTTTTAGAAGGTAAATACAAACCCTCTAATTCAGCTCTAACTGATTATGTAGAATATTATCTTCAGAACTTACAAGCAAGGGGTAGGTACTCTTTAACACTTTGGCCGCCACATTGTTTGCAAGGATCAGTAGGTGTTGCAGTTGAGAAAAATATATGGGAAGCTGTGCATGAGTGGGAAAAAAACAATGATGGTAAAAATATAACCTATATTGAAAAATCTCCAAACCCGAATACTGAGCACTATAGCTGTGTACAAGCTGAAGTCCCTGATGCAAATGATGCAAGTACTTGCACAAATTATAACTTTATAAATGCATTAAAAGAAGAAACAAACATTTTTATTGCAGGTGAGGCCCTTAGCCACTGTGTTGCTAATACCATTCGTGATTTATCGCTGTATATTCCACTGTCTAATATGACATTATTATTAGATTGTGCTTCTCCAATTCAAGGCTATGAAGATGAAGCGGAGAGATTTATCTCTGAAATGTGCGCGAGGGGAATGCATACAGCAGTAAGCACAGATGTATGTGTATATGCGGCTAGGTAATTAATAATTTACAATTAATAAGTAACAATTTTTTTTCTCAAATAAT
>CAYJKA010000195.1:0-2965 GCA_964370655.1 uncultured Treponemataceae bacterium | reverse complement strand
CTTACTGAAATTGAGTTATTTGAGCAGTTTTTTGGTGCTATTTAATTAATTACTAGGTACTAATTACTAGTTACTAGTTACTAGTTACTAATTACTAATTACTAATTACTAATTACTAGTTACTAGTAATTATTTTGAATTTAAATGAGAATTTCTCACAACTAACACATTGAAAAAATAACTTAAATGCAGTAAAATGGTACGTATGAAAAAAGGTTTAGTGTTATTTTTTGTTTTGTTTGCTATTATTAGTATTTCTTGTACTAACGAAGGTAGCGTAGAAGTTGGGATGCCACAAGAGGAAACTCTAGAGCATGTATTAACTGATGTCGAAAAATCTTGGGTTGAAGAATTAAGCCCAAAGAGAATTGGTCGTCTCGATCCAATTGTAATTCGACTAACACGCGATTTTGATGCACAAAATATCGCTGAAGCTATTACCATTTCTGATGGTGTTAAAGGTAGTTTTGAAGCAATTGATACACGTACAATAAAATTTGTACCTAGTGAAGCTTTTAAATCAAATTCAAAAATTACGGTAGATATTTCTTTACAAACCTTATTTACTGATACTTCTGACGAGAATATTAACATTAACTTCTATGCAGATTTTCCGTCATATTCTGTGAGCTTAGATGGACTTACACTAGATACTGAGGGAAACTATGTATTTAGTGGAACCTTGCATACTGATATACCCTTAAAACAAAAAGATGTTTCTAAAGTTGTTTCAGCAAGTCTAGAGCAAGGTAATAAGTCTTCAAATAAAAAAGTAATCTGGGCAGAAGACGATTTAAGTGATGCAAGATCTTTTACTATTCCAATTGATACAGGAGCTACCGAGGATAGAACTTTGACAGTAACATGGCAAGGTACCTCGTTAGGTATAAGTAGTGAGGCTGATGCAGGCTTTACTGGTTCAAGAAGTTTTTTAGTTCCTAAAGAGGGTGCTTTTGAAGTAGTTTCCATTGATAACAGTAATGACGATTATATAAGTATTGATTTTTCTGAGGCTCTTGAAAAGACACAAGACTTGAGAGGATTTTTAATTATACAAACAGTATCAGGTTCAATTCCGTCAGAGGACATTCGTTTTCAAGTAACGGGTAACAATGTTAAAGTATTTAATGACAACGAATGGGACGATGCTATAGCTTTTACTATAAGTGAGGGAATACAAAGTATTTCGGGGAAAGTACTTGAAGGACGTTCTTCAATTGCTTTGTCTGATGACTGGGAAAAACCAGCAGTGCGCTTTTCTTCTAACGATGGGGTTATATTACCAACGACACAGGGAAGTACCTTAGCAATAGAAACAAGGAATGTTACTGGTGTAATAGTTGAAGCTTTTCATATTTCAGGCGATTCTATTGGTCAGTTTTTACAAGTGAATGAGTTAAATGGTGAATATGAATTAGATCGTGTTGGCGAAGCTGTATGGATTAAAACATTTGACCTTACTTGGGATCCTTCTATGCAAAACAGTTACGTATCTCATGGTCTAGACTTGACTGAACTTATTAAAATGTATCCTGATGGAATGTTTCAAATAAGAGTTGCCTTTAGACATGAACATATTATGTATAATTGTTCTGCGTCGCATGATGATTTTTCAGATTTAGAGATGCCTTCAGATGATGAATTAATTTCTTACAGTTCGCATACACCATACTGGAATTCTGAAAATTCATATCGAAATACGTATTCTTATAGAAATGATCCTTGCCATCCTAATTTTTACAGGCATCAGTATTATAATTCAATTGTTGCTAGACGAAATGTACTTGTTTCAGATGTAGGTGTAATGGCAAAAAAAACATCAGATGACACATGGTATATTACAGCTGCAAATTTACAAACAACAGAGCCAATTTCTGGTGCAGCCGTTACAATGTATTCATATATTGGAAAGGTTGTTGCAGAAGGCAAAACAAATAGTGAAGGTGGTGTAATACTGTCTTCAGATGCTCCTTCTTATATTGAAGTTAAGAGCAACAATCAAAGTTCATACTTAAACCTTAGCACTTCAACTTCATTAAATATTAGCCATTTTGATGTTGGAGGGGAAAAACCTATAAACGGTGTTAAAGGCTTTATATATGGGGAGCGTGGAGTGTGGCGTCCTGGGGATTCAATTTATCTTACATTTATTTTAGATGACCAACATAAACAATTTCCTCCAAACTTTCCTGTAACATTCGAATTATCAGACCCAGCAGGAAAAGTAACAGAATCTAAGGTAATTCATGGTCCTGTTGATGGATTTTATGCAATAGAAACAAGTACGCTAGAAAACGCTATAACAGGTAATTGGACAGCGAGGATAAAAGCTGGTGGACATCAGTGGTTAAAAAATATTAAAGTTGAAACTGTAGTACCAAATAGACTTTCTGTAGATCTTGATATTGGTGGGCCATATTTTAAACGTACTGGAAATGAAGTAACACTTACAGGTGCCTGGCTACATGGTGCACCAATTCCTAATTATGAAGCAGAAATTTCTGCCTTCTTCTACACTGCACCTACTGAATTTGTAGGGTATAATGATTATATTTTTACTGATTCGACAAGAACGGTATCTACACGAAAACATGATCTATGGGTAGGTGAATTGAACACCAATTCTCAAGCATTTATAGACCTTAACTTTGATAGTAGGGCTCAGTATCCAGGGAAGATGAAGGTTCAAATGGTTACAACTATCCATGAACCTACAGGATTATTTTCAAAAGAACAAGCCCTGTTTGACTATGAACCTTATGAAACCTATGTAGGACTTAAACTCCCTGTAGGTGGTTATAGGGGAACTCTCTCAACTGATGTTGACCACCAAGGCGAAGTAGTAGTGCTCAATCCCGATGGTGGTAGTTCTTCTGATGTAACATTAGAGTATACCTTGCATAAATTAGAATGGAAATGGTGGTGGGAAAAAGATGCCCTTTCAGCTGCTACATATACAAGCAGT
>CAYJKA010000194.1:0-2971 GCA_964370655.1 uncultured Treponemataceae bacterium | reverse complement strand
TTTTCTAAAGATTCAAAGTTAGAACTTATTGGTCGAACAGAAGAAGATGCTCATGTTGTTTTTAAAGCCGGCGAAGAATGCATTGGTAGTTTTGTAAATGTGCGCCTTGATGAGTTGCACGGAAACACATTCCGTGGTACAATGATTTAACAATGGAGGACAAAATTTAAATGCCTTGGAAACTTATACTGTTTTTATTGTGTCTTGTACTAGTAACTTTTTTTGTTGGATTTAACTTAGATAATTCATGCAATATAAATCTCGGTTTTAAAACGTATGAAAATGTCCCTATTTTTTTAACTGTTCTTATTTCATTTGCATCTGGAGTAGTTATTGCATTGCTTTTTTCAATTGGAATGAGGTTATCTAGCGTGGGTAAGAAAGCGAAGTCTGTAAAAGATGTGAAACCTACCAAAGTTGAAGTAATAAAGCCTACCGTAGTAAAAAATGCAACAGATTCATCTTCTTCAACTGTACATAATACATTACCCAAAAAACCTTCTTTATTTGATAAAACTAAGGGGCTATTTCCTAAAAAAGCTAGTGAAAAAGAAAGCAATACTAAAGATGCTACAGTGCAAACAATACACCTAGATGATGACAGAGATGCAAAATGATTAAACGATTTGTATTTATTCTTACAATTTTGTGTTTTGCCTCTTTTTTGTATTCCCAAAGTAGGGTGAATGACATTGTTAGTAATAGTGATTCAGTTGAAAATACTATAACTGAGTTAAAAAAGGTAGTACAAACTGGAAAAACAAAAGAAGATCAATTTGAAGCGGCCTTAGTGCTAGCTCAGCTACAAGAACAATTTGGGGAATATACAGAGGCAAGCTTTTACTACACTACTGCATCAAGTCTTGTTGGAACACAATCTGCTCAAGGGCAAGATCTTCTTTTGGGCGCTGTTCGCTGTTCTTTGTTGGTTGGCGATGTTTCAAGGGCCGATTTCTTATTAAGTACTGCCTTGTCTTCTATAACAGATAAAGATGCAAATGCTCGAGCGGTTCTTTATGCCGTATGGAGTTGGATAATAAAGGCAGAAAACGAAGAAGAGCTTGATGGTCCTATATCGGTCTTAAAATCTTATGTTACGCTTGACTCAATGAAAAGTGTACGACCTGCATTTTTATTACTATTACACCAGTTAACAGGTGATAATAATTGGGCAGCCCAATTACAAAGTGAATATCCAAATTCTCCAGAAGCTGCAATAGTGCAAGGAAAGGCGCAGTTGCAACCTTCTCCTTTTTGGCTTTTTTCTATAACAAACTAGCGAGTAATTTGACGCAAAGTAATTCCTTGCGAAATGCTTTGAACAATATGTGTCGAGCTAATTTCAACTGGTAAGAATACTGCTAGTTTTGGGCTATCTTCTGTTGCTTCCACAATTTGAATTCTATAAAATCCATTAAAAAATCCAGAGCTATCTAGTGACTTAAATTGAATTAGTTCTTCGTTATAAACGCTAAAGGGTGTGTATGCACCTTTTATTTGCTCTGCATCTTTTTGTGCAGCATAGGAAGTTGAAGAAAAGGTAATTGTATAGCCATTATCGTCTTCCCATAACTTTGATGAAGTAGTTTTTAGAGCTTCAATTAGTGACGACTCAACATTTTCAGTTTTAGTAGTATTTATAACAGAAACACTATCCACTTGCTGTTTTTTATAATTTCCATCCCATGTAGTATTAGGTGTTGCTCTTAGTGTAAGGGTATCTGTTGCTTTTATTCTTATTTCATCAATTGATATAAGTGTAATATCAATTCGTCTAAGTAGAGCCGGTATGTTTCTATTTGTTGCATAAATTAGTATACCGTTTCGCCTTAAAATACTGCTTTCCCAATTGTAAATTTCTACTGTATCTTCATTTAGAAAGTTAATTGTTTTATTTGTATAATCAAATGAAACTACTGGAGTTGTTTGAGATGCAGAAGCGGTGTGCAACCAAGTAGCAGATAAAAATGATCCAAAAGTCTTTTCTGTTCCATCTTGTATTTTTGCTAGTTCTTGTGCATTAATATTTCGGCCTAATATTCTAGTTTGGCTTACTTTTTCGTAAATTGAGGTTTCTTTATTCCAATCATACATAATATGCAATTGGTCAAGAGATGCTTGGCTTGACTCAGGGTCAGATGTATATATCCAAATTGGAAAGCTTTCTCCATCTTCACTTGAAAAAGCATAGGAACTGCTCCTAGCGTTTTGAGTTATAAAAATAGTTCCATCTGCACTTAAATCTGCTATAAGGCGTAGGTTTAGGCTTGAAGTATTTGGGTTTGAAATCCATGCCTTTAATATTGCTTGGTTAGTTGTAGAATAACCACTAATAATAAGTGTGTTTTCATGAGTTCCTGTTATGTCCAATACATCAAGTGAAAAAGTTGCAGTTTGTTGAATAGCTGTATTAAGTTCGTATGCTCTTTCGTAGGCTCCAAAAAGTGGATTATAAAGTCCAATTACAACTTTAATAAAAGGACTACTGGAATTTTTTACCGCAATAACTTGGTCTACATAATTATCCATATTAAAGTCTATTGTAATTGCTGTTACAAGCACTTCATCGGGAAACAGAGGAACAAGTACCGTAACATCTTCATTTTCGGGAATTACATCGGTTTGCAGATTTTGACTTTGAGTTGCACTATTTGATGAAGATAATCCATTAGCAAATGTATTTGATTGACTATCCGAAAAGTCTACATTTTGCTGAATGATTAAAAAGAGTATAACTAATCCTACTAGGATGAATAATATAGTTGTTAATTTTTTCATACGGTATATACTATACACTGTTATGCTGTTTTTAACAAGTATTTTTAATAATTTTCATGCATTCCAACTGCGTTAGGGGGCGAAGCGGTATCCTTTTGCATTACGTAGGGGCATGGCTTGCCATGTCCTTTTAAAAGCAAAAGATTCAAGCGTAGCACCCGGCGTTAAAGCGAAAGCTTTGACGCAACGCCCA
>CAYJKA010000193.1:0-3015 GCA_964370655.1 uncultured Treponemataceae bacterium | reverse complement strand
ATTATGCTTCCTTTTGATAAACCTATTGATGAAATTTTCTTTCGTGTTTATATAGTTATGAAGGGCATACCAGATGGGCTTTGGGACTCATATATTGATATTGAACTTAAGCCAATACTTGCAAATAAGGGGGTACTGGATTTAAATATAAAATATCCTGAAACAGAAGACAGTGATGAAAGTCAATCTTTTATAGTATTTATTGATGATGATTTACAAGAATATACAGGTGAAAGCATACTTTTAGATTCTGGTATTCATCATGTTACAGTTTCTTCTGAATTTTTTAGAACTGAAGTGCAAACATTTTCTATTGAAAAAGCAAAATCAACAAGTTTAGAAATACAACTACAAGATATTGCTCCGTTGTTAGCTATATCTGCACCTAAAAATGTGCGTTTCTTTTTGAATGACCTTGAATATGAGGATTTTTCACAGCCTATAAAAGTTACAACTGGTACACACCAATTACGTTTTTCAATAGGGGAGTATGAAATTATTCGCACCGTTGAAGTACTTAATGGCAGAACTTATAATATTGATGTATCTTTTGACTTAAAGATAACCGAAGAATAGTTTGAAGGTATCTATTCTAACTCTGTAAATATTGCTCCCATAGAGGGAGCTTTTATTTTGCCTAATTATGAAAAAAAGTTAAAGATTTTTACCTGTCTACCCGATATTATAAATGTCGGGCGAGCAAATCCCCTCCCACCCATTGCTTGCCCGATTGCCTTGATGGCATGACCGACATTCGTGTCGGTCTTTTTTTTGACCTTGACAAAAAGCTCTTAGTTTACTAAACTGTTACTGTGAGTAAAAATAAGCGAAATATTTTCATAATTTTAGGATTTAGTTTTTTCTTTTCAGTGCTTATTGGCGGTTTTTTTGGTCTTCTTTTTGGAGAGACTCGAAATATCAAAAATAATGAGCATTTTACTGAATTTGGAACAACACTTCCTACAAGATTATTAGATATAAATGGCGAACTTATCACAGAGTTTGCCTCAGATGAAAAACGAAAAGTAATTGAATACACTGAACTTCCTCAGCATCTTATAGACGCCTTAACAACTCGTGAAGATGATACCTTTTTTGAACATTTTGGCTTTAATGTCGTTTCAATTGTTAGAGCAGCAATTGGACAAGTGTTTGGTATGAACTTAGGTGGAGGTAGTACACTTACACAACAGATTGCAGGAACACTTTACTTAGATCGTACTGAAATTACAATTACAAGAAAGATTTTTGAGTTGTGGTGGGCCATTCAAATGGAACGCCGATATTCTAAGGAAGAAATATTAGAGCTATATTTAAATGAAGTGTATCTTGGAGATGGTACTTATGGTGTTAATTCGGCATCTGAGTACTATTTTGGCCATGATGCAACAGAAATAACAGCAGCCGAAGCTGCTCTTTTGGTTATACAGCTATCCAACCCTACATATTACAATCCTTTTGAAAATCCAAATCGGGCAATGGACAGACAACGCTATGTTTTAGATGAAATGGTTTCATTTGGCTTTTTGACAAAAGAAGAGGCAGATACAGAATATGAAGAGTTTTGGCTAAATTTTGATTATACGCGTATTAGTTCTTCTGCTTTTTATTATCGTGATGACAAAGCACCTTGGTTTAGTGAGTATGTAAGGCGCGAGCTAGAAGATATGATGTATGGTACCATGAATGTATACACTGATGGATATACCGTTCATACAACCATGAATATGAAACATCAATTAGCTGCACAAAGTACCATGCAGTACTGGATAGCAGAAGCAAATAGGCGTTATGAAAGTACTAATACTGGTGATAGACGAGCAATTCAAACGTATGCACCAATGACAGAATTAATTTCTCTTGTTTTTGATATTCCTCAGCTTAAAGTTTCTGGACAACGTGCACAGGTAAACTCTTATACTGAATATAAAAATGATATTAATCCTGTTCTGGATGTTTTATCGTTAATGTTCGATATTGATGAACTAAAGGTAGGTATTGTAAATAGGGCAAATGCACTCGCTTCTGAAGACAGTAAAAAAACTACTGTAGAAGGAACAATGATTTCTTTAGAAAACAATACGGGATATATTACAGCCTTGGTTGGTGGAAGCGAATATACTCAGGATAATCAATTTATTCGGGCTACTCAAGCTATGTTACAACCGGGGAGTTCTTTTAAGCCCTTTGTCTATTCAGCAGCTATAGAGACAAGAAAGTTTACAGAAGCAAGTGTTTTTGAAGATGCCCCATATGTTTTTGAAAATGCCGATGGAACGCCATACATTCCTCAAAACTTTTTGGGAACATGGGAAGGCTCGGTACAATTATGGTATGCACTTGCAACCTCTATGAATATTCCAACGCTAAAGATATTACAAGGTATAGGTTTTACTGCTGCTATAGAGCAAGCAGGCGAACTTTTGGGTATTCCACCTGATCAATACGAGGCTCGCGGGCTTGTACCATACTATCCTATGGCATTGGGAGTAAACTCAGTTACGCCACTTGAAATGGCAAAGTCATATGCAGTTTTTCCAAACCAAGGGGTTGAAGTTGTTCCAATGGCTATTCGCTCTGTTGAAGACAAAAATGGTGTAGTAATTTTAGAACCTGAAAGAGAAATACGGCTTCAACAGCAACAAAAAGGTGATGTAACACAACTTCTTGAACCGCAAACGGCCTATATTATGACTCATCTTCTTGAGGGTACAGTAAAATCAGGTGGTTTACGCCGTCCTACATATTTTGGAGAGAGGTTTACGTATACAAATTCAAACGGTGATGAATATATACTTCCGATGTCTGGAAAAACGGGGACAACCCAAAACTCAGATGATGCGTGGACCGTAGGTTTTTCACCTTATTATACATCAGCATTCTGGTTTGGTTTTGATACTCGAGGTCAGTCACTAGGGCCTACAATTACTGGTTCAACACTGGCAGGATGGGCTTGGGCTGAATTTATGTTTGCTGCAAATGAAGATGTTCCTTATAAAACCTTTTCTAAGCCTT
>CAYJKA010000192.1:0-3020 GCA_964370655.1 uncultured Treponemataceae bacterium | reverse complement strand
CACTTGCTTGAACAATTGCTTGTAATTGTTCCATGTTGTTGAAGTTGTAAGCAGGAATAGCATACCCGCCCTTAATTGCTTTGGCAAACATATCTTTTGTGTTTACCAATCCGAGTTCTTTGTAACTAACCATTAGAATCTCCTATATGACATCATTTTCTGATGCCTTGCGAAGGACACATATTCACAGCCTGTGAAACAACGTTTTCAAACTGCAAATGACAATAAACAAAGGTTACATCATCTTTCCTTCAATTTTTAGTTTACTTATGTTGATTTTACGCTGTTATTAAAAAATAATCAATACAAAAGAGGTAAAAAAGTGCAAACAAACATTGACAATTTGTTAATGAACAAATATAATGATAATGATTTTATAAGATTATGCCGATAGTAATATTATGAAAATGTTTTTTCCTACTAGTTTCAAAAAGGAGTTTGAGATGAAACATAATGTTGTAATCTTCGTAGGTCTTTTAGTACTTTGCTTCGTTTGTTTGCCATTAGCAGCGCAACCAAATACAAGTAGCATTGAAACTATCTTGATTGACGATTTTGACGTAGCTGAAGCAGTTGACTGGACTTGGGGAATTCGAGCCAGTGAATCTATCTATGTTAACGAAGACTTAGGAGAAGTGTATCCTAAGCTTGGTACCACACCTGGTATTCCTAATTCGCTTACTATGTATAGAGAAGATGATGATCCAGAAGCTTTAGTAATTGGTGTGCAAACAAAGTACGACCGAAAAGGGAATAACTGGTTTGAACTTTATCCACAAATCACCAATGAAGATGGTGAAGTAGTTCCATACGAAGTACCTTTAAAAGGCCATGTAACACATTTTGACTTTTGGGCATGGGGTGCTAACTATATGTACTACCTTGATTTGTTAGTGCGAGATGCTGATGGTGCAGTACATGTAATAAAAGCAGGTAACCTTGCATTCTCAGGTTGGAAGAACTTTGTTGTTAAGGTTCCAACTTGGATGAGACAAAAATCACGACTTCGTTCAGGACCTGAAACTTTAACATTCTTAGGTTTTAGAGTAAGAACTGATCCTACAGAATTTGTAGATGATTTTAGAGTATTCTTTGATGAATTCAAATATGCTACTTATACATTATCAAATATTTACGATGGATACTTCTTATCAGATGTTGAATTTGGTGAATCTGTAAATCAAGAGGGAGGAACAAACTAATGAGAAAGCTAATTGTAACTTTACTTGTTCTTTTTGTGATGACATCAATTTTTGCACAAGACACACCTAGTCTTGTTGCTCCAAACCCTATGCTTGTAGGAGCTGATTCTGCAAACTTTGCATTACGCGAAGTAACTATTGATCAGTTTGAACGAGAAGGCTCTTGGAATGTAAAAATTTCACCAGACGTTGGTGTTATATCTAGTCGCTTTTTTGAAGGTGGACCAGAACCTCTTGCAAAGTATCCTACTGGCGATGGTTCTGTAAATCCAGATGATACAAGAGCGTTTGGTGCTAAGGTTGAATTTTTTAGAAGAGGGGTAAACTCTTTCTTTATGACACCTTCTCAACCATTGGCTATTGACGGTGTTACCAAAACTATTTCTGTTTGGGTAGCTGGACGTAATCAGCCACATACAATGTCTATCCTTTTACGTGACTTTTTCGGAAATCATTTCGAATTGTACATGGGTGAATTAAACTTTACTGGTTGGAAGAAAATGGTTGTAGCCGTTCCTCCTTCACCAGATGGAACACGTGGAATTGTACAAGACAGTGCTTACTACGGTGTTAGTCCAGGACTTACAATTTTAGGTTTCAGAGTTGACTGTGATCCAATGTATGCTAGTGGTCAATACTACTTGTACCTTGATGATCTACGGGCTATTTCAGACCTTTATGCATTTGAAAACCAAGATCCATACGATATGGACGATAACTGGTAGGATTATTCCTATACATTAAGGCTACCACACGAAAGTGTGAGTAGCCTTTTTTTGTGCCCTTTTCTTTTCTCTATTATCAATGAATTTGGAATTAATAAACCTTCAAGACTGTTCTTGCGTTATCCTCAGATTACGCAAGAATTACACAGATTTTTTTAATAAATTTTTTAATTACCCAAGCACCAAATAATTATTAATTATGCATTATTAATTATTAACTATCCTATACATTTTGCTTCTTCCTTCTTTCCCGAGAAACTCAATTATACCCATTTTTCTAAAAGTCCAAAGCATTTTATATGCTTGGTCTTTTTTTATAACTGGAACATTATTACACTCTACTACATCTTTAACAGTGAATTGGCTTTGTAAGTTATCGGGTAAAAGCTGAACATAATCTTGTCGCGTTTTTAAAACAAAGGTATTGTGTAATTCGTCCAGTGTTGTGTCATGTGTAAGCCAATTTTTCAAAAATCGTCTTTTTTTATTTTGGGACTGTACTTTTGTATCTGTTTTAATTCTCTCTTTCGTAATACTTGTTTCAATAATTTTTAGTGTGAAATTTTCGTGTAGCAAAACTGGAAAACATCCCATTAGTTCATCAAAGATATCGTAAATATTTTTTTTACGAGGTGATTTTTTTCTTGAAATTGGTTTTTCATTTATGTGTTTATAATATTCAATGTAGCTAGTACAGGGAAGGGGGTAAACAAGGGTAACCTTGTGATTTTCTAAAAGATTTAGAATTTTCCCTGTAAGGTTTCCAAGATTTTTTGTTTGAACTTCAATTATTTCATTATTCTTACTTACAATATCACAAATATAATTATCTATTTCTATTTCAGTTTTCCCATTGTACTCTTTGCAGAGTATATTTTTTAATGTTCTGTGTAAACTAGATTCATTATAAGTGTTAATCATGGGTATACTATACATTTGTTTCATAAAAATGTAAAGAGTTATCACTTTATGAATTTTTTTTGAATTTTGGCATTGACAATAGAAATTTTTCGAGTAAAATGTAAATAAGTGGGAAAAAATGGGTCTTTGTGGAGAAAAGTGGCATGGAATTGCTTACAGGTGCATATTATAA
>CAYJKA010000191.1:0-3028 GCA_964370655.1 uncultured Treponemataceae bacterium | reverse complement strand
ATCTTATAATCCTCTTCGTGTTATCATTGTTTTTATAGTTTTTGCAAATATTGAAAAGTCCAGCTCAAAAGAAATATTCTTCATATAGTAAAAATCACTTTGTAATTTTTTCATTGTATCTTCTACACTAGGGGAGTGATACTCTCCTGAAACTTGATCCCAGCCGGTAATGCCTGGCTTTACTAGGAGCCGTTGTCTGTAAAATGGAACAACCTTTTCTAATTCTTCAATAAGTTCTGGTCTTTCTGGACGTGGTCCTATAAGACTCATGTCTCCCTTAAGCACATTAATAATCTGTGGTATTTCATCAATGCGAGTTCTTCTCATAAAGTTTCCAAACCTTGTTATCCTGCGGTCATTTTCTAAGGTTGGAGTAGAATCATTATCTGTTGTTGTCATTGTTCGTAGTTTGTATAGTGTGTATTCTATACCTAGGTATCCTGTTCTTCTTTGCTTAAAGAAAATAGGACCTTTGCTGTCAATTTTTATTAAAAGTGCAATTAGAGGAAAAAAGGGGACAGAAAATAAAATTATAAAAACTGATAAAACAATGTCAGCAGTTCTTTTTACTATACGCGAGTATATTTTTTTTTGTCCAAAGTTTAAATTTTTTAAAAACCAAAGGCTGCTTATTTCAGATACAGCTACTTTCCTCATATATGTTTCATAAAAGTCTTCTATTGAAATAAAAGTAATATCTTGTTCTAATAAAGAAAAGATAGATTCTTTTATTTTGTTAGATAAGCCTGAATCATCAATTAGGACAACTTGTGATACATTTTTATCAAATATTTCCTTTAAGAATGTATCAAAATCATTATAAACAGGAAGTCCAATATAGAACTTCTTGTCAGAATTCTCTGCATAAATGCCTGCAATGCTGTAACCAAAAAAAGAATGCTTGTCTTCGTTGTCAAGCATATCTATAAGTATATCTGATATACCAACTACAGCAATTTTTGAACGTGTTATAAACATCGATTGAATAATGGAAAACAAATAACGCCAAATTGATAGTAGAGTAAAAGAGGTTAATGTGAATAATAGTATACCTTGTGTTGATGTATTTAGTGTATTTTCAAATAAGTAAACCAAGATAATTCCTGCACAGAATGAAGCTATTCCAGCTAGAAAAATTTGAATGACATATTTTACTCTACTTGTATATTTTTTTAGGGAATAAAGGCCTTCTACGTATTGAGAAAACAACCATAAAAATATTAAAGGTGTATAAATAAGCAGCTGGTTTAGTATTTTGTTCCAGTCATAGGAGTAGTTATGCTGAATCAAATATGATAAAGCAACAGCTAGATAGAGGATAAACAAATCTGTAGCAAAGACTCGATGTTGTCTTCTCTTATGACGTCTCATTTTGCTCCTCATTGCAAAGTTATAGGTTCATCTAAATTACTACTAAAATAAAAGGCCTCCACAAAGCTGCGAATGCCTTTTTAAGTGGATGCCAGATTGGATTTGAAAGTTCTATCCTATAAAGTACAAAATTTTATTTGATTGATACGCAGTGAAATTTGGGCATTTTGTTGCCTACCTTTCTGCTTACTCCAATAATAGCTGATAAGGATTTAATTGTCAAGTAAAGAAGATGTTGATTTTCATTTAAATAGTTTTACTCATTGACAAGTAAATTCTTCTAATGTATAATATCCACATCTGAAAGGTGCCCACTGGTGGGAATTATACCTATTTTGTCGGCAGTCAGATTTAGTGATAAGCTTGATACAATTAAGTTTGAAACAACGTAAAACAGCTAACTTGTTTGGTTCGGGGAATTGTACTCCAGTAATTTCAAGTAAATTAGCTTTTTTTATGTCTTAATTATTTTAGTATAACCCAATTGCTTCTAAAAATAAGCTATTGAGTTCATCATAATCCTTTATGTCTTCTTCTTCGAGAGAATCAATTTTTGCTTGAAGCTCAATTAAACTGTTTTCTATGTAGTCATTTAATATTTGAATTTTGGGAATTTCGCCTATTTCCGGAAGATTTATTTTAATATCCAAAAGCTCTGTAATTGCAGGTTTTAATTCATCGCATAACACAGACTCGCAGAGATCTGAAAATAGCATTGGAGGAGGGCAGTTGTATCCCAATATCCATCGGCACGCTAAAATAGGCCTTATTACATAAAAATATTTCTTTGCTCTTACAATATCCCCTTTAAGGTATTCACGATAATTGCCATTAGCCATGTGTAGGTAATGGTATAAGCCTGATTTTGATTTGAAATATTCATTAATGATGCTTTTTATTTTCGTAAAATATGAAGTTGTTTTATATATAATGGGGGAGTTACACCATTCAAAAAGAGTAGGGTTTGAATTATGTAATAGTCTTAAAGTTTTATCTAAATCCCAACCATTAATATCAAGTAAATCATCTATTGGTAATTCGATAACATCTCGCGTTTTATCAAGGCGAAAGTAAAAACTTTTTTCACGGATATAGATAAACCTAACATCATAGTCACTATCAGGGGACTCAAAACCCCAAGCTCTGCTACCAGATTCAACAGCATGAAGGATTGTAATGTTTTCTGCTTTTTCAAGGTTTGCTAATTGTTTAATTATTTCATCTTTCATGTTATGTTTCTCCTAGTCTAGAGTATTTGTTTTTGTAAATAAATCTTCTATACCAATAAATGCTATCAAGGAAACAAATAAAAGTCAAGACAATGGGTAAGCTATCTAGGTTGGTAAAAGCTAGGAGAGCTCCCGTACTTTATTTCATAAAAAAATGG
Source organism: uncultured Treponemataceae bacterium (assembly GCA_964370655.1). Lineage (GTDB taxonomy): Bacteria > Spirochaetota > Spirochaetia > Treponematales > Treponemataceae > CAYJFX01. Next base: position 270 of record CAYJKA010000191.1, on the reverse strand, counting down.
ACTGAAGTTTTTATCAGTCCATCTAGGGTTAGAATTTTAGTCCACATTTATCATAAAATGATTGTAATGCTTAGTAAGCACCCTTAGAATAAGTTACTTCATAGCTATGAGTATAAATTTCAAATACAATACCAAATGGGTCTTCAACATAACACATCTTGTATGGCTTTTCATTTGGGTAATATTCTTTTATAGGCATACGTTGTTTACCACCGTGAGCTACAATTTTTTCAATCATACCTTCAATATCTGGGTCTTGCACAGAAAAAT
>CAYJKA010000190.1:0-3086 GCA_964370655.1 uncultured Treponemataceae bacterium | reverse complement strand
GAATTTATGTTTGCTGCAAATGAAGATGTTCCTTATAAAACCTTTTCTAAGCCTTCAACTGGCATAGTAGAAGCCGATGTTTGTGCAGTTTCCGGGCAGCTGTTAACATCAGCATGTAACGATGGAAAAACTTCTCGGGTTTTCTTAGAAGGCACAGAACCGACTACATTGTGTGAATACCACACAGCGAAAGATAGAGATCAAGTGAGAGTTGTAGAAGTTCTAAGGCAACGTCTTTTATCTACTGGAGTTGATACATCAAGGCTCGACCCCGAAGTAACTGGCGTATCGTTAGATTTATCATTCTTAGATGCCAATACTCTTTCACAACTTGAACAACCTGATACTAGGTTTGAAAGTGTTGATACTACGAATACCACAGAACCTGTTCAGCAAAGACTTCCTACAAGAAATCCTTTGCTAAATTAGAGGTTCCCAACTTATAATAACGAGGATTCATGCAATGAGAGTGAGTATTTCAGATATTAAAGTTCGAAAGCGTATTAGAAAAGAGAATGGCGACATCGAAGGTCTTATGGAGAGCTTGCGCACTCATGGTCTTTTAAATCCAATTGTAATTAGTGAAAAGTATGAACTAATAGCAGGATTTAGACGATTTACTGCTGCAAAAAATTTAGGTTGGGAAACTATTCCTGCGACAATGGTAGATGCACGTCAAAAACTTAAACGACTAGAAATGGAAATGGAAGAAAATATTCAACGCCTTGATTTTTCAGAAGAAGAAATTTATGAAGGCATTGCTGTTTTAGAACGATATAAAAACCCAAAAGGGTTTTTAAAGATTTGGATTATGGTTACAAATTTTTTCGTTTGGTTTTTTGATAAACAAGAAGCACGAAAAAGCGAAAAGAGGAAAAAAAATGCGAAGCTTTCTTGTTTGCTCCCTATAGGTATATCATTGGGAGTTGTATCAGGCATATTGTATAAACAATCATTTATAGGTTCTGTACTTTTGAATTTCCTAAATATAATATCTATAGGTCTATTTGTTGTGGGGCTACTTTTCTTTATTAGATTTTTGCGCGGAAGAGGGCAATCCTAGTTGCTATGATTACAATTATTTTTATTTTTGAAATTGTTGGAACTATAGTTTTTTCAATCAGTGGAGCTATTACCGGTGTTAAAAAAAATGCTGATATCTTTGGTGTTTCTTTTCTGGCCGTTACAACGGCAGTTGGTGGTGGTATTATACGTGATGTTTTAATTGGAAAGGTACCACCTTCTATTTTTACAAACTATATTTTTGTCGTTATTGCTTTTTTTGTATCTATCTTTGTTTTTTTGAGTATATATGTATCAAAAAATAGTTTTCATTTAACTAATACTAAAATTGACTCAATAATTAATGTTTTTGATGCACTCGGCTTAGGTGTATTCACAGTAAATGGTATGAACACTGTGTTGCATACAGGATTCAGTCAAAATGCTTTTTTAATAGTGTTTGTTGGTCTTTGTACTGGAATAGGGGGTGGAATAATTAGGGATGTATTGGTTAACGATATACCTTTTGTTCTTCATAAAAGAATATATGCTGTTGCATCAATGGTTGGCGGTATACTGTATTATTTCTTATACACAAAAACAAACTTAACCTATTTATTTTCTATGACATTAGGTATATTTGCTATATTTATAATTCGAATTCTAGCAGCAAAATATCAATGGAATTTACCCAGAATTAATTTAAAAAAATAACCCCGTTTATGCAGAGTCCACTGGGAAAGTACAGACTTTTTCAGTGACCAATGTATGCAAACGGGGTTGTATGTAATAAAAATTAAATTATACTAAAACAATTCGTGAAAACTTTTTCTTTCCTGCTCGTAATATAATTTCTCCATCGTCATCAAGGACCGATGAATTGATACTAGCTTTTACATCTTTTATTGCAACATCATTTACAAATGCACCACCTTGCTCAACTAAGCGTCTAATGTCGCTTTTTGAGCCACCTAGTTTTGCTTCTGCAAATAAGTCAATAATACCAATACCACTTTCGATTGTATTTTTTGCAATTTCTACTGTTGGCATTGAACTTTTATCTCCACCAGCACCAAAAGCTGCTTTTGCTCCAGCAAGGGCAGTATCTGCTTCCTCTTTACCATGAATTTCTTTTGTAACTTCATATGCTAGCTTTTCTTTTGCTACATTGATATCGCCTTTACAAGCTTCTTTAATTTCATCAATTGGAAGGAATGTAAATAAAAGCATAAATTTTTCTACATCTGCATCTGTAACATTTCTCCAATATTGGAAAAATTCGAAAACTGGAGTCATTTCTTTATCTAAGAAAAGAGCACCTTTTTCACTTTTACCCATTTTCTTTCCATCACTTCTTGTTATAAGAGGAAATGTAAGGCCGTATACTTCTTTACCTGTTTTACGTCTTATTAAATCTACACCAGCTACAATGTTACCCCATTGATCATCGCCACCTATTTGGAGTGTGCAATTATGTCTCTCATTTAACATTAGAAAATCATAGCTTTGTAATAATTGATAGTTAAATTCTAAAAAAGAAAGACCTGTTTCCATTCTTTTTTTGTACGCTTCAAATGTTAACATTCTGTTTACAGAAAAGCATGAACCAATATCGCGAAGGAAGTCTATATAGTTAAGGTCAGCTAGCCAGTGTTTGTTATTATCTGGGAAAGCTGTTTTTCCGTCAAACCCTACAAAGTTATCTAATTGAGCAATTATTTTATCGACATTTGCATCTAACTCATCATAGTTTAACATTTTTCGCATCTCAGTTTTCCCAGAGGGATCACCAATGCGTCCTGTTCCACCGCCTACAAGGGCAATACCTATATGTCCTGCATCACGTAAATGACGAAGGGCAAATTGAGGTACTAAGTGACCTATGTGTAAGCTTCCAGCTGTAGGGTCAGTTCCTACATAAAAGGTAACAGGACCTTTATCCATTAAATTTGATAAGGCTTCAACATCAGTGCATTGTTGAAAAAATCCTCTATCTTTTAGGTTTTGTAATGCAGTATTCATAATGTGTAATGATATCATAAGTATAGACTTGTTTCAAGAGCTAGATTTATTGTAACTTCTAA
>CAYJKA010000189.1:0-3100 GCA_964370655.1 uncultured Treponemataceae bacterium | reverse complement strand
CCGCTACAAATGCAAATATTACTTTTGCAGGCGAAGTAACAGGGGCACAGAATCTATCTCTTTCTGCAACAGGAGCAACAGGAAATGTAACCTTTTCAAACAACGTAGGCGATCCAGCTTCTTTGACAGGAATTACCGTTACAAATGCTGCTGAAATCATTTTTAATAAAAATCTTTCAGTAAGCACAACATTTAGCATTCCAGACACAGCACATTTACAATTTCTTTCACCAACAGATAATCAAACTGTTAGTATTCCATCTTCCAGTATAGCTCTTGCTGCAACAGGAAAACTTACTATACAAGCACCACCTACCACAGGAGTAAATGCTACCACTTTTTCGAACGGTATTTCTCAAACAGGTGACTCAGGCTCTATTTCTCTTGCCGGAAACATAACCGCAACTGCTGGTGGTTTAAACTTTGCAGGGGATATTACAGCATCTTCAGCAACTAAACTTACCGCTACAGGTGCAGGAGGGCAAGTTAGTTTTGGTGGAGACATGAATTTTACTTTAGTGGCTCTTACATTTAATACCAATCGCCTAATTTTTGATAGTGCCGATAATCAAACTATTACAACAGCGGATGTTTTAACTTTTGCCGGTGCGGTTGACATCCTTGCAGGAGGAACGACAACTTTCTCCGGCGGTTTTGAACAAACGGGTAGTGGAGCAGTTACTCTTTCCGGTGCTATTATCTCCGGGGCTACTAACGGTTTTAGCTTTGCAGGAGCAACAACCCTTACAGACGATACAACGATTACCGCAACAAATCAAAATGTTACCTTTGGTTCGACAATTGAAGACGGTATGGGTAGTAGCGACAATGCTAACCTCACTGTAAAAGTGGGAACCGGAACAATTACCCATACAGGCGGAATCGGCTCAGCTTCTTCAAGTGATACAGTAGAGAGAATAGGAGACCTTTCTCTTACAGCAAGCTCTATTGAGTTTATGGGAGGATATGTTAGAACAATCGGTTCCCAGCTTTATGACGGGGCTGTATTCTTATCGCCAACAACGGATCCTACAACCTCTACTGGAGGAGTGCGTTTCAATTCTTCTGGAGGAAGTATAACTTTTGAGGACACTGTAGATGGAAATAAAGATGATTTAGGCGATGATTCTACTTTTGCACTACAAGCTGCTTCTCCTGGTATCACATTCAATAACACTGTTACAGATATTTCCTTTTTGCAAGTATATGGAATCGCAAATTTGAATGGAAGTGCAATTACTTCATCTCAATACCAAACATATTCAGGTGCTGTAATCCTTGAAAAAAATAACACCCTTACGTCTGCAACTTCTATTACCTTTAGTAGTTCTGTTTCGGGTGCACATACTCTCAGTCTGGAAGCAGCAGAGGTAAACATAAACTCGAACTTCAATGTTGATACCTTGACTTTTATTAATACTGCTTCAAATATTAGTTTTACCCCAACTGGAGACCGAACAATCACAGTTCCTGTAGGTAGTTTTCAAGCCTCACAGGTACTGTAACTATTGATACAATTGATGCAACTCCTGACACACATGAACTTACCTTTACAAACGGCTTTACTCAAAATGCAAGTGGTAGAACCGTTTCGCTTGCAGGAACTATAAACGCAGGTGCAAATGGATTGAGTTTTTCAGGAGCTACTACGCTTACAAATGCAACAACACTAAATGCAGATAGCCAAACAATAACACTCACAGGTACTGTAAATAGCCAAGCAGGTGAAAATAATTCTCTTGCAATTGGTGATACAGCAGAAGTAGCGACTGTCAATTTTGAAGGTGACATAGGTATAACGAGAAGTCTTTCAAGTCTGTCGGTTAATGCAGATGCAATCAACATTAGTTCCTCTACAATTACCACAACAGGAAACCAAGCCTATGGAACTACAGACAGAGGTGACGGAAATGTTGTGTTAGAAGAAAGCCTTACAGTAAGTGCTACAGGCGCAGATGCTACGGTTACTTTTAAAGGAACCATAAACGCCGATACAGATACACCTACAGATTCACCAGAATCATTAACTATTACAGATGCAGAAACAGTAACTTTTTCAAATACAATTGGTGCTACAAACAAACTCTCAGGAGTAAGTGTTACTGCAACAAGTATTGCATTAAACGCCGGAGCTGTTATAACTACAGGTAATCAAACATACGCAGGGGCAACAACATTTAACAAAGCAACAAGCCTAAGTGCGAGCAATGGTTCTACCGGCTCAAATGTTACATTTACTGGGAGTTTAAATGGTTTAAGTGGAACACCAAGCCTTACTATTGGTACAGATGCTGCAAGGATAGGAAGTTTTTCCGCAACAGGAGCGGTAGGTGGAAATATAGGAGCTTTTAACGTACAGGCAAGTACTGGTATTTCTTTTGGAAACACGCTTTCTCTTGGCGGGGCAACAACACTCAACACAAGTAGTGGAAATGTTTCTTTTGCAAACAAGGTAAACGGGACTCAAACACTGACCGTGGATGCAGCAGGAAGTGCAACTTTTGCAGGTACTGTAGGCGATACAGCTGCACTTACGTCGGTTGATATTACGGCAAGTTCAATTGCTATCAGAGGCGGAGAAGTTACTACAAGTGGTATACAAGAATACAACGGAGCTGTTACGCTAGATTCAACTTTATCAATAAATACAACAGCTATAACTACAACAGATAGTAATGTTACCTTTAATGGAACAACGAATGGAGCAGATATACTCACCATTACGGCAGGAAGAGGGAATGTACAATTTGTAGGCAAGGTTGGAGGTTCAGCAAGCCTTACTGGTTTAACGGTGGTAAGTGCAACAAACATCTACGTTGACGGTGGTAGTGTTACCACAACAAATACACAAGAATATAACGGAAAGGTGAGTCGAAGTGCTACTCCTGCGGGGAATCTTTCTTTTGAAACAGGGACAGCTTCCGGAAATGCAATAACCTTTAATGGGGCAGTTACCGGTAATATAAATGCATTATTTGTAACAGGGTATTCAATAAATGTAAACGGTGGAAGAATTTTAACAGCGCAAGGGCAAACATACACAGGACAAACCGCATTTGCAACAAATAACGCAAGACTTACTGCAAATACAGAGAATATT
>CAYJKA010000188.1:0-3123 GCA_964370655.1 uncultured Treponemataceae bacterium | reverse complement strand
TGAGTATAGTATCATTTTTTAAGATTCTTTGCAATAAGAAACAAGTTTTTAGTATCTTGACGCTTATTTTTTTTCGATTAAGTCACCATAAAATGAAAAAGTACTTTTCCCTGCCTTTTTTGCATCATACAGTGCTTTATCTGCCATATTATTAAGTGATTCATAATCAGTTCCAAAAGTTGGAATCATTACCAATCCTAAACTAATTCCCACCTGATCAAGTGAAACATTAGGTATTGTAATAGTATTAACAGTTTCCAAAATTCGAACAGCAATTTTTTGAGCATCCTCTTTTGAATCAATATCATTTAAGAAAATAATAAACTCATCCCCGCCGAGCCGTCCAAAAACATCTTCCGTTCGAAGGCACTGCCCAACAGCCTTAACAAATTCTACTAAATATATATCGCCTATTTGGTGCCCATACGTATCATTTATTTGCTTAAAGTTATCTACATCGGCTATAACAAGAGTATGCATTTGTCCTTTTGTTTCTAACTCTCCAATAAGATCAATTATTCTTTCTGTTGCAGTGGTACGGCTGTATACCTTTGTTAGAGCATCTGTTTCAACTGTTAGCTTTAGTTTTTTTGCAAGTTGTCTACTTGACAGAAGTGCATCGCGAAGTTTTGATTCCTTTTTTAAGCTATGTATTAACGCAGATGCCACAAAGCAACCAAAGATAACAATAACAAAAATAGAATAGAACAATGTGCTTTGATTAATTTCTTGAGCCATTTTAACGGTCACTTCGTTTAATATAATACTAATTACACACCAGTCTGTACCAGGCACGGTTACCATTACAGCAGTTCTTTGTTCACCTTGAATTTTGTATTTTAATAAAGTTGTTTTTCCATTTATCATATCTTCACGAATGGACTCTACAGTATGATCATTTTGCATATCTAGTGAACCAATAAATGAATACATATCCCCGTCTTTAAAAAGATTGTCATTATTTCCGCTTAACACCAAAGGTGTCCCACCTACAGTACAAAGATGAAAAAATGCTTCTCCACCAAAAGTTTTTAAGTCTAGTTGTTTTGAGTATTCATCCAAATAATAAACCCCATATAGTTCTCCGACTTTATGAGAGTTTAAATATAATGGCGTACCCATAGTAAAAAAACTTCGTCCTGAATATTCATCAATTGAAGGTTCGGATACAAAAACCTCCCCATCCTCTATACCTTCAAGAGTTAAAGGGATTTTTGTCTTTAATGGGGTATTAGAAGCATCCACCGGTATTTCACCGTTTAAGGAAATATAGAGATTATCAAATCCTGATACAGAACTTATATCTAATAATGCTGCTAGGACTTTATCCTCATCTGGAATATGATGTAAAAGAGCGGCCTTACTTGTTTTTAGTAGGTAATTAGACTCTTTAGTGAGTGCTGAGATTTTGTCTGCCATTCCAGTAGCTAGCTCTATTAAGAATACATCATTCATTTTTTCTACTTCAGAATGATTGTGAGAGGTGAAGATGATAATTGCAATAATTACGATTAGAGACAGAACTCCACCAGAAACATACAACAGCATACTATTCTTTCTATCATCTAAAGATTTTTCGCTATCATTATTATTTCTTGTATTTCGTTGCAAAATAAATGATTTATACAAGTTATTTTTTTTCATTGTAGTATTCTTTTCCTCTTTTTTTAAGCCTAAACATTTGTATAAAAATGCATACTAAACCTACAGTAATTTATAACATAATTTTACAAAACAAACAAGTTGCCCTTTAGAGAATATTTACAAATAATAGAAATATATACGAGAAAGATTTATTAATCGTTAGCTTTAGAAAGAGCCTCTTCTTTTTTTGCTTCACTTTTATCTTTTAAATCAGCAATTCCAATGAAAATTGCAACTAGACCTATAAATGCAGCAAAAACAGGCGCAAAGCCTTTTAGAAAAAAAACAATTTCTGAACCCCAATTTAAAACTGAAGGGAGGGCTGCTATCACCGTAAAACCACACAATAATAATCCAACTATCAATGAAACCATAAATCCTCCGTAGGTAAATAAGAAATCTAATTTTTACAAATTTTACCATACTTTACATATCTAGTCAAGGTAATAAAAATATGTTATAGTAAGGTAATGAATAGATCTCTTATTATACAGGCCGTAAAAATAAGCACGCCTGTTTTTTTTGGCTATATAGCAATTGGGATTCCTTTTGGATTAATGCTCGTTAATGCAAACTATCCTTGGTGGATGTCTCCCGTTATGTCTCTTGTAATGTATGCAGGGGCTGGACAGTACGCCGCTGTAGGTCTTTTTGCAGCTGGGGCTGACCTTTCAACAATAATACTTACAATGCTCGCAATCAACATTCGACATATTGTATATGGCTTATCATTAATAGAAAAGTTTAGAGGAATTGGGGCATGGAAACAATATATTGCTTTCGCCCTAACCGATGAAACATATGTGCTTTTGACAAATTGTCCCATCCCTCCTCATGCACCACCAGGCCCATTTTATGGAACAATAGCAATTCTTAATCATTGTTACTGGATTTTAGGGGGAGTAATTGGAGCTGTGGCCGGAATGCTAATCCCCTTCTCTTTTGAAGGAGTTGATTTTGCCCTTACTTCTCTTTTTATTGTGCTATTAATAGACCAACTCAAATCTACAAAAAACCCAATTCCTTCAATAATTGGGGGAGCTTGCGCACTACTTGCACTAATTATTGTGGGACCTAGCAATATGCTTATTGCAGGCATAGCTTTTGGAATTGCATTTTTAATTCTTATGAAAAAGCCTATTGAACGAGCACAAAAGGAGAAAATTAATGGCTAATGAATCTTTATCAATTACCCAAGCACTAATTAGCGTTCCTATTATGGCTTTAATAACGTTTTCTCTTCGCTACTTTCCTTTTGCATTTTTTTCTAAAAGAGAGCCACCCCCTCTTTTTAATTACGTTGGGAAATACCTTCCTCCTATGGTAATGTCAATTCTCATTGTCTACAGTTTACAAGCAATTGACTTTTCATCTAAACCCTATGGATTAGCGCATATTGCAGGTTGTTTATTTACAATTATTGTGCATTTGTGGAAAAAAAATGCCATGATTAGCATATTTGGTGGTACAATAGTATAT
>CAYJKA010000187.1:0-3161 GCA_964370655.1 uncultured Treponemataceae bacterium | reverse complement strand
TTATTGATAGGATAAAAGATGCTATTGAAAATGATGGCTTTGAAATGCACTATCAGGCAATTTACTCAACCAGAAAAAAGAAATTTACTGGAGCTGAAGCTCTTGTAAGAATGAAGAGCAATTTTGGGACTGTGTTTCCAGATGAGTTTATTCCTTTGGCAGAAGAAACAGGCCTTATTGTAAACATGACCTATATTGTTATAGAAAAGGTTTGCCAAGATTTACGATATTTGATTAGTCGATGTGGAAAAGAATTTGAGAATAGTTCTGTTTCTATAAATTTTCCTTATGCGCAATTTTTAGAGCATGATTTGGTTTCAAAAATAATGGTTATTTTGGAAATGTATGATATTTCACCAAGTCAAATAAAAATTGAAATTACCGAACGCACTCTTATTGGTGATGCCGGTTTAATTCGCGGCATAATGAGGGAAATGCAAGAAAAAGGATTCATATTTGAAGTTGATGACTTTGGTGTTGATTATTCTAATATAAGCATGATATTACATTTGCCAGTTGAAATTATAAAAATTGATAGAAGTTTGGTTCAATTAGCTACGCTAAAAGAAAGTTACGAAGACTTTTTTAGGCTCTTTTTAAAGGCTATTCAACACACGGGGCGAAAAGTTGTAATTGAAGGTGTTGAAACAGAAGAACAGGCTGACTTTTTTATTAGTTGTGGCAGTGAATATATTCAGGGTTTCTATTATTCTATGCCGCTTCCTGTAGAAGACTTTATTGATTTTATGAAAGCATCTGAAAAGTGATAAAATAGCACAATGGGATTTACCATCTTCATCGTGCTATTTTTTTGCTAATGTTTAGCACTCATCTCTATGCGTTTTTCTCGAACATTTTGAAGAATAGTATTCATGGTTGTAGAATCAGAATTTTTAACTAGGTTCTTAAAATGGAGTAGGGAGTTTTCAAACTTGTCAATGTGTTCAAGTAGTTCTACTTTATTTTCTAAAAAAAGTTCTGTCCAAAGAGGTGCATTTATCATTGCTATGCGCGTTAAATCTTCATAACTTCCACCGCCAAACGCTGTTATTCCTGTGTCTTCTGCAGAATCAACAAGGGCAGATGCTATTATGTGGCATAGCTGAGATGTAAAGGCAATTTTATGATCATGTTCTTTAGCTGTTGTTTCAATTACCTTTTTAAAACCTATAGCATAGGCAACATTTTTTAAGAAATGAATGTTATCACTATTTGATGTTTCTGTTGGCACAATAATATAATTTCTGCCTTTAAAAATGTCTGCAGATGAATGGCAATAGCCTTCTTTTTCGCTCCCTGCCATTGGGTGTGCAGGTATAAAGTCTACATCGCTTCTTTTAAAGTTTGCAAGACCTTCTACAAGGGCTGTTTTTGTTCCAGCAATATCTGTAACAATTGCACCAGGCTTAAAGCTATTTTGGTGCTCAATTAAAAAGTCTAAAACTAGTTTTGGATAAAGGCAAAGAAAAACAACATCGCATAATGAAAGCATTTCGCCTACATTATTGGGTAAAAATCCTTTATCAATTATGCGATCATCTTTTGCCATTTGCAATGTTTTTTCATCTTTATCGCAAGCGTATAGTTTTATTCCCCCGTCAATAAAAGGGTTTGCGGCTATGGCACAATTTCTAATAGCCTTTGCATAAGAGCCTCCCATGAGGCCGAGTCCTATAAATCCAAATGTTTTCATAAACTTTTTCCTTCTAGTGCTGCGTAGGCAGAAATCTTTTTCATCATACTTTCAAACTCAGAAGGTGTTACCGATTGTTCTCCATCGCTTAGTGCACATTCAGGGTTATTGTGAACTTCTATCATTAGGCCATCGGCTCCTACTGCAACTGCTGCTTTTGCCAAGGGTTCTACCATCCATGCCATACCACACGCATGACTAGGATCAATAATTACTGGAAGGTGGCTTTCTTTTTTTAAGAATGGAACCGCGCTAACATCGAGGCAGTTTCTTGTATAGTTATCAAAGGTTCTAATCCCTCGCTCACAAAGTATAATATCGTTGTTTCCTGCTGCCATTAGATATTCTGCAGACATTAAAAACTCTTTTATAGTTGCACTAAGGCCTCGTTTTAAAAGGATTGGTTTATTGCAGGTGCCTAGTTCTTTTAGGAGGTCAAAATTTTGCATATTTCTTGCCCCAATTTGAATTATGTCTACATTTGAAAATTCATCCAATTGTTTTATAGCCATAATTTCTGTTACTATTGGAAGTCCTGTTTCTTTTTTTACTGCTTCCATGATGCGCATACCGTCTCCGCCCATTCCTTGAAAAGCGTAGGGTGATGTTCTTGGCTTGAATACTCCCCCTCGCAAAAACTGAGCTCCACTCAGCTTTATAGATTTTCCTATTTCCATAAGCTGCTCCTCACTTTCTACAGAGCAGGGGCCTGCCATTACTGCGAGTCTGTTAGATCCAATAATAAAGTTGCTTTCCTTAGTTTTTCCTTGAATTGTTACAAGTGTGTCTTCTGGGTGAAACTTTCTGTTTGCTTTTTTATACGGTTCTTGTACCCGCATTACCTTGCTTACTAGGTGGTGAATTTCTAAACTTTTTTCGTTTATAGAAACCGTATCGCCAACAAGCCCCACAATGGTGGTGTTTTCACCGCGGGAAAGGTGTGTGTCTAGTCCACGCCCATGGAGCATTGTTAAGAACTCTTGAAGTTCACTTTCTTCTACATTCGGCTTAAGTACAACAATCATCTTTTTTCTCCTTAAAACTATTTATAAAAATAGTTTTGTTTCGGCTAAGAGCCAAGAACTTTTTTCTAAATATATTTTTTAGGGGAGGGGGAACCGAGCTATTGCGGCGCGCAGTTTCCCCCTCCCCTTAACCCCACCCCATAGCTCGCTGCACTCCCTGCTCTAAGTAGCATTGCAAGGAAGTTAAACGAGTCCTTGCAACGCTTTTTAAACATTCAATTACGAGGTTCGATTAAGTTTGCACTATAAATGGTACCATATTTACAGTGGTGCACAAAAAAAAGGCTCCCTACTAGGAGCCTTTGTCTATAAATAGTATTATGGTACTATTCTCTTTACAGATTTGCTCCTGTATGCGTTTGAGAAAAGTAGTAATAATAAAAATAGTTTTTGTTCATGTGTAAAGTATATACTATGTATAGAAACACGTCAAGATGGTAGCT
>CAYJKA010000186.1:0-3246 GCA_964370655.1 uncultured Treponemataceae bacterium | reverse complement strand
CTATATAGTCATCTCTATGAAAAATGAATTACTTTTAATTGGCTCTCTTTTTCTTAACCTTAAAGAAAAAGACCTCTTTAATTAAGGATTTATTTCAAGATTATCAAAGCTTGATACTCTTGTGTAACCTTCGCCTGAATCGTAATACTCAATTTCAACTTCATCACCAGGAATGGTTAATGATAGCTCTGGAGTAGCATCTTGGTAGGCAAAAAATATTGTATCTGTAATGTCATTAAGCATGAAATTATAGGTATACCCTATTTCACCAGGCTCAGAATTGATTCTTGCAATAGTAGAGCTAATTGTTAATAGTTCCCCTTCTGTTGTTTCAAAGGTATTTGTTGAACCCAAATCTCCATTATAATCTCTTAGTGCTTCTGATATTGTGTCTCCAACACCAACTAATGTAACATTTTCAACAGAAACAAAGGCAAATTGCTTTATAAGGCCTGAATTATCTTTTAAAGTTATAAAGTATGTTGGCACTCCCTTATGATTTATAATAATTGGAGATGTTGCTCTATACCCAAATTGCTGAACAGCACCTTCTGCAGAATGCATACCTGCCATTTCGGTGGCTCCACTTATTCTATATAACTTTGATTCCTTTGTAACCATGTCTATCATAAAGAAACCAATGGCAGATTCATCTGCACCAACAGATGTGTAACCTGTAAAAAGGAAACAATTTCCTTCTAAATACACAATTGCTGTTTGACTGCTTGTCATAAACTTATCACGGTTAGAAAAATTGAATATCCCGTGAACATATTCACCTTTGTTATTTATTTGGTTTATAATAAACTCTTCTGGTTGCACCCTGTCTACCCAAGAAGGAATTTCTTCCATATCATATTCTGTAATTTCACCAGTTGTTGCATTTAAAGTCATTACCCCAGTTGCTTCAGGTAGTGAAAAAAGCCATTTATTTTCATATGTTGTAATAATCCAATACGCATCGCCATCATCTGATATTTCAAATGAATAGTCTGTTAACCCTGTAAAAGCTTTTCCCTTAAGGAGTCGAACCCATCTATCAATATCATCAAAAAAATATGAATTTGGCTGATACTTTATGGGAGTTTTTATTAGCTCTATATCCTGCAAATCTGTTGCAGAAACCCTAATATACCCATGAGAACCTTCCATGTTGTTTAACCACATAAAAAACCCAGAGTGTAAAAGTGGCACAGCCCAAACAAGTTCCCCGTTTACTTGCTGTATAACAGGTTCCCCCACATATACTTGAGAACCTAATCCTGGATCTTCACCCAATTTTCTATCAGCCAGTTTTTTTGCCAAGGCTTTATCTACAATAGGAACTTGGCTCAAATCAACCAGTTGAACATCATTTGAAAAATCGGTTTCAACAGGATTTCCAAATTGATCTCTATATGCTTTGTAATTAAAAAAGGCAGTAGAGGCAATAGAAACTAATATAAACATTGCCCAGAAAAAAACCAATACTGCAAAGCGTTTTTTTGCCCTTTTAATAACTGGGGTAAAATCAACTTTTTCCTTACCTTCTGCTATCGCTGGCAAGTTTAATAATTTAAGAACATCAAGTGAATTTATTATCAAAAATGAAGTTACCATTAAAAGCAGCGTCCAAGCACTTGAAGAAAAGGTTGGATTAATTGCTATTGGATTTAATAAATAAGATAAAATCCAAAAAAGTGAAAGACAAATGTTTAATCCCTTTTTGCTGTTCATTAACTTTTGCCGTAGTGTTGTTATCATAAAAACTCCTGTTATTGTATGTAAAAATTACATTATTTAGTATACCATATCATAAAAAAAAGTGCAGTAAAAACTGCACTTTTAATACTATAAAACTGACTGTAAAAACTGTTGTAGTCTTAAATTATTTGGCTTTCCAAAAATTTGTTCTGGACTTCCCTTTTCGGCAACAATTCCTTCATCCATAAAATACACTTCATCTGCAACTTCACGTGCAAAGCCCATTTCATGGGTTACAACAACCATTGTCATGCCTTCTTTTGCAAGTTGCTTCATAACTTCTAAAACTTCACCTACCATTTCAGGGTCTAAAGCACTTGTTGGCTCATCAAAAAGCATTACATCGGGCTCCATGGCAAGAGCACGCACAATTGCAATACGCTGTTTTTGTCCACCAGAAAGCCTAGAAGGGTATTCGCCTGCTTTATCGGCAAGTCCAACTCTGTTTAAAAGCGCAAGAGCTTTTTCATTAGCCTGTTCTTTTGTCATTAGCTTATGCGTTAAAGGCGCTAGTGTTATATTTTCCAAAACTGTTAAATGTGGGAATAGATTAAAATGTTGAAAAACCATACCCATTTTTCTTCTTAACGCATTAATATCTGTTTTAGGATCTGTAATATCTGAACCTTCAAAAATAATGTGACCGCCAGTAGGTTCTTCTAAACGATTTAAACAACGCAAAAAGGTACTTTTACCAGAGCCAGATGGTCCAATAACTACTACCCTTTGCCCCTGTCTAATTGTTTCTGTAATATCTTTTAATACATGCAGGTCGCCAAAATGTTTATCCAGATTTTTTACTTCAATCATGTCCATCTATTTACCCCCTGTCACTTTTTGCCATTTTCTTTTCAAGAGCTGCAAAAATCTTCGTTAACCCTAGTGTCATAATTAAATATAAAACAGCACAACTAATAAGAGGGAACCAAGCATTATATGTTGCATTTCGAATCATATCGCCGGCCTTTGTTAAGTCCATTACAGCAATAAAACTTACAATTGAAGTTTCTTTTACCAAAACAATAAATTCACTTGTGTAGGTAGGAAGCACAGCTTTTGCAGCTTGTGGAAAAATAATTTTTATAAGAGTTTGTCTGCGTGTAAGACCTAAAGACCTTCCTGCTTCCATTTGTCCAATATCTACGCCCTGTATCCCTGCTCTAAAAATTTCAGTACAGTATGCCCCAGAGTTAATACCATATGCAAGAATTGCCACTAATAATCTATCTAATCCCAATGGAGCAAAAATAACAAAGTAAAAAATCATTAATTGAGTAGCTAAAGGAATACCACGAATAACGGTAGTATAAAGTGTTGCAATTCCTCTAATAAAAGAGTTTTTTGAAATTTTCATAATTGCAAAAATAGCGCCTAAAACGGTACCAATAGCTATAGCTGTAATTGCTATAAGAAGAGTTGTTCCCAACCCTTCAAAAAGGAGAATCCACCTATCTCCTGCAATAATAGTGTCATAAAATGATTGAAACACTTTCTTCTCCTAAA
>CAYJKA010000185.1:0-3255 GCA_964370655.1 uncultured Treponemataceae bacterium | reverse complement strand
TTTTTAATTTTTCATTTTGCAATTCCCCTGCTTAAATATGCAACAAAGCGGACTAGTGCTATTGTTATAATACCAATTGTTAATACTATTTTATTCTTTTCTGCATATTTTATGGGCTTTACATTCTTTTCATTATATATGTTTTCATTTGGCTTATATATATTTTTCTTTTCGTTTTCATCAAAGGCTCCTTTTAGGCAAATATTGTTCGGCGCATCTAGTTATTTGATAAACCTAGCTTCCATACATTTTCTTGCACTTATTTGCACTAGTGCTATTTTTGACATATCAATTTCTGATATTTTTTCAGATACTACATTGTTTTTTTCTGTTTTAACTGTTTCATACGCAGTGTTAATAGGCGTGTTATTTTTAGCAAAAAAGTTTCTCTCAGCAAAGAGATTATTGGCTGTTTCTACTGCAAGAGGGTATTCAGAAATTATGGGTGTAAGTAGCTCTCTTTTGTTTGGAGTAATTCTTGTTGACTCTTGGGTATTAAATGATAATACATTTAGCGTGCCCTTTTTTGTTGCTTCTATTGCTACAGTTGTGTTTGTTTTAATAATGTATTACTGCTTATTTTTTGTTAATACATACATATTAGTTCTTCATCCATATAAGAGAAAGGCAGACGAGGCAGTTTCCTTGCACGGGCGGGTTATTGAAAGAAAAAAAGCTACAGAATACAAATTGTACACAGATGATTTAACTTCTTTGTATAACAAGCGGTTTGTTTATCATAAATTAGATGAATTATGTGAGGAAGATAATAATCCCTTTGCTGTAATATACGCAGACCTTGCAGCTTTAAAGTCTGTAAATGATACCTATGGGCACAAGATTGGAGATCGGTATATTGTGGGGGTTGCAGATGCTTTTCAAAAAGCGGTTAGAGAAGATGATTTTTGTGCACGCGTTGGCGGAGATGAGTTTGTAGTTATCCTTACTGATGTAACAGATGAATTTTTAAATACTATTATTTCGCGTATTAGGCTGCTTATTAGTCAACAAAATGAAAAAGAAAATTTTACGGTATATGCAAACTTAGGGTTTATGACGTTTGACCAAAAACAACAGAAGCGAACTCGGAGTGAGATTTTAGAAATAGTTGATGAACTAATGAAAAAAGATAAGCAAAAATTTTATGATTTAGGAGGCGTTTAGTATGTTAATAGAGACTATTTTTTTATTTCTACTATACATAGCTTACGCTTCTGCAACGTATTACTTTTTATCAAAATTGTTTGGTACTGCTATGATAAAAATGAGAGACTTAATAGTAATACTATTAATAAATAGTGCTCTCGTTTATGTTCCTGTTTATATTACACATTTTTATAATGGGGAAATTTTGTGGCTTGTATTTTTTATTGTGATAGGAATAGAAATTTTATTGTTATATAAGCAAGATTTTTTGCTTTCAGTTACAATGGCCTTGGGATTCACCTTAAATTTTTTTGCTACTAGAACCTTGTTTACAGGAATCCTTGCGCTTAACGTGAATCAGCAAGTTGTAGATATGCTGAAAAGTCAAGAAAACAGGGTCATGATAATGATATGTACCTTTCTTGTCTTGTTTCCCTATAATTTAATTTCAAGTAAGTTTTTGAACTCAAAAATAATAAAACATATTGCATCTAATAGAATTAGTCTTAAACTAGCCTGTGCATTATTGGCCTCTGTATGTGTTATTCAATTGGTTAGCATACCAACAATGTTTGTAGAAACTGAAAGCGTTCGGTTTAATCCGATATATCAAATAAGAACAGGAATTTTTGCGCACATAAGTTTTATCGTAATTATGCTTATCGTATATATTTATGGAAGACTAAAAGAAGCAACAGACACCTATGTTGACACCACGGCTGAAATAAAAACAGAAAACCTTACTATTTCTAAGCTTGAAGCAGAAGCAAAAACCGATTTTTTTACAGGTTTCTATGTAAAAAGCATTGTTGTAAAAAAATTAGCAAAATTTTTAGAAAAAAAAGAAACTTGTTATGTAATATATCTTGACTTAGATGGATTAAAAATAGTAAATGATACTTTTGGGCACGAAGAAGGGGACTGGTATATTAAGACTGCTGCAAAATGTATAAAAGAATCCTTTCCTTATGATACAATAGCGCGTATTGGGGGAGATGAGTTTCTTATTGTTGGAAATGAGTCAAAGGGGTATTCGGCAATGGAGCGTGCAGATTCTTGCTATAATAGGGTAATGAGTCTTAAGGGGCGCAATAAAAAACCTTATGAAACATCTATAAGCTATGGAGTTGTTGAAGTAGATGAGAGTAATAATCTTTCAATTGATGGCTTAATTGATTTAGCCGACAGCAAAATGTATGATTTTAAGAAGAGTCGACAAAAAGAACGAAAAGCATAATTAAAAAGGAAATAATAATATGAAATTTGGGTCTTATGATCTTGGGGATATAACAATCTCTTATGCAGAATTTGGGAAAGCCAAGGCAAATACAGTTGTTGTTTTTGCAGGTGTGGTATCTAGCCTTCAATCGAGCTTTTTTAAGATGTTTAATAACCTTCCTCAAAGGGTCATAGCTATTGCCCGCCCAGGATATGGTGCTAGTACATATTTTGAAATGGAAGAAGTTTTAGATTATGCAAAAAAATTAGATGGCCTTTTTGATTTTCTTGGAATAAATGAGTTTAGCGTGGTTGGAATTTCTGCTGGTGCGCCCTATGCTCATGCCGTTGCAAAGTATTTTGGCTCAAGGGTAAAAGAATCAATTATTGCAGTAGGAATGACAGAGGCATACAAAAAAGAACACATGGATTTATTTTCAAAAGAAAATCAAGATTTTTTTACAGATATTCGCAGCATGACAAAAAAAGAGGCAGGTATCAGGATGTACAATATTTATGCACCTGCTTTTTCAGCACAAGCAAGACAAACATCAGACTTTTTAGATTCATTTCAAAATGAAGGCCTTCATATGGGGCAAGAAGCACTTTTGCAAGTTAAACCTTGGGGTTTTGATCTTTCTGAAATTACTTGTCCTGTTACTTTTTTACAAGGAACAAAAGACTTTGAAATATCGTATGATTCAGTTGTAAAAACAGTTGAAAGCATGAAAAATGCAAGGCTAATAACTTTTAAGAACGCAGGCCACCTTTCTTTCAGGGTTTTTTATAAACTTAGACAATTGATAAAAAGAAGTGGGAAGAAGTAGGCTAGAACTCAGTATTATCTGCCCACAGTTCGCATTGTTCCATAACAGTGTCTATAGCATCTTT
>CAYJKA010000184.1:0-3258 GCA_964370655.1 uncultured Treponemataceae bacterium | reverse complement strand
TAAAAAATATTGAAAGAATTTCAAGGTTGATATAATTTTTTTACATGGCGTAACCTTTTATCTTTGTGGATGTTATATTTATATCTTCAACTATACCTGATACATAAAATTATTTCAAAATATCTTTTTCTAATATTTTCTTGGTAAAAAATAATGAAAAATGCTTCGAAAATCAATTGACTATTGGTTAATATGTGTTAGAATATAAGGTAGAATTAAAAATGTTATTGTACAGGATAAAAAGATGACAACACGAATACGTAGTATACGTATATCTATATCTTTATTTCTCACGTTAATTATACTTTCTCATAGTCTTGTAGCCAACGAAATTGAAAGTACTAAAACTACTATTAGAGTTGGTTATGATAAAAACTATGGGATTATTGACGATATTACATCCTTAGACAGTAAAGGCTTTGGCTATGAAATTTTACAGCGAGCTGAACATTATTCAAACTTTGAGTTTGAATTTTTTGAATATAACTACTGGGATGCCCTTGTAGCTTTAGAAGAAGGTAATATTGATTTATTGGGCTTTTCCTTTGATAGTGATTTATATAGAGAAAGATTTCTCTATGTACCAAAAATAGTTGCAACAACACAGCTTATCTTAGCAACAAAAGGCAATAATATTTATTATGATAACCCAAAATCAATCAATGGGAAAACCGTTGCAACTTATGAAGGAAATCCGTACGAAAAATACTTAGATGCATACTGTGCACAAAACAATATAACTGTAACCTATCTTAAAGGTGATATAGATTCTTTTATTAATATCCCTGCAGATTTTTATCTTATTACAACTATAAATAACAATGCCTCTGATCTACGTATGGTATTAAGCCTAGAAGTTTTTGATCTCTATTTTTTAACTGGTAAAAACCAAGGTCAATTAGCTGAAGACCTAGCAACTGCTATGAGATTATCTGTTTCTGCAGATGGTAACTTTTTTGAAGAATTACAAATAAAGTATTATGGAGCAAAAAACTTATCAAGGCGCTCTTTAACTCAAAGGGAATTAGATCTTTTGAGAAGTAAAACCTTAGTATGTGGTTATATAGACCATCACCAGCCTATTCAATTTACTAATGAAAATGGGGAAGCTGATGGAATTAATGTAGATATAATGAATATGCTAGCGGAAAAATATGGATTCACAATTGAGTATGTTCCTTACAATCATAATATGCCGAATAGCTCTCATGAAAACTTTGATATGATTATTTCAGCAACTGGTGATATTGAGCATGAAATGAGCCACTATACTCCAACAGAGGCATTTATGAATTTGCCTTTAATGCTTTTTACTGGCACAAATAATATTGAGCAAATTCTTTCAGAAAATTATCACAGTGCCCTTGGAATGTTAAATTATATCACCATAGATTACCATGATGTAGAAGGAAGATACCCAAGTAATACATTAAAATCTTTTGATTTGTTTGAAAGTCTTTTTGATGCATATATTACTGGTGACGTAGAGGGAATTCTTGCGACTGAAAATGGAGTTGAATTTGCACAAGCTGTACTGGGAGATGAAAAACACCTAATTCAGAGTACAGGTTTAACGCTTCCTCTAAGAGTCTTTTTTTCAAGTAGGTCTGAATATCTTACAGAGTATCTTGGTGCTTTTAACATAATGTTTGAGCATATAGAGCAAACTACTCTTGATGAAATTGTTTCTATGCAATCTGTAAGATTTTTGCCAGAATATTCTGCTTTGAGCTTTATTAAAGAATACTTTGTGCTTCTAATTTCAATTGTTTTATTAATACTCTTAGTAATAATTAGTATTATTTTTTATCATCAGTATAAGCGAAAGAGCGCAATATTAGAAATAATTAATAATGATACTTTAACAGAATTGATATCGCCGTATAATTTTTCAGAGACTGCAAAGTTGGTATTACAGTCCGCAAAAGAAGGGGACTATGAGGTAATTGTTTTTGATATAGATGGGTTTCGCACAATAAATGCTATTTATAGCAAAAATAAAGGAGACTTGGTAATAAAAGCTGTAGCTAGAGCATTGGATATTGCCTATAAGGGAACTGAAACACTAATTAGTAGAATTATTGCAGATCAATTTGTTATACTTCACAGAATCGATGAGAGTACAAAAATATCTAAAATTTGTGATGACTATATTAGTGTGGCAATTAAGTCTGTAATGGGTGAAAACTATAATCTAAGCTTATCATTTGGGATATGTGTTATAAATGATATGGCTCTTGCTATAGATACTATTATTGACCATGCTGTTGCAGCACACACAAAAGGTAAAAATAAATATGGTATTACATATAATGTCTACAATGAGGAAATTGAAAAGGAAATACAATTAAAAACAAATATTGTTTATCGAATGAAAGATGCATTGTTAAATAATGAATTTAAAGTTTTTTACCAGCCTAAAATACTATTTGACTCTTTTCAAATTGGCGGGGCAGAGGCACTTGTTCGATGGTTTGATGAAAACAATACTATGGTTAGCACCCCTGATGTTTTTATAGGTATATTTGAGTCAAACGGATTTATTGTAAATTTAGATTTACGTGTATTTGAAGAAGTATGTAAATTTATTACTCAAAATGATAGAGATCTTTCTGTTCCTTTAATATCAGTTAATGTTTCCACAGTTACCTTATTTGATGATTGTTTCCCTGTTGAGTATTTTAATATAATAAAAAAATACAAGGTTGATCCTCAAAAATTAGAAATTGAAATAACTGAAAGTGCCACTACCTTAGACCAAAAAGTGCTAATTGAAAAAGCAAAACAAGTGCGAGATTTTGGGCTCCAGTTATCTATAGACGATTTTGGAGCTGGGGAATCTTCTTTAAATAGGTTAAATGCAATTGTAGCTGATACTATAAAGCTCGACAAAGCGTTTTTAGATTATAATATTACAGAAGAGAGAGGCTCTATTGTTGTTGATACCGTAATAAAAATGGCAAAGCAGCTCAATATGAAAGTTGTAAGTGAAGGCGTTGAAACTGTGGAACAAGTGAAATGGCTAAAAAGCCTAAACTGCGATTATGCACAGGGCTATTTCTTTGAAAAACCTATGAAAACTGAAGATTTTCAAGAGCTTCTTCGTTCAAATAAAACATATGTCATTGATTAAAGGTAAAACAATGACATACATCTTTATTATTTACACTTCAAAGCTACATTCTGTACCATTTGAAAATGCAAGTAACGTTTCTATAGAAGTTTTTACCATCATGGCAGATGCTTCATAAGTAAAAA
>CAYJKA010000183.1:0-3284 GCA_964370655.1 uncultured Treponemataceae bacterium | reverse complement strand
AACACCTAATTTTCGGCATTCTTTAAAGCGCGGATTTCTTTTTGTAGCCATAATTTCTTCTCTTTATAAAAGTAATTTTTACCGTCTAAAATACCTAGACAGCTTTAACAGCAGTAACTTCGAATCCTTTAGCGGATACAGCCTCAATTAAATCGGCTTCGGGCACATCTTTGGAAAGCTCTACATTTGCACAGTTGTTTTCTAAATCAACCGTTGCAGAAACTCCATCGAGGGAATTAAGTGCCTCTGATACGCTTTTCTGGCAATGTCCACAATGCATTCCATCTATACTAAGTACAAGTTTTTTTGCATTGGAACTAAAAGAAGAATCTTCGGGACTGTTCTTAGTAGAACAACATCCACCGTCGCAACCGCACGATGAAGAACCTTTTTTTGCCTTACGTATTTGTATATACACTGCTAGACCTACTAACAGTACTACTGCAATAACAATAATTGTGTTTGTAATCATATCATAATCTCCAAATAAATTCAAGAGAATTTGACTATATCATATAGTGATTTTTTTATCAAGTGGTTATTGGCGCCCCGCCTAACGGCGGCCGGGCTCTTGCTTGTATCTTTTGCTTTACTACGGACATGGCAAGCCATGTCCCTTAGCGGTGCAAAAGGATACCGCAGGCGATCCCATGGCGCAATTGGCATTTCTCGTAGCACCCGACGAGGGCGACGGTGCTACGAGGTTAATACTCATGAAGAATCTCTCCCTACTTACCCAAAAACCGCCATTTTTATTGAAGGTTTATCTTACTTATGGCATAATCAGTATCAAGGACAATTCATGAGTAAAAACAGAGATGACGATATATTTTTCTTTTGTACTATAATTGAATTTATTGCACGAGCAACAAAAAATCATCGCCAAGATGTTATCGCAAAGTTTTCTACCGATGACATTACCCACGAGTTAAACCTTGCAAGCGTGAATCATTGCTTAAGCTTTGAGCAAGTTAGCGATGAATGGATTGAAAAATACAATATACAGGAAGGTACTTTTGATACCGTAACTACGTGCAAATACGATGTTCCCTCTGTTACTGCAATTGGAAGGTTATATCAACGCTTAATTTTATCAACAATGAAAGACAAACAAGCTGAAAAAGCGATAACCGATGTATTTTCTTCTTTCATAAGTGATGCTGTTTCAAATTTTAACTCGAATGTTTATTACAGTAGTCCCGATTACCTAAAATGCTCATATAATGAAAACATGCTTCTCGCATAAAAAAGCTCTGTAAGACAACGGCCGAGTATAAATCAGCAAAAGTGTCCTACAGAGAAAAACAATCCTGTCGCCTAAAGGCTTCTATACTAAAAGAACAATTTTAACAGTAAAAAGTTACAATATCTTATAAACTTAACGCTGAAATCGCTTTTTTATTTCATTTTTTAGCTGTGCCCGTGAAAAAATATAGAGGGCGAGTAGCGTAAACAAAGAATAAAGCAATGCCACCAAAAGGCCCCACTTTTCTGTGGTTAAAGGAAAAACTGCAAGCAAGGCCAATAATCCAGACACAAAAAAGGATGCCATTAGCTGACCAGAATATGCTGTATAATTTTTCTTATTTATTAGTGCAACCACAGTAATAACAAAAGTTGTTGCTACCGACAACCATGGAATAACATACGACAATGCCCATGCTGAATACCCCATTACAATATCAATAAGCAATACCAATTGCGATAACAAAAAAAACTGCGAAACAATTTTTGACCCAGAATTTTTAATTGATGAAACCCAAGTAAAAACAGATTTATGAGCGCAAACGATGCAGCTAATTACAATAATGGACCATGCAAAGCCATAATATTTATATGTAAAAATATTTATAAACCCGCATAGAACACTAAGTGTTATCGCAGAAAAGCTCATAGATTTTGAAACCAATCTCTTTTTTTTAGCCTCATATTCTGGGTATTGAACCTTTACCATTACATTATCAGTATTGCTCTCACCATCAATTGCTATCGGAACATGGCATAAAGGGCAATAAGGTGTAGAACTTAAAACAGTGAGATTACATGACTTACAAATCATTTCTTGCCATCCTTTTTTGTTGAATAAACAGAAACAGGGCTTTCAGTATATTTTTGTAAAAGCTTAAAATAGGATCTTAATATATCAGTTTCAGATATAGCTAAACTAAAAGAAATACTGAGCGTGTCTCCAAAAGATGCAATAGCACCGTTTATAGGACTAAGCCGGGTTGGATATAAAACTGTTTCAATATGTTCAATGTGTTGTTTTAACCCCTGAGGAAAATCTGGAATACCTAAGTTTGTTAGGGTTAGAGTTTTCTTTGATTCACCAAAAAGTGAAAAGCCAAGTCGTATTAATGCGTTTTTTATTGCAAGAGGAACGAAAGCAGAAATGCCCTGAGATTCAAAATTAGTATATCGAGTAATTTCTTGCTCTAAATTTTCTTTCGCAAAAACTGTTTTCATTTGAGCGTTTATGCTTTCTACGACCTCTTCAAAAGTAGAATTATGTGTAAAATTATAACTTACATTCGGGACTGCAAAAAAGTTTTTAAGCGTCGATGAAGGGAAAAAGCTTCTTAAGTTTACAGGCATTGCAACAACCAGAGGCCGTTTATTTTTTTCATACTTTATTCGAGAAGAGTAAATAGCAAACATTAGCAAAGAGCAAAGAAAGCCTGTTATAGTTGTGTTATATTTTTTTGATACATTTTTTACACTTTGAGTTGATACAAGAGCCGTAACAACATGAGTTCCAATCTCTAGAGGCGCAAACCCCTTTATCCTGTATGCTGCTCTTTGCAAAGGTTTTTTAGCTACCTTGGACTTAACAAAGGTTTGTGCATATCGTGAAAAACTACTTTCATAATCTTTAATTGTAGGAATTGATTCCAGTGATAGTATTTTCCCCTCACCATCAATATCGTTACCAAGAAGCTTGATATAAGAAAAGACAACTGCCTTTAGAATCTCCAAACATCCGGTTCCATCTGTAATAATGTGAGAGGCTTCAATAGACAGCCTATTTTGGTAATACAAAAAGCGTATTAAATTACTCTTTCCTTTTACAGCCTGCATAGGAGAACAGGGTAAATCTCTTTCTTCGCTCACTACGCATAAGTCTCTGTTTTCTTCCAAGTAATTCCAAAAAACACCACGTCTAAGACGAACAAAGAAGAACGAAAATCTTTGATACACGGACTCTACTGCTTTTTGATACACTTCTGGTTCTACAGTGTCTTTTAGTATTACGGCAATTCTAAAAAAACTTGAGTTATCTTCAC
>CAYJKA010000182.1:0-3298 GCA_964370655.1 uncultured Treponemataceae bacterium | reverse complement strand
TTCTCCTTCTATATGTATTCAGCACATATAGATTGATATACTATACAAGAAATACAAAAAAAGCAAGGAGAAAAAAATAGACGCACCTTTTACCGTACGTCTATTTTAAAACCTTATCTATTTTCTTTTTTTCACTTTTTAGTTCGACAGTTTGGAGAAAGTCCTATTCACATTCTAATTTACCTTGAGCTACTTTTTCTCCGGTAGACTTATTAAAGAGTATAGTTTTATTCCCTTTAAAACTAAAGTAGAGTTTTTCGTTCGCCTTATAGTCAATGTCACCAAAAACTACCGAAGTAAGAAGTTCTTCTCCTATTTGTAGCCTTACTGTAGTTTCCATTCCAGATGGAAGAGTTGAGTATACCGTTGCCTCAATTCCTTTATCCTCTATAAGCATATATTCTGGGCGAACTCCAACAATTATATCCTCAACTTCAATAGAAGAAGATGAATCATTATCATAAAACTTAAATGATTTACCAAGCATTGAAATGAGAACATCACTGCCTTTTTTCTCTGCTTTTGCTTGTATGAAATTCATTGTTGGGTTTCCAACAAAATCTGCCACAAACAGATTGTTAGGACTATTATAGGTAGTTAACGGAGGATCATATTGTTGCAGTACCCCTGTATCCATTAAACAAACCTTTGTCGCAAGTGTCATTGCCTCTAATTGGTCATGAGTTACATACACAAATGTTGAATCTGTATCGAGGTGCAAACGTTTTAATTCTGTTCTCATTTCTAAGCGGAGTTTTGCATCGAGGTTACTTAAAGGTTCATCCATAAATAACACCTTTGGTTTTGGTGCTAATGTACGGGCAATGGCGACACGTTGCTGCTGTCCCCCTGAAAGCTCGGATGGATAACGCTCTGTAAATTGTTCTATCTTAAGCATTACAAGCATTTCTTTTACGCGAGAATCTATCTCTGCTTTTTTCCACTTTAAGTTCTCAAGCCCAAATGCAATATTTTGGTACACGGTCATGTGTGGCCATAGTGCATAGTTTTGAAATAAAAATCCAACATCTCGTTTTGCAGGAGAAATATTAATACCATCGTCGGCATCAAAAACAACAACATCGCCTATTGTTATCCTACCTTCTGTTGGCGTTTCAAGCCCCGCAATCATTCGAAGCGTAGTAGTCTTCCCACATCCACTAGGACCTAATAATGTCACAAAATCTCTATCTTCAATGGTCATATTTAGTTTGTCTACTCCGACAAAATCACCCCATCGTTTACTAACATCTTTTAATACTATTTTTGGCATACTTAGCCTCCAACTCCTTTATCTACTGATGCACCAGTAAGTTTGTTTATAATTAAATTAAACCCTAGTACAGAAACTATAATGATTAAGTTAATACCGTTTGCAATTTGTTGCACCCCATATTTTGTAAAATCTTCTAATACTACTGTCAAAATGGAACCACTTGATGCAATAAGTACAAACAGTGTCATTTCTCTCATACATGAACTAAATGGCAATAAGTAGCCACTAATAAAACTTGATTTTTGTATAGGAAAAAGAATTCTTGTCATTCTTTTAAACCATGATGCGCCAACCAAAACCGCAGCTTCTTCTATTTCACCAGATAATTGCAACATAGCGTTTGTTCCACTTCTTGAAGCAAATGGTAAAAACTTAATTGACCCAACTAATACAAGTAACATAAAAGAACCATTTAACCATGTAAAACCATTGGCATATGACAAGCTTAAATAAATGGCACCAAAACTAATTGCAGGTATTAGATACGGGAAAAATGCTAAGCTTCCTAAAAAGTTTGAAAGTTTAGACTTTCTTTTTTTAGCAACAGCATATCCTATTAAAATACCAAATGTACCCGCTATAAGAGAAACAATTAAAGACAAGAGTAATGTTCGAGCATAGGCAATCCAAATAGTGGAATTACGCAATATCCCAGCGCTAGAGCCAGAAACCCTATTCTCAAAAGGACCTGCACCAAGCCAATAATCAAGTGTTAATGTGCTGTAGTCGCCAGGAGTGTATAAGAAACTTTCCAAGGCAAAGCTTAAAAGCGGTGTTAATGCAATGAATGTTACATACGCAATTATAATTATTGCAAGAACGTACTTTAGAGAGCCAAGTTTTACAAGTGACACTTGACCAGACTTACCCGTAACGGTAGTAAAAGACTTTCTCTTTCCTGTATACAAGTTATTTATAGACATAATAACAATACTAAGTAAAATCATTACAACTGCAATTGAAAAACCTTGCCCCATAGTTCCAGATGCGGTTAAGTTTGTTTTCATTTGTATTGATAATACATTAAAGCTATTATTTTTGTTCAAAAATGTAGGAACGGTATAACTACTCATACTACTAGCAAACACCAATAATACGGTCGAAATTAACGCAGGCATTACAATAGGTAGTGTAACTTTTCGTAATATTTTAAGCCTACTTGCCTTTAAGATAACGGCAGCTTCTTCAAGGTTTGCATCCATGTTCCTCAGTATTCCGCCAATAAGAATATAGGCAAACGGTGCGTAGTGTATTCCTAAACACATAGCCATAGGAAGATATCCATACACCATACTTTCTGGAACTCGTATTCCAGTTAAACTTTCTAACATTCCAACTTGGTTATAAGCCGCATCTACGCTACTATTTTTGAAAAAGTTTTCCCAAAACATAGCTATAGACCAAGAAGGCATAATATAAGGAAAAATAAATACCACACTAATAAATTTCTTAGACGGTAAATCTGTCCTTGTAACAAAATATGCTACAAAGCCCCCAATAAAAACACTTATCATACAGGAGGTTAATGCCATAACAAGAGAGTTTGCTAAGGGTTTCCAAAAGACGGCTTTTGAGTAATCGTATCGCTCATTAAATAAAATATCGTACCAGTGCTGTAAAGTTAAGCTATCCTCAGATAAGCCAGTTCGCCTTACTTCTCCACTGTGAACTACAAAAGAATCAAGTAAAAATGTAAGCAAAGGAAGCAATACTGCAGAGGCTAGTAAAATAGTAAACACCACTGTTACTATATTCTCTGGTTTTGCAAAATATGACTTGCATCTGTTTCCTATTTTATTAAATGAGGTATTTTTTATAGTATCAATCATAATTTTTAGTAAAAGTCCTATGTGAAAGGTGGCTGTAAAAATTACAGCCACCGAAAATACCTATAATTCTATGTTAGTTTGCATTTCCCTTTGTTGCAACAACAAACGGTCTAACATCATCATAATTATCATAAATATATGATGGATCTTCAATTACCATATTTTCCCATAGGTGGATAGATTTTCCATCTGC
>CAYJKA010000181.1:0-3305 GCA_964370655.1 uncultured Treponemataceae bacterium | reverse complement strand
TTTTTTGCGTTTTTTTGTCTTTTCTTGCAAAACAACGGCATTTTTGTGCTTTTATTACATTATTTGATACTTTTGCGCTTCTCTTTCTTGCTTTTTTTACTAAAAGGCAAGAAAATTATTCACCATTTTTAACACATTCTTCAGTGTTTTGTACTTAAATATGTTTTTTTGCCTTATAAAATAACACTAAATAATGAGCAAATGATGCATAAGATGCCAAGACACATACAACATACAGCGAAATATTTACGGTAAACAGGATATCAACTGGAATTTTTTCTCCAACACCCAATCGAAAAAGGCTTTCAATTAAGAATGAAAACATTCCAGCTACTATATATAACACTGTTTTTATTTTTCCACCCATTGCAGCACCCATTACAAGGCCGTCTCTTTGTGCCATTAAACGTACAAATTGTATTGATACTTCACGTAAAACAATAAAAAGAAGTGCCCACATTGGCATATAACCACTTGCTGCATAACAGAAAAAAGCTGTTAAATGTAAAATTACGTCAGCAAAGGGGTCAAAAAACTTTCCAAAGTCACTTACTTCATTGTGTTTTCGAGCATAAAATCCATCAAGAAAATCTGTAAATTCTGCAAAAATAAGCAATGGCCATAACACATACACAGAAAGAGCACCTAAGCTCCCTGTCCATTGAGGTATCATATATAAAATAAAAAAAATTGGGGCGAAAGCTATTCTCACCCATGTAAATGCATCTGCTGTTCTCATTTCTTAATTATAGCAGCAAATTTCTAAAATGTAAACCAACGATATTATAAATTCGCGCTAGTAATTATTGAATTCTCAACTATTACAGAAAAATACCTATCTGTAGTTTCTGTTCCTGTGGTATTGTTTTCGATAAACAAAGGCTTTACGCCTACATCTTTTTCTAAAATTAAACTCGAAAAGAGATTAATAACTCCACCAATTACTGATTCGCTGCCAAATTTGTCCACAGAATTTGCAAATAAAGCCTCAGAGGTATCTGTACTTGATATTATTTTTGGATCAGACACCCAATATCGTGAAAAAGGAAGAAGGTTTTTATGAGACAATGTTACCGTTTGACACATCACAACTTCCCCTTCTGAAACGCTTATTGCAAAGTCTTTAGGAAGACTTGAATATGAATGAATAAACAGCACTGCAAAAATACCACAATAGATAACATAGATTCCTAAAATAACAGGTGCTAACACCCTAAACAATATAGTTGCAATAAAAAAGGCCGAAAACAAAACGCTATAATATAAAATGTCTTCTGGTAAAAAATTATTAAAAATAACTTTCCAATTTGTTGCAATTAAAATTACTGCAACACAAGCTATACATACACTAAAAAAAACACAACAGGCTTCCATAAAGTGCCGTTTTTTATGCCATAAAGGAGTACCTTTTTCAACCCTCTTAAAAAAACACAATAAAAGCCACTTTACAAGGAAGCCAAATGTAAGTGCAATACTAATAACTAGTATTATTGATACTATGTCAAATAAATCGCTCATGTACTATGGGTACGCCTTAAAGTCTTGAACGATACTAATTGCTGATTCTACATTTTTTTCGGGCATTATTTCTTTTGTAATTGCACTG
The DNA here is from genome assembly GCA_964370655.1 of uncultured Treponemataceae bacterium. Classification (GTDB taxonomy): domain Bacteria; phylum Spirochaetota; class Spirochaetia; order Treponematales; family Treponemataceae; genus CAYJFX01. The sequence continues at coordinate 1,699 of CAYJKA010000181.1, read as the reverse complement.
GCTTTTTCAACTAGCACACCTGAATCCGCAATACCTTGTAATGTAACTGTATCGCCATCGATAACAGCTCGTAAAAAGTTAATATTTAATTTATGTTCAAATATAAGTTTATTTACAAGTTTTTGAGCCTCTAAAAGCTCTGCCATTTTTTTAGTACCCTCTTTTTCCATTTGCGGTGTAATAAGTTCTTTAACCATCTTAGAAAGCATACCTGCTGCAGTTTCTTTATCGAAAACACCCGTATTTAACACCATATGGAAAGATGAAGAGTCATCAGTAGACAAATTAAAAAAGCTTTTATGAAAACCAATTCTATTTACATCGCTTTCTTCAATTCGTTTCATGGCCTGCTTTTCATCCCAATTAAACTCATCCATAAGTCTTTGCACTCTAATATCTTCTTTTGCAACAAAGCGAACTGATAACAAATTAGGAACATTTTCTAAGATAACAAATGCACCGCGTCCTATTAGAATACAATTTCCATCTGCCGCAGCTTCTAATACTGCAGTTTGAAGATAGTCTAGGTACTCATCTCTATCTTTTGCTAACGATGCAAAAAAACCAGGTTTTCTTTCATCGTATTTTTCAAGTTTTTCTTGAGGGAATCCTAATTCGATAATGCGTTTTTCTATTTCTTTTCGATCGATAAATTTGTAATGTAGTTTTTTTGCTAATTCGCTAGCCACCTCATCTCCGAGTGCTGCTACCTGTCTTGAAATTGCAATAATAGCCATATAATCCTCCTGCCTAGTAGAACTGTATCGATTACCAAAACATCCCACCTGATAATCGTTGATGAAAAAGCCTATAGTTACGATGCGTTAGAGATTGTAGGGGCCGCGAAGCGGTTCGTGCATTTTGCACGAATAAAACCCCGAAAAGCTCGACCCCGTACACGGGGGAACGCCCATAAACAGCTTTCCTTTTCGATTTATATGCCTTGACATAAAACCTTACATATATTATATATGTGGTAGGCCGAAAAGACAAGCCTTAAGTACGCAAATTTTATTAAACAAGAGAAAAATATGTCAAAAACTGAGAAAAATCTAATATGGGACACAAAAAAACGAGAACTGCTTTTTGAAACTCGAATTTTGGATGTTATGTCACAAGTTTCGACCTCTCCAGAAGGAGATGAGTCTACATTTGTTGTTCTTGATGCCCCTGACTGGGTTATTACCGTTGCTACATTGAATAGGCAGCAGTCCAAGGATGACTTTGGCATAGACGAGGAATGTTTTTTAATGGTACGCCAATGGCGGCATGGAAGCGAAGAGATTAGCATTGAGTTTCCTGGCGGTGTTATTGATAGGGGCGAGGATCCGCTTTTCGCTGCCAAGAGGGAACTTTTGGAAGAAACCGGTTACAAGGCTGGCTCTATTTCGCATTTAGGTTCTATGAGTCCTAATCCTGCCATTTTTAGAAACACCCTTCATGTATATTTTGCCTCTGAACTGAAGAACACGCACGAACTTAACTTAGATGATGATGAATATGTTAGCGCAATGGCTATTCCTGTTCGTGAAGTTTATAAAAACATGGGAAAAAAGCCTTACATTCATGCTTTAATGGGAACTGCTTTGATGTATTATATGCAAAAAGATATGTAGAAGTTTTTAATATTTACAAAAAAACACAAAAAAAAGGCATTCTGTGGTACCACTGAATGCCTTTTCTTATTTATTGTTGTGCT
>CAYJKA010000180.1:0-3348 GCA_964370655.1 uncultured Treponemataceae bacterium | reverse complement strand
TTATAAGCGAAGTATTTGATGCTGTTATTGATACCTTTCGTTTTACTGAAGAAGAGCTTCAAAGATTCAAAAAAAGCAAAGTTGCAAACTTAGTTGCAGCAATACCTTATGTTGCAGGTTGTGAAGAAGCTAAAAGAACAGCTTTAGCACATTTGTCAGTGTATATTACTGAGCTACGTGGTGGTTCAGTTATTTTCGACCACTGTGAAGATGATAACAATTCTGTGTATACACGATTGAGATTAATTTCATCTTTTAAGGGTGGAGATGAAAAAGTAATTCGCCAAGGTATGAATCTTTTATCACTATGTATGATAGATGGTTATAAAAAAAGTGCTAATGACGATATTGTAAACAATATTTACAACCCTTTGAATGATGGTGTATGGAATTATAATTATCTAAAAGCAAGTTTACTTAATGAAATAAGCGAAAATCCTTGTGTTGCTTTAGACACTCTAATAGTAAATACTGATGGAGATGTTGAAGGACCGTGGGCGTGAAGAATAAATATTGGAGACTGCTATCAATATTTTTACTTTTGATATGGGCTTTTATGATTATAAGTAATCTATACTTAACAGTAATTGAAGAAAAATCTTACGGAATTAGATTGCTTGAAAGTATTGTTTATGGATTTTGTAGCATTATTTTTATAGTTCTAGTAGTTTTTCCAAAAAATTTTCTTTTGTATTCACTTGTATGCTGTTTTTTAGGCATACAAAGTATAGTAGCTGGTGTGAGCATTGAAGCTTTTTTAATTTATTTAATTGGTTGCGTTTTTGCATATTTTTCTGGAATTTTACAAAAGAATAGTTTTATAAAAGTTTGCTATGTGTGTTTACCTTTAATTGCACTTATGTTTCAATATAGATTTGGAGCCGCGGTATTAATAAATTCAATAGCAGACCTACTGTTTTTATGTGTATCTAGCGTTTATGCATATTTTTTATTTAAAGAGTATGAGTTACGTAAGAACAAAGTGAACTCTACTGATGCTTTATCTAATGACTTTAGTCAATCCGATCCCTATTCCTTATCAGAATACGAATGTAATCTGATAAAAGATGTACTTGCAGATAAAACATTTCTAGCTATTGGAAAGGAAAGGTTCAAAAGTGAAAGTGCTATTAAAAAGCAAATGGTATGCGTGTATAGAAAATTGGGCATAAAAACCAAGCACGAACTGTTTGAATTACAGCGCAAAAGACAATTGGATTTTTTGAAGGCGAAATAATGTAAAGGTACCATTAAAAACCAGTTATGGGTTTCTATAACTGGTTTTTTATTTTTAAAGTAAATACATTTAAAAGCAATAGGAAATATGAGCTATTTTTTTATAAGTGAAGTAAAAACTTCTGAAAATAAAAACTATACCATAAGTCCACTTAATATCTAGTAAAATTTTTACGCCATAAAATCCTATAAGAATTGCATATTCAGGATTTTTTGATACCATTCTTTTACTGAAAAGAAATACATACCTCAAAATCCTAAAAAGCAATGACTTATTGACTTACTGTTAGAGTAAAGATCATTTTTAGTTATTAGTAGTGTTTAAAATATTTCTTGCTTCTAAAACCATATCAATAATTTCAATTTCATATTCTAATATGTCATAGCGCTCGTAATCTTTAGTAAACATCGAACAAGACTGTACAAATTTAGAGACTAGATAAAAAAGTCCAAAAAATAGTAAGACAATCATAGAATTAAGAAAAAAATGAAAAAATCCGCTAGGAACGCTATCTAATATAATTGATTCAAATATTCGCTTTGTAATGACAGGCGAAACAGCTCCCACAAAAAAGGGTATTAGAAAAACAAACTTTATAGATTTAGTGCAGTAAATACTGTTTTTTCGTTCAATAAGAGCTTGGGTGGGGATGTCATCATTTACATAATAGTCTTTGATGTTTTCAAGAATAGCACTTCTCTTTTTATCAAAGGTTAAGTTTGAACTACCGATACCAGTAACTATACTGTGAATTGTATAAGCAACTGTATCTTCCCTTTTTAATTTCATTTTTTTCCGCCTCCTTGTGTAAACCTACTTTAAAATGATACAAGGCAACAATAATCTTTTTCAATTCGTCTTACGAAAACGAAAATATCAAGAAGTTGCTTGTATTCATTTTGTAATATACATAGAATAGATTTTTTTTACTGTTAGGGCAAGTTAAAACTCTTGTTTTTATAGTTATAAAAAGTTACTTTTGGTTACATTTGGTTATTTTTGAATATTTTTCCAAAAATGAACCTTTATTTTTATTGTGTTATAGGTTATAATGCATCAATTTTTAACCATTATCTAGTTTCTTTCAGAGCATACAATAAATCATTAAAAAACTTATTGAAAAATATCATATTCTTTGCTATACTATTAGTATGAACTATACACTTTCAAATAATAAAGAACTGCGAATAGCAATATCTGGAAAAAGTGGTTGTGGCAATACAACAGTAAGCACGCTGCTTTCTCAAAAATTAAACATAAAAATGATAAACTTTACATTTCGCTCTCTTGTAGATGAAGTAGGTCTGAGTTTACCAGAAATTATTGAAAAAGCAAAAACAGATGATTCTTTTGATGTAACAGTTGATACTCGTCAAGTTGAACTTGCAAAAAAAGAGTCTTGCGTTCTTGGCTCTAGGCTTGCAATTTGGATGTTAAAAGAAGCAGACTTTAAAGTCTTTCTTTTAGCAAGTGATGAGGTTAGGGCTAAAAGAATACAAGATAGAGAAGGTGGCGATTTAACAGAAATAGCTAACTTCACACGAATGAGAGATTCTGAAGATTCAGCACGTTACAAAAAGCTTTATGACATAGATAATAATGATTATTCATTTGTTGATTTAGAAGTTGACACAGCAAAGTATTTGCCAGAACAAATTGTAGAAATAATATTAGAAAAGTTACATTCTAAAGGATTAATTGTTTCTGGACAATGAGTGAAACAAAAACTCCAAGCATAATAGATTTTCAAAATACCATTCTCGAATATTACAAAACCAATGGAAGGTCATTCCCTTGGAGAGAAACAACAGATCCTTATGCAATTATGGTGTCTGAAATTATGCTTCAACAAACGCAAACAGAGCGAGTTATTGTAAAATATGAAGAGTGGTTAAAAAGGTATCCAACCGTTCATGAGCTTTCAAAAGCCACATTGGCAGAAGTACTAACAATGTGGAGTGGGCTTGGCTACAATAGAAGAGCAAGATTTTTACACAATGCTGCATTAGAGCTTTCAAGTATTTTAATTGAAGGAAAAGATTTTCCTAATAACCCTAAAGAATTAGAACAACTTCCCGGTATTGGGCATTACACAGCACGTGCCGTTTCTA
>CAYJKA010000179.1:0-3358 GCA_964370655.1 uncultured Treponemataceae bacterium | reverse complement strand
ACAATATGCCCATTTTTTATTGAACGCATTATTTTTAAAATTGTGTCTGTATCAGAAGTAAAAAGTCGTTTAGGAATTACCCGAATCCAATTTAAAATAGTTTTTACAGGTTCAAAGTTTAAATAAAAGCGATTTACAACAAATGTAATTCTCTTGGGGAACGTAGCAAACGCAACATGCGCAAAATCAAAATAGTTAGGATGAGTACATAGTACTAGAGCAGGTTCTTTTAAAACATCTTTATCATTGTTGTTAACGTGTACTTTTTGTATACTTCCATACCATATTCTCACAAAAAAGTAAAGAAAATGGTATAGGAGTATGTTTGGTCTTTTTAAGTACTTTTTTTTCTTTTTAGCTTTCATTCTTTTGCACTTTTTTCTTGAATATAAATTCCCTATAGCTTAAAACTTGCATGATAATTAATAAAATAATACATAAACCTAAGGTTACCCATGACCACGTAAGGCTTCTTGGAGCAAAACCTAAAAGTAATAGCATTGGGAATCCAAAAAAGATTGCGTACAAAGCTTGAAAAACAATATTATTTGATGCAGGTGTTGTTAAGTTTGGATCTATTTCACGCAATAATACCATCGCAGTGCTTGCAGTTCCAGTATTCATACCGTACATTGCTAAAAACTGTTCGTCACAATAATCTGGAAAAAGCTTTTTACTTGCTATTTTAATTTGCCAATAAGTTGCAATTGAGCCAAATAATGAAATTAAAATTAGAGGTAAAATAAATTCAGGTGTTTTAAAGGCTGATAAATCTATTGCAGTGATGCTTGCTACAACCATTAAATCAAAAAATAATCCAGAAACACGACTTAAAAGATAATTACTTGTATAGACTCTTTTTATTATTTTTCTATCATTTAATTTTTTTAATGTATTTTTCATGACAACGGCAATTACCGTACCGATTAAAAAACTAAATCCCCATACAAGTGGGTTCACAGTATTTAATAAAAATGCATTTCCTGTTAACAAGAAAATTTTATAAAGCCCTTGCATAATTAAATATGTAATAAAATATCCTAAAAAAACAAGTCCAACCTGAATGCTTAATTTGTCTACAGAGTCAGCATCTGGAATTTCATTTGGTTCTGCGAAATTTTCTCTTAAAAGTGCCTCAGAGCCGCTTCCAAGTTTATCTAAGGATATTTTGCCTCTTTTTTGCATGCCTTTTAAGTAGATTATACCCCCAACCGACGCAGAAATAAAACCAAGGGCTGCGATAGTTAAACCAAAACTACCCCCATTTTTAAAACCCCAAAGATTTTCATAATTTTTTCCCCAAGTAAAAGCTTGACCAGGACCTTGCGCAAAACCCATTGGTAAAATCAATCCACTTGCAGGAAACACATTTATAAATATGTATGATAGAGCTATCGTAATACTAATACCAACAATTCCTTGTACAAGATACGACGACACAGCCATTAAACCTGTTTCAAAGTAATCTTTTTGAATCTTTTTGCTTGCAACTTTTTTTATTGTCTTTAAAGATACCGCAACAAAACCAAGCCCCAAACAATGATATGTTAAGGATTCAAGCGATTGTATAGATAATAACGAGGAGTTAAAAAGTAGTTTCCAAATGCTATTTATAGCTAACACAATAAAACCCGCTAGCACAGGGCTTGGTATTAGAGATTTTTTTACGCAAGAAATTTTTAATCGCATTGCATTAGCAAGCAAAAGCCCACAGTACAAAACACTTACTGTAACAACAAAGCTCCACGTTTGAATATCCCATAAATTTAAACTAACCATCGTAATACACTCTCTTTATATTCTGTTTTTGATATTATATCACTGATTTGATTTTTCAACAAGCAAAAAAGCATCAAGGATATATGCATATTTTTTGAAAGGTCTATTTACCATGCTCTGTAGCTATTAGAAATAGTATTTAGTAGGTGTGTATAATGGGAGTGTTGGAAACCATAATACTTTTTATCACTCTCATTACATATTCCACGAAAAATTTGTATTTCAGGCATAATTAAAGTGGTTGCTTAAAAACGTAAAGATGAAGCATATTGAGCTATGGGCTTTTTCTATTATAGTACCTACACTTTTTTCGCAAGTTTTCGAAGAAAACTTGATAGGTGCCCTGATTATTCTTGTAGCATTCATTTTTTTATGGGCACCGTAAAACTCGATAGTAAAAATCAACATTGATGTTGATTTTTACGTAGTTATCTCATTCGAGAAACTGTTGTCCAAAGGGTTGTCATAAAACTTTCTTGTGTAGTTATTGTTTTTTGATTAGCCTCGTAAGCTCTATTTACTTCTATCATTTGAATCATTTCATTAACAACATTTACATTTGAAGTTTCTACATAGCCTTGCATAGTCTGAGGTCTTTCCCCTCCTTCTGCAATGTAAGCGGGTCCTGAAACATTGGTGTCTACATATAATGATGATCCTTGTTTTTTTAAATATCGCTCATCGTCAAATTTTACAATTTTCAATCGGTCAACTTCTTGCATAGAATCTTCAAAATAAATCATTCCATCTTCATTAACAATGTACTCAGTATTTCCTACTTGGATTGGACCATTTTCACCCATTACTGGATAACCTTCCTTTGTTTCAAGGTATCCTTCTTTTCCAATCATAAAATTACCGTTACGGGTATAGCGCTCACCATGTGGTGTATTTACTGCAAAGAATCCTTCTGTAGAAAGAGCAATATCTGTTCTACTGGAAGTTTCCTTGTAAGACCCTTGCGAAAAGTCCGTGTAAAGTTCGTTAGTTTCAACACCTAAACCAACTTTTCCAATAATTGGTGCTGCATCAAATGATCCAACCGATGTTTTATATACTCCGTCATCACCCATTCTGCGAATGAGTAGTTCAGGAAAATTTTTGCTTACCGCTGTGTCTTTTTTATAGCCCGTTGTATCAACGTTAGCCAAGTTATTTGATATTGCATCTAGTCTATTTTGTTGGGCATTCATACCACTTGAACCGATGTACCAACCTCTAATCATATATACCCCCTAAAGTCCCACCTTGGATTACTTAATTATCGGCATTTGAAAAAATGAAATTAGATAATAATTACTAATTTTTATCTAATTAGCAGTTACACAAAGTGCGATTTACAATTTTTACAAGAACTTTACATTTTTTTTCAATTTTAATAAAAATAATGTTTGCGTTATTTAAAAACATGGTGTACAATATAGGTGAGGATATTTTTACCAGGAGAGGTTGTTTATGAGAAAAGTGTTATCTATTATTCTTGGTGGTGGTAAGGGAACTCGTCTGTATCCACTTACTAGAGAACGTTCAAAGCCAGCAGTGCCGTTTGGGGGGAAGCATCGCATTGTTGACATTCCAA
>CAYJKA010000178.1:0-3374 GCA_964370655.1 uncultured Treponemataceae bacterium | reverse complement strand
ATTTTTTTATTATTCGTCCGCAAAATAAAAAACAAAAAGAAACAAAGAAAATGATCGATGCCCTAAAAAAAGGTGACAAAATTGTTACAATTGGTGGCATATACGGTGTAGTAAGTTCTACAAAAGAACAAACAGTTATTGTAAAAGTTGATGACAATGCAAAAATTGAGTTTAGCCGCTCTGCAATTGCTAGTGTTATAACTGATGCTCCTGCTGCTAAACCTGCAAAAGCAAGTAAAAATGAAAAAGCAGCTGAAGAAGAAAAAAAAGCTGAAGAAAACGATCCTATCGAAATAAAAAAATAAGATACAATCAATTCAACAGAATATCGTTTGCGCGTAATAGTGCAGACGATTTTTGTATTATGGAGTTATACACATGAATAAAAGAAGCCGATTACTTCTTCTCATTGTGGTAATAGCTTTGTGCTTTTTGTTTTTAGCCCCTTCAATTAAATGGTATACAAATACACCGAAGGAATTACAAACGCTCGCACTAAGCTCACTTGAGAAAATTAAAGACTATTCAAACGCCATGGCAACAACTGACTTAAGCTTGCTAATGGATATACAAGAAAACGATGCATCTGCACTTGTTCCCAAAGAATTTTCCTATCTTGAAAAAGAAGCAAAAGATTTATATAAAACTCGAAAAATATCTATGTCATCACCGATGACTGTTCGTGATACATTAAGAGCATTTTCAAGTGCTGCAGAGGTAAAATCTGTAATTGAAAAAAAATACCGAGATGATATTCTTGCTGCAAAGTCAACATATAACAGTGCAGTAAAATTGGGACTTGATCTTTCAGGTGGGATGAGTATTATAGCTCGTGCAGACCTTGAAGCTGCATTAGAAGCTCAAGGAGATTCTGTTTCAACAGATAATGTCGCCCTTTTTAAAGAAGAAGCAATGAACCAAGTTTTAGAAACCCTTACGGGGCGAATTGACCAATTTGGTTTAACAAACCCTACTATCCGCCGTCAAGGTGAAGATAGAATTTACATTGAAATACCAGGAGCTGCAGAAGCAGATACCGTTAATTCAATTGTTCTTGGTAGAGGTGTTCTTAATTTCCGCTTGGTAGATTCAGAAGCTACAAATATTTTTAACGCTTATTATGATCAAAATCCAACTAATACTTTTACTGCTCAAGGTGAACTTCTTAACCCGTCAATTATTCCAGCTAATACTGAAGTAATGGGATACTATGTAAAAGATGAATATGGACTAGATGAAAGGGTTGACTATGTAGTTCTTGAAAAAGCAATTGCACTTGATGGAAAACATATTTCAGCTGCATCTGTAGGTTCTGGTGACTTAGGAAAACCTGAAGTGCATTTAACATTGGACACAGAGGGTGCTGCAATTTTTGCCTCTCTCACTGCTAATAATAGAAACAGAGGATTAGCTGTTGTGTCTGACGATAAAGTTAAGTCAGTTGCAACTATTGATGATCCTATCCCTGGTGGTCGTGTAGCTATTTCTGGTTTTAGCTTAACAGAAGCGCAAAACTTACAAAAAGTACTTCAAACAGCATGGCTAAATGTGCCAATTATTATTGAAAGTCAACAAGTAATTGGTGCTTCTTTAGGTGAAATTGCCATTGAACAAGGTTTAAAAGCTGTTATTTTTGGTCTTTTACTAGTTATGATTTTCATGCTTGTTTGGTATACAGGTGCTGGTATCAATGCAGTTATAGCACAAGTATTAAACTTGTTTATGATGTTTAGTATATTATCTGCTTTTGGTTTAACAATTACACTATCAAGTGTTGCTGGTATGATTTTAACTATAGGTATGGCTGTAGACGCAAACGTTGTTGTTTTTGAAAGAATTAGAGATGAATTAAAACTAGGTAAAAGTAGGGCAGCATCAGTAATTTCTGGCTTCCAACATGCTTTTTGGGCCATTATGGATGCAAACGTAACAACGTTTATTGCAGCTATTTTCTTATCTCAATTGGGAACAGGTTCAATTCAAGGTTTTGCAGTAAGCTTAGCAATTGGTGTTGTTTCATCTGTATTTACTGCATTGTTTGTTTCAAGATTGATTTTCGATTTTGGAACACAAACATTAAAACGTGAAAAAATAAATATTGGATGGAGGCTTTCAAAATGAGTAAAAAAGTAATACATTTTAGCAAATGTTTTGTACCCTTTGCTGTTCTAAGCCTTATAGTAATTGCATTTGGTGTATTTGGTATTTTTACAAAAGGATTTAACTTTGGTCTTGATTTCCAAGCAGGTTTAATTCAAGAAGTGAAAATTGCACCTACAGCAATAGAAATGACATACGTTGGACCTGCTAGTCTAGCAATAGAAGCTAATACAGACGCATTAACAGTTGTTATTAGTGGAGCTGGTGCTGCAAACGAAACAAGAACATTTTCATACGCTGAACACTCTACAATTGGAGACGTGCTTTCGGCTTTGAATAGTATTGATGGTGTTAGTGCGACTGCTATATTAGCAGCTTCTACTCCAACAGAAGGCATGTTTACAAACTCTTCTGTAACAAATATTCTTTCCCAAAAACCTTTACGTTTATATTCGTTAGTAGGCACAGAAGTTGTTGATATTGAAAGAGTTCGCTCTTCTTTATCAGGAATTGAGTCTTCTGCAGTAAAATCGGTTGGTCTTGAAAATGAAAATAGTTTCCAAATTCGTGTAGAAGATGATGGTACAAATCCTGAAGCAAGTAAAACTACACAAGATGCTATTAATGCAGCTCTTGTAAGCGAGTTTGGAGAAGAGAATGTAGCTGTATTGAAAACAGATTTTATTGGTGCTCAGTTTTCAGGAACTCTTGCATTACAATCAATTTTCTTAGTACTAGGTACACTAGCCCTTATTTGGATTTATGCTACAATTCGGTTCAAATGGGACTTTGCAGTTGGTGCAGTATTAGCTATTATTCATGATGCTTTGATTATGGTTACCTTTATTATTTGGTTTGGCTTAGAACTAAATGCAACAATGATTGCAGCTATTCTAACTATTATTGGTTACTCAATAAACGATACTGTTGTTGTTTTAGACCGAGTTCGTGAAAATGTTAAAATGCTTAAAGTGAAAAGCTTCACTGATGTTTTAAACATATCTCAAACAGAAATTTTAGGCCGAACAATTATTACAACTGTTACAACATTGTTAGCAGTATTTGCTTTATACTTCTTTACAGAAGGTTCAATGAAAGAGTTTGCACTAGCACTCATTGTTGGTATGCTATCAGGCGTATATTCAACAATCTTTATTGCAAGTTCATTTATTTCTTTTGCAAGACGCAATTGGAAACCGTCTGACGAAGAAAAGAAAACACAAGTTGTAGAAGTACAAGTGTAATTAGGTAATTAATAAGTAATAATTAATAAT
>CAYJKA010000177.1:0-3381 GCA_964370655.1 uncultured Treponemataceae bacterium | reverse complement strand
TAGCAAGTTTTTTATTTGTCATTCCAATGTCAATGACCGCAATTGCATAGTTCATACATCCTCCAATTAATAATTAATAAGTAATAATTAATATTACCTATTCGTATAATAATAATTTATTTAAAAGTCAGCATTTGTTATAATCTTTTTGAATGTAACAATCTTAAACTTCCTCGTAAATACTAATTTCTCCAAAATAATTAATAATTATTCATTATTAATTATTAATTACTTAAGCATTACCTGTCCGCCAGTTACAGGAACGGCTTGTCCAGTTTCATATTTTTGTTCTACAATATAAAAAATTGCTCTTAGAACATCTATTCCGTAACAACCTCTGTTCATTGGAACCTTTGCTTCATAAAAGGCTTTAACGTCCCCAATATTTTTTGCACCAGGAACTTTTCCAGCGTTTAAGTACTGTACAAAAAGTCCTTTTTCTGGGTCTGACCAAAGTGGACCATCGAAAAAGTTTCCTGGACAAATTGCATTTACTTTAATACCATAAGTTACCAGTTCCATGGCAAAGCTTTGTACTAATCCAATTCCACCAAATTTTCCACCTGCATAAGATCCATTTTTGTTAGAACCTTCAAGACCAGACTTAGAGTTAATTTGTATAATATCAGTAGTCCATTCAGGGTTAGCTGCATGTTGTCTTTTTACCGTAAGGCCACAGTGTTTTGTAATAGTCGCAAATGCTGTGTAGTTTATGTCGGTAACAAATTGGAATGATTTCATGTCTTGTTCTAAAATGCTTGATGCACGTAATACTCCTGCATTACTTACACAAAGATCGATCCCACCAACTGTTTGTATTATTTCGTTAAAAAGTTCAATAACAGATTCTTCATCTCCAACGTTTACTTTTACGCCAAATGCAATAGTTTTTCCCTTTTCATCATTTAATTTTTGTGCAAGTGCCTTTGCTCCGTCTATATTGAGGTCGGCAATAAAAACAGTAGAGCCTTCTTTTACTAATCCTCTTACAATTTCTTCGCCAAATCCTTGTGCCCCACCTGTAACAAGGGCAATTCGATCTTTTACAACATCGGCTCTCGATTCGCAAGCTTCATATGTTTCCTTTCCCCATGAAAAGTTTGCAGTGCACTTATCTAGTTCTGAACAATTTGGTGCAGTCTTGAATGATACTGCTTCGCCATCGATAGAAATTGTTAGTATTGATGGAATTGAGTTTGATACTTTTTCCATTTCTGTTACTATGCTGTTTGCAATTTCTGTTTCTGACCCATTAGGAATAGTAATCTCTAAACCTTTTTCGCTGCAGTTTTCACAAAAAGCAACTGTCCAGGGCCTGTTTGTAAATTTCATAATAGAGCCACGTACAATTGGGGCTAATAGTATTTCTTTTTTCATTTTTTCCTTCCTTTATTTCTTTTCAACCTATGGTTAAAATTACATTTCGCATTTTAAAATAGCTTCTTCTTTTGAAAGTTTTCCAATTGGTGCTAAATGTGAACCAATTTCAGAATATAAATCTATTCTTTTTTGAAGAGCTAAGTTTGCTTTAGGGTTGTTGTGTGAAAACAATCCGTAGCGTGTATCTAGAGATGCTAATTTTTCGTGTGCAACTAATGCCCATGTGGTATCAATTAGGTGTGTAAACTCTGGTAAAGCAAGTTCTGGGCAATTAAAGCTTTGTCTAGAAGAGTTTATATCAACACCAGATATTTCCATAAAGTCATATTTTTTGCACAAGTTTTGTAAGCGCAAAAGCTGTTCTCTTGTGTTTCTAGGTGGCATATAGGTAATTGCCAAATATCCAAGTTTTTTTAATGCAGGGAAAAGCTCGTCCAAAAAGGAGTCTTCAAACTTTTCTGCTTTTTTGTCTCCTGTTGCAGATTCTTCTATATCGCCAAGATACGCATATGCAGGAACAGCTCCAATTTCTTGAGCAAATTTTGTAACGAGCTCAACATCAATTGCTTCATCTTCATTTGGCTGAATAAAGAATTGAGGTAAAAAACTACTTTTAAAAACGCCAAGAAGGTCATATTCATAGTGTATATTAGTTTCATCTAAAAGAACATCTTCAATTTTTGATGAAATGTCTAGTTTCATGTTTTGTTTTAATGCATCAACTAAGGTCTTCCCTTTTCCAAACTTTTTAATACAAGATAAAGAAAGGGCATAGAGTATGTGCCTTTCTGTAAGACCACCACCTTCGCAATTTTTTGAAAGAGGTAAAATGTCTGTGTCGAAATTAAGATTTTCAAAGCCAAGAGATGTAAGAGTTTCATTTAAACTTTCTACCATTTTTCTGCTTCTCATCAAGCGCGCTTCTTGTAATGGTTTTAAAAATGCTGCAACTTTTTCCCTTGCTTGTTTTGGAACCCCTTGAATGGTCATGTATACAATGCCTTCTGAGTCTGGGTTGTTAATTTTTTTATCTGCAAAGGCTGTCTTCTTAAAGCTTACTCGAACTTCAAATCCGGTAACACAGCCGAGTTTTACTATTTTACAAGCTTTTTGCATTTCTTCTGCAGCTGAAAGTGAGTCGTGGTCAACAGATCCTGCTGTTTGCAAACCTGCTTGTCTGGCCCGCAATGCAGACATTGAAGGAGTGTACGGGCTAAAACTATAGATAGTGTGTATGTGATTATTAATTTCGCTTTTTAAAGGAGGAAATGTTTTCTCTCCACCATTTGTAACCCATTCTTCTAGGGCTTTTAATCGCTCGTCTGCAGACAGTGAAAAATCATTAATTTTTGCGTATAGTGAATCTGTATTCATTTTCTCTCCTCCTTGAGTTAATGTACAATTTATAATTGATAATGTATAATGATTGAGATTCTATCCTCAGAGTCTTTGAGTATTCAAACCCGTTGAAAATTTCAATGCCCTCTTGCTTTTCCCTAACCATTATACATTATGCATTGTACATTATAAATTATTTATACCCCTTGCTTATTCTTTCGAATAATGTCCAATCTTGTTTGTACTGTTGAACTAGTGTGGCCTTTTAATGGTAACACTCTTTCGTGAATAGTATCCAAAATCCATGATGTTTGTGGGAAATAGTATTCTTCACATTCAGGAGCTGGAGTAATCCAGTTGCGGCTTCCAACAACTGCAATTGGTGCATCCAAATAATCAAATGCCAATGTTTGCATGTTTGAAGCAATAGTGTGTAAGTATGAACCACGTTCCGCAGCATCGCTTGCTAGCACTAGTCTTCCTGTTTTCTTTACAGATTCAACAAGTTTTTCATAGTTTAATGGGTTAATCCATCTAATATCAATAACTTCTGCATCAAGGTCATATTTTTCTTTTAATATTTTTGCAGTGTCTAAAGCTTTGTACAATGTTGCACCAAGAGTTGCAATGGTAATGTCTTTACCAACTTTTCGCACCGCTGGT
>CAYJKA010000176.1:0-3407 GCA_964370655.1 uncultured Treponemataceae bacterium | reverse complement strand
ATGTAAGAAATTAAATGCCGATATATATAGAGTAGATAATTCTGACACGCAAGAATGCATGATACTTTCTGTAGAAAGCATATTTAGCTCTTGCATCAAGAAAGGATAATGTATGGAACAAAAGAAAATTTTATGGATTGTTGCAGCTCTAGGTATTTTTTTACTGGTAATTTTTTTAGGGACACTATTAATTTATTCCCCTCAAAATACTAGTACTCCAACGGTTGTATCTGCAGCAGATATACATAATGATACATGGGTAAACCCACAAGCACTTGTAACATCTCAAAATCAAGTAAAACCTGAAGTTGTGACCACAGACAATGAAACCACTACTGTACCTACCGAACAACAAAACAACCTTGTTCAAACAGGAGATGTGACGGTAATAAGCAATGGAACCACAACTGTGGTGACTCAAGACGGTGTTACTACAATTGACTTAACAAAAATACAAAACTCAGAAACAGAACAAGTTTCAAAAGCTGAACCATCAGTTCGCCCTGTAGCAACAAGATTACCCGCTTCAAACCAACAACCAAAAGTTGAAACGAGCGAAAAAGCTCCTGCACCTGTGGTTAAACCTGCTCAAACAAAACCTGCAGAGCCTAAAAAGCCTGTAGACCAGTACTGGGTTCAAGCAGCTTCTTTTGTAAGCAAAGCAAATGCTGATAACGCAAGATCAGCACTTGTAAAACAAAAAATACCTGCAGAAGTTTTTACTCATACAGACAATGATGGAGTAACGTTTTATCGCGTACGAGTAGGTCCGTATACAACAAAAAGCGAGGCAGAATACTGGAATAGCTTAATAAAAACAGTTGATAATTTTGCTGATGCAAAAAGCTATGTAACAAATGCATCAAAGCCGGCCCAATAAAAATACATAAAAAATGATTTTTTTTTGAAAAAACACTCATTTTTTTAATGGAAACGACTAAAAAGATAGTATGAAATCCATACTATCTTTTTTTATTATTATACTGGTTCTATGTAGTACAGCAAAGATCTTTCCCCAAGAACAAGAGTTTGAAAGCTCATACAATCTTGTATCAGGTGTGATCGTTCAAAATGACTACATAAATGCACGGCTCTTTTCTGAGTTTGATAAGCCCTATTCAGAAATGCAAAAAATATTATTAAAAACATGGGCTTTTGAAGTAGAGCCTTTTAGCAGTTTCACACTAGGCGTAGGAACTTATTCTTTCTCAGGCATTTGGTCTAGATTTAATAGCCCCTCCCCTGTATCTATTTCCCCATTAAAACATGCTTACAACATTCAAAGTCGCCTACTTCCTACGCTTCCTTCAGCTTCAAGTGCTGCTAAAATTCCATCAGTAAATATAGAAGTTAACACAACAGCGTTTTCGATAAATGCTTTTTCTTCAATTTCGTTTCAAAAGGAAACGACAGGCGGCATTGGATTACAAATACCATTCCTTATCCAAGGAAAGAAAGAACTCCCTCTATTAAAAGGTAAAACTGTTCTGGCATGGAAAATGATCGAATTACAATCGAAAGATAGCACTACATGGTTTTTACAAAGCAAGTCTTTCCCTAAAGAAATCTTGCATTCTGTAATCCAAGAAATTTTAGTTGAAAGCAGCCATAACACATTGCTTACAAGCATAGGATTTACACAAATGCCCTATGAAAAGCCTGGTGCGTTTTTTCGAACAGAATACTCATTAGAGGTTAATCCTTTTTTATTAAATTTACATGCTTTTCTATGCACAAAACACTATTTATCTCATTCAGGAAGCATAGAGAAAAATCCCATTCAAGTAAGTATTAATCCGCAATTTCGTGCACAATTCTATTCAGGACTGCTTAGATCTATAAAAATTGGTCTAACATCTAAATTTCAAGTAAACAATGGAGATACGTTCTTTAGTAAAACTAAAATGACTTCCTCTTTTAATGCTTCTGCAGAAATTAAGCTATTAATGATGTCATTAGTTAATACAGCTTCCATTAGCGATTTACTTATATCACCCAATGAAAAAGAGAAAATACAATTGCAAAAAGAAAGCTCCTTTTCTTACGTATCAAAAATAGCGTTTATCCCATGGTATTTAGAGTCTCTTCAAAGGGACTGGTCTTTTCAAATGACATACAATAACGATGTATTAAACAATAATGACCTTGGCGATGGACAAATAAAGCTCTATTTCAGATGCACCATCCCTACAACTACAACAAATCCAATCTTCGCAACAGCATTCTACGAGGCAAACCTAAAATTTGAAGAAAGTATGCGTATGAGATCATTTCAGTGTGGCATTAAAATAACAGGCAAGATTACTACAAAATTCTTTGAAAAAGAACAAAGCCTTACACTTTCGGCCCAAACAGAACTAGCAACAAAAGAAAAGCTGACATTACAATCTGCAACATCAGCTTTTACTATTTTGTTAAATCTATAAATATTACTATGAATTTAAGAAAGAACGTGTTCCTTGCGCAATCAATGTTGAGAGTGTTGCTGAAATTTGAGAAGCGCTCACTGTAACATTACCTTGGACAAAATCGGTGTACAGTGAAATCATACCACCTGCAAAAAAATCCAAAACAACTTGAAAATGAGGATCTGCTTTTACACTATCAGGAACAGATTCATCGGTTGAAATTCTTTCGATAAGAGATTTCTTTAACTTTCCTATAAAATCAATGGTAATTGTATAACACATAATCTCGCGATAAAATGTTAAATTCTCAGAAATAGCTTGTTCAAGCCTTTCTAAAAAAGGAGCTGGTTGCTGCAAGAATTCTGAAAAAGCGAAACCATGAAGTATTTCGGTTATCTTATCAAAAATCTCATCTGCAATTTCTTTTTTTATGTCATTAGGATTTGTATAATGAGCATAAAATGTGCCTCTATTTAAATCTGCTAAACGAACAATATCTGAAACAGATATCTTGTCAACATCTTTTTCTTGCATTAAAGACACATAAGCCTCTCTAATAAGACGCTTAGACCTGATGGCACTACGATATTTGGCCTTTTGTTTTTTTACTGGTTCATCCACTTTGAGTTCTCCGAATTTTTATTTTTTAAATGTTATAAGCACTATTTACTAGCACTTGTATAGACAATATACTCCAATATCAAAAAAGAGTCAACTCATGATTGTTTTTGAACATGATTTTTTTTATTTTACACGAATTTAAAGACTTATTAAGATTTCTAAAACGTTTTTTTTGGGGGAAGTCTCCCCCTCGCGCTAGCTAGCCTTGCCATCTTGCGCTACCCCCTCGTTTATCCTACAAAGAATGCATAAAAAAAAAGGGCGTTATGTGTGGTCACATAACGCCCTTTTATACTTTTTTACTCTAGTTGGCTCGTAGCTCTGCAATTATTGCCTTTGAAACATGGGCTCCATCGGAAACAGCCTTTGCAACTTGCA
>CAYJKA010000175.1:0-3427 GCA_964370655.1 uncultured Treponemataceae bacterium | reverse complement strand
CTGTGGGGTTCAAGGTTACCTGAGTATAGAAATAAGCAAAAAATACAATAAGAAGAACTAACAAAATATTATAAACTAACCCAGTAGGTGTAAGAACAGCAGCTAATCGATTTAACCATCGAACATCTGGTCCCAAACTTGTTGCAATTTGCAATGGGAAAGTTAAAAATGATGAAGCGAAAATTACAGGAATAACTCCTGATGGATTAAGCTTAAACGGAATGTAGGTATTTTGTCCACCATACATTTTTCGACCAACAACACGTTTTGCATAGTGTATAGGAATTTTTCTTTGCCCTTGTTGTTCGTAAACAACGAGACAAATAATAACAAAAAACATGATGGCAACAACAACAGTAATAACAAGCATTTGTGCACCTTGATCTCTAACTAAACGATAGAGCTCATACACAGCTGCAGGTAATCGAGCTACGATACCAGCAAAAATGATCATTGAAACACCGTTACCTATTCCTCGAGCAGTAATTTGCTCACCAAGCCAAATCGCAATCATAGTACCAGTTGTCATTGTTAGCATAAACAATAAGGTAAAACCTAATGTATTATCCATTACAACAGCTCCAGGAATACTATAAGCTAAAACAGTTCCTGCATAACCTTGAATCATTGCAACAAATACTGTTGCAATTCTTGTCCAAGATTGAACTTTTCTCTGTCCGCCTTCTTCTTGCGAAATACGCTTCAAAGCTGGAAAAATAATAAGCGCCAAGTTCATTATAATCTGTGATGAAATGTAAGGCATAACACCTAACATAAACACAGAAAAGTTAGAAAAGGCTCCACCGGCGAAAAAGTCCATATAATCCACAAAGGCATTATTTTGCCCTTGTGAAGAAAAGTATGAAGTTAATGCTTGAGGACTAATGCCAGGAATGGTAAGAATACTACCTAAGCGAAACACTGCTAATACACCAATAGTAAAAAGCAGCCTTTCACGTAGTTCCTTTACCCTAAACATATTTACAATAGGATTGTTTGCCATCTTATTTCCCTACTTCCTATTCGCCAGAAACGGTAACTGTACCGCCAGCTTTTTCAATTTTTTCTTTAGC
Source organism: uncultured Treponemataceae bacterium (assembly GCA_964370655.1). Lineage (GTDB taxonomy): Bacteria > Spirochaetota > Spirochaetia > Treponematales > Treponemataceae > CAYJFX01. The sequence continues at coordinate 2,354 of CAYJKA010000175.1, read as the reverse complement.
TGTTGCAGAGATTTTATCAGCTTCAACAGTTAATTTTTTTGTAACATCCCCGTTAGACAAAATCTTCAATAAAGGTTTTGCATTCTTATTAATCATGCCCTTTTCTGAAAGTGTCTTAACGTTAACAGTTTCACCGTCAGCATATTTTAGCTCAAGGTCACAAAGATTTAACACTAGGTATTCTTTCTTAAAAGGAGAATTAGAAAAACCTCTACGTGCTATACGTCGGAATAAAGGCATTTGTCCACCTTCGAAACCTACATATACTTTCCCGCCTGAACGAGATTGTTGTCCTTTGTTACCGCGACCTGCTGTTGTTCCTCTACCAGAAGAAGAACCACGACCAACGATTCTTTTTTTCTTATTAGCACCTTTTGGTGCTGAGAGATTAAAATCAGACATTATTTTATCTCCTCAACTTTTACTAAGTGAGAAACTGCTGCAACCATACCTAAAATAGCAGGTGTAGCTTCTTGTTCAACACTAGAGTTTATTTTTTTCAAGCCTAAAGATCTTACAGTTGCTCTCTTAGGAGGTTTTTGACCAATAGTGCTTTTTACTAAAGTAACTTTAATTTTCTTTACTGCAGCCATGATTAACCCCACATATCGTTTAGGGATTTTCCCCTATTCTTTGCAACTGCACCTGCGTTCATAACGTTTTGAGCAGCTTTAAATGTTGCTCTAACTACGTTTACAGATGTATTTGATCCTAGTGATTTAGACATAACGTCTGTAGCACCTGCAGCTTCCATAATAGCACGAACAGCACCACCAGCAATAATTCCGGTACCTCCACAAGCAGGCATTAAAAGTACTTTTGCACCTTTGTAGTCAGCTTGAATTCTATGAGGTATAGTACCATTCTTTAAAGGCAATGTGATTAAATTTCTCTTTGCCTTATCAATGCTTTTTCGAATAGCTTCAGTTACATCATTAGCTTTACCAAAACCATAACCAACGCGACCTTTTTTGTCACCTACAATTGTTAAAGCAGAGAAAGAAAATCTTCGTCCACCTTTTACAACTTTTGCAGTTCGGTTTAGTTTTACTAATTTTTCGACAAACTCTTTAGGTTGGTCTCTATCAAAATTCTTTTTACGTTCCATAGATTCTCCTAAAATACGATGCCGGCTTTACGTGTACCGTCTGCTATAGCTTTAACTACACCATGATATAGATAGCCATTACGATCGAAAACTACTGATGTAACTTTCTTTTCTTTAAGACGTTTACCCATTTCTTCACCAATTTTTTCACCGTTAGCAACTGTTGGCTTAAGTGAAGCAAATTCTTTTTCAAGTGTAGAAATTGAAGCTAAAGTCTTACCTTCATCGTCATTTATAACCTGCACATACAAATTACTGTTACTGCGAGAAACTGTCATACGAGGTCTATCGGCAGTTCCGTGCAAGCGTTTTCGGATGTGGATTTTTCTCTTAAGTCTTTTTCTTTGCTTATCGTTAAGTTTTTTAATCATACTTTAACACCCTTATTTAACGCCGGACTTACCGACTTTTCGTTTAATAACTTCAGTTTCATAGCGAATACCTTTACCTTTGTAAGGTTCAGGTTTTCTTAACTTGCGAACTTGTGCAGCGAATTCGCCCACTTGTTGCTTGTCAATTCCAGAAATTGAAACTTTACCTTGGTTATCTGATGCTACAGTTAATCCTTCAGGGATACCTACAATAAAGTCTGTAGAATATCCAAGGTTCATAATTAACAAGTTTCCTTGTACTTCTGCGCGATAACCAACACCATTGATGATTAGGTTTTTTGAAAAACCTTCTGTTACACCAATAACCATGTTTTGTAAAAGGCTTCGATATAAACCATGTGCAGAACGCGCTGGTTTTGAATCATCAACTCTTTTTACTAATGCTTCTGTTTCACTTACTTCAATAGTTACATTTGGAGTAAAATCTTGTGTAAGTTTTCCTTTAGCACCTTCAACAGTCATTACGTTGTTAGCAACAGAGATTTTCACACCTGCAGGAATAGCAACAGGAAGTTTACCAATTCTTGACATACTTTCCTCCTACCATACTGTACAGATAAGCTCGCCACCAATCATTTTTTCAGCAGCTTTTTTACCTGTAGTAACACCGTCAGATGTTGAAACAATTACTGTACCGTATCCATTAAAAACACGGGGCAGATCCTTATAACCTGAATAAACACGACGTCCTGGAGTTGAAACTTTTTTCAATCCATGAATTACGCTTTCATTTGCATCATCGTATTTTAGAAAAATTCGGATAATGTTTAAGTTATCCTGAGTTGTCTTCTTAAAATTCTTGATATAACCTTCTGTTTTCAGAATTTTCACGATCTCAAGCTTGAGCTTAGATG
>CAYJKA010000174.1:0-3501 GCA_964370655.1 uncultured Treponemataceae bacterium | reverse complement strand
TCCAAGCGCTAAAGCAATTTCAGCTAAGGCATCAAAATAACTTTTTGCAGCCTCTATATTATGAGTTACTTCTACCTTTGGTTGTAATTCTTGCACACGAATAAATACATCAACTTTTCCACGAACCATTTTTTCGGTGCACGCTTTTCTAACATCTGCTTCTAAGCGCCCTAAAAATGGTGGAATATTAATCGATAAATCTAAAAAGCGAGAGTTTACTGACTTTATTTCAACTACTGTATTTGTTTCTTCTGTGCATACTTCTGTGTAGGCGTAGCCTGTCATACTTGTCATGAATGTAATTCCTTTTGTAATAGTTTTCCAAGCTTCCAATTGTCACCTGCTCCCATAGTAACAAAAAGAATGTCTTTTTTTATTTGGCTAATTCTGTGTAAAACATACGGGAAAGCATCTTCTATTTTTGCAAAATATTTTACACTGCTGTGGTAATCACTTGTAGCATCTGCAAGAACAGAGCCATCAAACTTACCATCAAATTTTTCACGTGCAGAGGCGTAAATATCGTGTAAAATTACCTCATCTGCACTTTCAAAGCTAGAAGCAAACTCATTCAATAATGAAGATGTTCTAGAATAGGTGTGAGACATAAAATCTACAATGATGTGATAATCTTTATAAAAATCTTTAAGACCTTTTATAGTTGTTTTAAGTGCCGTTGGATGATGGGCATAATCGTCCATGATAAGAACATTCTTTTCGCTTAGTGAAATATTCTCTATAATTTCTGCACGCCGTCTTGAGCCTCTAAAGTTTGAAAATCCCTCTTTGAGTTTTTCATATATTTCGTTTTTTGATAGTGTAGATTTTGCTTCTTGTAGTAAAGATAAAACAAGAGCACAACCGGATGCAGAATTTAAAACATTATGTGTTCCAGGAACTGTCAAGTAAAAGCCTTCTGGAAAATCCTTTTCAAAGCAAGCAAAGTTAAAAAATTGTTTTCCGTCTTTAATGTCTCCAAGAATAACCCTATAGTCGCCAACAGCTGTAATGCCATAGGGTACTAATACAATATCGTTTCGTTTTTCCAAAATTATTTTTGCCGTATCCCTTGCTCCAGAATCATCTGCACAATAGATAAGCTCGCCGCCCTTTGGAAGAAGCATCGCAAAGTCTATAAAGGCCTTTTGAATATCTTCAAATGTTAGAAAGTAATCTTGGTGGTCAGATTCTACACTTGTCATAATAATTTTTTTTGGTGAAAATGACATAAAGTGTCGCTTGTATTCACACGTTTCAGCTATGAAAAAGTCTTTACCTTGATTTAAAGTGCAAGATCCTTGAGATAACGAAGAATCTCCAAAGCTAGAAATAATACTACCTGCAAGCACTTGGGAAGGAAGATTGAGAGCCTTTACAAGCGTTCCTGTAATACCAGTAGTAGAAGTTTTGCCATGCACACCTGCAATCGCACAAGAATAGGTACTTTCAGATATTTTGCCTAAGGCTTCTGTATAAAGCATAATTGGAATACTAAGTTTTTTGGCTTGCAATAATTCCTCGTGGCTGTCTACATTATAAGCTGCAGAATATATAACAAGGTTTATATCTTTATGTATATTTTGAGCGTCAAAAAGCTTCGGCGTTATTTGTAAGGATTCTAATACATCGTCAGTATAAAATCTATCCTCTACATCGCTTCCTTCTACAATGGCACCTCGATAGGTACAAACTTCTGCAAGGGCGGCCATACCCGTACCCTTAATACCAACAAAAAAAAGCTTCATATTTTCTATATCATTTGGAAAAAGCATGAATAATAATAGTGTAAAATGGGAGAATTTACAAGGGGTGTTGTTTTAAGAGAGCTTTTTTATTATACTAAAATCATGTCAACTATTACACCACTTACTAAATTAGAAAACATTCTATCTGAATATTTAAACTTTGAAATAGCACCTAAAAAAGATTCCCTGTGGCTTAAAAACATGGAACTTCTTTCTAGCATTTTTAATAACCCGCAAAACTCTTATAAAACTGTTCATATTGCAGGCTCCAAAGGTAAAGGGTCTACATCAAGTTTTATTGCAAGTGTTTTACAAGAAGCTGGCTTAGAAACAGGCCTTTTTACGTCTCCTCATGTAAGCGATATTTCAGAAAGGGTTCGCACTGCTTTTAATGTGTTTCCAGAAGATGTTTATGAAGAGGCCTTACAAACTTTTTTAGAAAAAAAAGATCTCATAGATTCTGTTGAAAAAAATGGTGGGGCAAAGGCTACATGGTTTGAACTTATTACTCTTTTTGCATTTATATGTTTTGCAAAGGCAAAAGTTGATTGGGGAGTATTTGAAGTTGGCTTAGGTGGAAGGCTTGATTCTACGAATATACTTACGCCAAAGGTTTGCCTTATTACGCCAATAGAATTAGAGCACACACAGTTTTTAGGAGATACGCTAGAAAAAGTTGCGTTTGAAAAAGCTGGTATTATTAAAAAAAATATACCTGTTTTTAGTGCAAAGCAAAAAGATTGTGTTAAAAAAGTGCTCTTAGAAAAAGCGAATGAGGTTGGAACAAGCATTACATTTTTTGATGATGAAGAAAGTAAAGATGAATGGAAAGAATTGTTTGCGCAAATAGAGAAAACAGAACTAAAGTTAAAAGGCGCTATACAAAAAGAAAATGCAAAGCTCGCATGCCTGGCAATTCGCGATTTATATCCAAAGCTAGAAAATGATGTAATAATGCAAGGACTATCAAAGGCTTTTTTACCATGCAGGCTTGAAAACTTCTCAGTATGTATACAAAACAAGACAGTTTTTGGCATTATGGATGGTGCTCATACACCAAACAGCCTGTCATTGTGTTTAGAATCCTTCTATTCTGACTTTGGTGCCGGTCAAAGCGTGCTTTTTGCCTGTGCTGAAGATAAAGATGTAGACGCAATGGCAAAGCTTATACAAGACTCACCTTGTAAGTTTTCAAACATCACAATTACTCTACCTGGCAATGTAAAAAAAGGCTCAATAAAAGAATCGCAAAAAGCTTTTGAAAAATATTTTAAGCAAGATGTTTTAACTGTGAATGAAGATTATTCAAAGACAATTGAAAGCACCTTAGAAGCTTGTGCTAATGAGAATAAAACCCTACTTTGCGTTGGATCTTTTTATTTATGCGCAGAATTAAAAAAGGTTCTATCCGCAAGAATTGTGCATCCTGTCATCCCGAGCGAAGTCGAGGGGATTTGATTGTCTAAAGAGATTTCTCCGCTACGGTCAAATGACGAAAGAAGTGGAGATTCTCCATGTATTGTATCCAATAAAAATCCTATTAGTCTGCGTCATCTTGCGATAGCTTAAATTGTAATTTCTCCCCAGTAACAGGATGCATAAACTCTAAACCACTTGCAAAAAACTGCATATTGTCCACACTTCCTTGAGAGCCATACAATGGGTCAGAAATAATAGAAAAGCCAAGATACGCAAGATGGCTTCTAACTTGGTGTCGAAAACCCTCTTTTATAGTACAACTCACCTTTACACAATT
>CAYJKA010000173.1:0-3528 GCA_964370655.1 uncultured Treponemataceae bacterium | reverse complement strand
ATACATAAGTCTTTAACACTTAATAATACATCGTTATTCATATTTACCTATCCTACCATTGTTGGGTCTGTTGAATCTCTAAGACCATCGCCAATAAAGTTTATGCTAAGAACAAACAGTGTTATTACTGTTCCAACTGGTAGCCAAATCCACCAAGCATCACGTAAAATATTTAAATCCTGAGCAGCATTTAAGATATTTCCCCAAGTGGCAATTTCTAATGGTACTCCCAAACCTAAAAAGCTTAAAGCAGCTTCTTGTAAAATAAACATAGCTGTAGAAAGTGTAATATTAACAAATATTGGTCCTATTGCATTTGGAAGCATATGTTTAAATGCAATAACCATATCACTTATACCAAAAGCTTTTAAAGCTTGTACATATTCTTGTTCACGAATGGAAAGCATCTGCGAACGCGTCATACGATACATTGATGGCCAACCTGTAGCAATAAATATAAAAATTAAGTTCCACATACTTTGACCGGTCATAGCTACTAATATTGATACTAGTATAATCTGTGGGAAGGCCATCATAATTTCGGAAATTTTTAGTAAAATTGTATCGAATTTACCACCCTTATATCCACCGTAGGCTCCTAATGATACACCTATAAGTGTTGTACCAATTGCACTACCAAGTCCAATAAAAATAGACATTCGACCACCGAATAATATCCTTGCCCAAATGTCTCGGCCAATTTTATCCGTACCAAATAAATGATTTCCACCAGGCTCACTAAGTCTATTAACTAGATCAATTTTGCTTGCTGTATATGAAGTAAACAATGGTGCAAATGTACACAGAATTGTTATTATCGCAAAAACAATTAAACCAGCTAGAGCTAATTTATTATTTAATAGTTTTCTTACAAATCTACTTTTATTCGAAGTATTTAACAAACCTTTTTCTTCAAGTTCTAAAAGTTTGTCCATCTTTTTTTGTAAATGCTTTGAACTCATCTTTTCTCCCCTTAAGATAGTTTGACCCGTGGGTCAAGAATAGCAGTACAAAGATCAACAATTAAACTTGAAATTAATACTAATAATACACTGAAAAATGCAATCATCATAACTACAGGAGTATTTTGTGTTCTTACTGCAGCTACGAAGAGCATACCAACTCCTGGCCATTGAAATATTTGTTCTACTACTACAGCGCCACCAATTAGCATTGGAAGCCTAAAACCAATCAAAACAACTACAGGAGTCATTGCAACTCTAAAACCATGTATAAGGTTAACTCTCCACTCTGGAAGCCCCTTACTACGTGCAGTTTTTATAAAATCTTTGTTTAAGGAATCTAGCATACTTGATCGAGAGTATCGCATAACACCTGAAATAAGAGATAAACCTAATACTGCTGCAGGCAAAATGATATATTGAATTTTATCTATAAAGGTGTCTACTCCAAAAGTTGAGCGACCACCTGCGGGTAACCATTGTAAATTGAACGAAAACAATACAATACAAATTAAGCCAAAAAGAAATTGTGGAATTGCAACTCCAACCATTCCTGCTATACTTAATATATTATCAGTTATCGTTCCTTTTTTTAATGCACTTATCATTCCAAGTAAAGTACCAAAAATTGAAGAGAATAAAAGTGCTACTACCGAAAGCAGTATCGTAGCTGGAAGTGTGCTACTTAATAATTCTGAAACAGGAACACCACTTTGTAAGCTATATCCAAAATTTCCTTGAAATAAGCCACCAAGCCATTTAACATATCGTAATAAAAAAGGGTCATTTAGCCCTAACGCTTCACGAAGCGCATCTAATTCTGAAGGATCCATATTTGCAAGTGCATCAGGTCCTAACATATAATCTACAGCGTCTCCTGGCATTAACTCCATACCAAAAAATATTAGAAAACTTATTACTAACACCATTGGAATAAACATAAGCACAGAGCGCAAGGTATAATGAAACATATTTTTTTTCCTAAAATAATAAATAATTACCGTGCAGTAGCACGGTAATTATATCTAATCAAAGCATAAATCTATTTTAAATTTGATTCGTGTGGATATTGATTTACGTAGAATAAACGTGTGTAACGAATATTTACTGGGTTCACATCCATGTAACTAATGTTGCCAATTGATTTTGCATCATCAGTTGATTTACTCCAAGCATAGTCAATTTGACCTGCTTCAACATTTTTGATAAGGTTAGGATCATTTTCACCACTAGCAAACATGTAAATTTTTTCAATGTTACCATCACCTTTTTCATAGTAGTTGTCGTTTCTTGCAAGAACTGTGTAGTTATTACGTACAACTTCTTCTACCATAAAAGGACCTGTACCAATTGGTTTTTGCCAGAATTGATCTTGTTGTGCAGTTACAGGGTTTGAATCTTCTAGCAAGTGCTTAGGTAGAATTGGCCATTGTGAAAAAACAGTAAGAGCGTTTGGATCTAGTGTGTGGAAGTTAAATGTAACTGTGTTTCCATTAACATCAATGCTTTCAATTGCATCAACTGTTGCAGAAGCTACACTGTGTAATCCAGGGAATCCACCCATGTATTCAAATGTGAATTTAACATCTTCAGCTGTGAAAGGTGTTCCATCATGCCATTTTACACCATTTTTAATTTTGAATGTAATAGTTTTTCCATCTGCTGAAACAGTGTAAGAATCTGCTAATTTACCTTCAGTTGGTGTTAAGTTTTCATCTGCGTCAATAAGCTTATCAAATAAAACTTCTTGGTATAGATAAAATCCTGGGTTTACAAATGTTGCTTCAAAGAATTCTAAAGCACCACCATTTGTGTACATAGTTTTATCGCTTCTAGTTGTGTTCCAGTCAAGAATGTTTTTGTTGTATGAATATTGATCATTACCAAGTTTGCTTCCAGCTATATCAAGGTTATCATTAATGTAGATAAATGTTAATTGGTGGTATAATGGAATTTGATAAAGATTGTCGTTCATAACTTTTTGAACTGCATAAAATGCTTCTTGTTGTTCTTTAACATCAGCAGTAGCATTTGTAGCTTCTAAAAGTTCATCTAATCCTTCTGTGTAAGGAAGTGATGAGTTACTTGCACCAGTACTGTTGAATCTGTTATAGAAATCGTGTTCTACAAGAGCTGCAACTGCTGCATAAGCAAGGTCCCATTTAATTACTGATGGACCATTTACTCTATCTTGAGGTGGTACCCATAATTGTGATGCAAGGTCACCTTCTAGTTTTCTAAATTGAGCCTTAACACCTACTTCACTCCAATATTGTTGCACAACTGCCATTAAGTCAACAGTTTGTTGATCTGAGTAGTAGTAAACAACATCAAGAACGTAATCAGATGGCCAACCAGCTTCCTTAAGAAGTTTTTTTGCCATGCCTGGGTCGTAGCTGTATTCAGTTAATCCTGAAGCTAACCAAGAACCAGGGGAAGTCATACTAATAGCTTTTTGAGCTTGACCTTCGAAGATACCAGCAATAATAGCATCCATATCGAGAGCTCTTAGTAAAGCTTCTCTTACACGAACATCTGCTAAAGGTGTTCCTTTTTCTTGCCAATC
>CAYJKA010000172.1:0-3546 GCA_964370655.1 uncultured Treponemataceae bacterium | reverse complement strand
CAGCCCCTGTTGAAACTTCGCCAAAGGTAATTTGCTCTGCAGCTCGACCTCCAAGGAGCACGTCAATTTCGTTGAACAATTCACGCTTTGTCATAAGATGACGGTCATCTTCTGGAAGCTGTAATGTGTAACCAAGGGCAGCAATACCACGTGGAATAATAGATATTTTATGAACAGGATCTGCCCCTTCTGTAAAGGCTGCAACGAGTGCGTGCCCTGTTTCGTGGAATGCAACTATCTTTCTTTCTGACTCTTTAATAACTTTTGTTTTCTTTTGTAAACCAGCAATAGACTTTTCAACGGCTTCGTTAAAGTCTTCCATGTTTACAAGCTTTCGCCCACCACGCACAGCAAGAATTGCAGCTTCATTTACAATGTTTGCAAGGTCAGCCCCAGCCATACCAGAGGTAGTTCTGGCAATTGCACTTAAGTCTATATCGCTTCCCATTTTTACATTTTTAGAATGTATTTTTAATATTGCTTCTCTTCCTTTTACGTCTGGCCTGTCAACACTTACTTGCCTGTCGAATCGTCCTGGGCGTAAAATAGCAGGGTCTAAAATTTCTGGTCGGTTTGTTGCAGCTAGAAGGATTAATCCTTTTGTTGCATCGAATCCATCCATTTCTACAAGCAATTGGTTAAGAGTTTGTTCTCTTTCATCGTTTCCGCCGCCTCCAATTGAGTTTACACGGCTTTTACCTATGGCGTCTAATTCGTCAATAAATACAATACAAGGTGCTTTTTCTCTCGCTTGTTTAAAAAGGTCTCTAACGCGGCTAGCACCAACACCAACAAACATTTCAACAAACTCTGAACCTGAGATTCTAAAGAATGGAACGCCTGCTTCACCAGCAACGGCTCTTGCTAATAAGGTTTTACCTGTTCCTGGAGGTCCTACAAGAAGAACCCCTTTTGGTATTTTACCACCAATATCTGTGTATTTTTTTGGAGATTTTAAGAAATCTACTACTTCAACAAGTTCTTCTTTTGCTTCATCAACGCCTGCAACATCAGAAAACCTAGTGTTTACCATTCCTTCTTCTACTGCGGCGGCTTTACTTTGTCCGGGTGAAAAAATGCTACCACCAATTCCACCGCCCATTTTACGTGCAAGTCTAAACATAATAAAAATAAATAATGCTAGTGGTAGTAAATTAAATACATATTGGAGTATCATATTATTTTGTGAGCGAGTAAATTCATACGTAACACTTTTTGAATCAAGAAAAGCTAAGAAGTCATCGGTAATATGTCCCATTGTTTTGTATGTAGTTCGTTGTGGAGTTGCTGTTGAAAACAAGTACGAGGGTGTTCCTTCTTCAGGTGATGCCCCTGTCACTTGAGGACCAAATCCTATAAAATAAGTTTCTCCAAGTTCAACACTTACTATTTGACCTTGTTCTATGAGAACTTTGAATTGTGAAAATTCTATTGTATCGTTACCCTGTGTTGAAAAAAACATATTGAAACCCATAACACCAATAAAAATTGCTGCTAAGATAGCCCAAATTGGAAATTTAGGTTTTGAGTCTTTTGGTTGATTTTTATTAGGTTCTGTAGAAAACTTAAAAAAATTAAATGGGTCGTTATCGTCCTTTTTATTTTTGTTATCATTATTATTACTATTACTATCGCTCATATCGCCCTCCAAAGACGTTCAAAAATCACTCTATTTAATATACTCAATTCTATTAGAATAGTCGAGCGATTTTTAATAAAAAGTGTAAAAATCTTATTAAGCGATGCTATGAAGAGTCCGATAATCTTATAGAGGATATTGCAATAGTAATATTTATTTTTCATAACACGGGAGAGAATAATGGCATACACAAAACCTTATGCTGCATATCAGCAAACAGGAATTAAAACAGCAAGCAAGGGTAAGTTAATTGTCATGCTCTATGAAGGGGCTGTGCTAAACATGAATGCTGCACTACGTTTGTTTGATTCGCATAAAAAACTACCCGTAAAATCAATAGAAAAATTTCACAATCATGTTGTTAAAGCGCAAGAAATTATTACAGAGTTAATGGTTTCCTTGAATATGCAAGATGGTGGAGAAATTGCCCAAAATTTAATGTCTTTGTATAGGTTTTTTAATAAAGAACTAATGGAAATCAGTATAAGCCACGATTACGCAAAGCTTACTGATATTGCTAAATTGGTTGGGGAATTATGTGAGTCTTGGAGGGTTGTAGTTGCTACTACTCCTATGATGCATGAGCAAAGTGCTCCTATCAGTGTAAGTGGGTAAAAAATGGAACAAACTTTAACACAAGATGAAATTAATGAACGAGTATTAATTTTAAAACGTTTCCGTGAGCTTCTCTTAGAACAACGAAAAAAATTTCAAGAATATCTTAGTGTGCTTGAAAAGCAAGAGTTTAGTATAATTGAGGGTGATTCAGAAAAGCTCATGGCCCACACTGAACTTGAGCAAAAGATTATTGGAAACTTAAATAATCTTCAAAAGGTAATTAAGCCAATGGAAGAGATGTATAAGGAAACTCATGTGTCCGATTCTGAAATTCCAGAGCTAAAGGCTGATTTAACAAGTTTGCAAGAAAAAATTCTAGTTCAAAATGAAAAAAATCGCACAACATTAAAAGAACATTTATCAGTGATACGAACTAAAATACAAAATTTCCAAAATCCATATAGGAACACTCGCTCTGTGTATGCTCAAAGCGCAAATACAGCCAGTATTGTTAGCATAGAAGGCTAAAGTTAATTAATAATGCATAATTAATAATTAATATGATTGTTTTTATGTATGAAAAATCTTACATGTGCCACTCAAAATTATTGTGGTAAATGAAAAGGTTTTATAATTTTTTAGCAGTCCCATTATTAATTAATAATTGTTAATTATTAATTAATATGCTATACTTACCTCATGGATTTGTTCGATAGTCAAACAGCAAAAGCAAATGATGGACCTCTTGCCTCTCGTATGAGGCCGCGTACTCTAGATGAATATATTGGGCAAGACCACATTGTTGGAAAGGGCAGGCTTTTGCGCAGGGCAATTTCTGCAGACCAATTAACATCAGTTATTTTTTACGGCCCTCCTGGAACGGGAAAAACAACCCTTGCACGCGTTATCGCAAATCACACTAAAAGTATATTTGTTACACTCAATGCTGTATTAACAGGCGTTCAAAATATTAGAGAGGCAATATCACAAGCCGATGAACAGCGAAAATTATATCAAAAGCGTACCATTCTTTTTGTAGACGAAGTGCATAGATGGAACAAGAGCCAACAAGATGCACTTTTGCCATGGGTTGAAAATGGTACTATCATTCTTGTTGGTGCCACTACCGAAAATCCTTTTTTTGAAGTAAATAAAGCCCTTGTAAGTAGAAGCCGTGTATTCCAATTAAAGGCCCTTACAAAAGATGATTTATTCAATGCGGCAAAGGCTGCCCTTAGCGATAAAGAAAGGGGCTATGGTAATTGGAATGTGGAGTTTGAAGAAGGCGCATTAGAGCATTTGGTAGAAACGGCAAATGGAGACGCTCGAAGTTTATTAAACGCCCTTGA
>CAYJKA010000171.1:0-3623 GCA_964370655.1 uncultured Treponemataceae bacterium | reverse complement strand
CATTATATGTGGTGCTATATTGTTCTATTGCACCTGCGTAAATAGCACCCTTTGCTACAGTATTAATATCACCAAAATAACCAATTGATATAATTTGTCTTTCGCCTGTTGTTGCTTCGGCATTTGAATCAAGGTTACTGCTTGCAGTTGGTACACCATCTACGCTTTCTACAGTGCCTAGTGTTACTTGTTCCAGACCTAACAATGTTCCAACATATAGTTTATTACTAGCATAAACCATTGTTGTTGCATTGCTAATACTGACTCCAGATGGAGTCCAACTAGCTTCATCTGTGTTAGTAGTTGATGTAGACACTTTTCCGTCTATAACTGAATAGAGTTTTGATCCGCTTGAACAAAAAGCTCTTGTGTCTGAAAAATGGTCAGTCACCCCTAAAGGTGCTGCGGCAACAACGGTTGCTGCATTTGTAGGCTGTGTTGTCAATGCTGTCGCACTTGTTCCAGAAAGTTCGTATACAGTGCTTTCTTTTCTAAAATAGGCATTTCTACCAGTTCCATCGTATACGCCATTATCAAAAAGTGCTACCTTGCTAGATGTGTCTTCTTCACTATTAATAGTGACAGAAGCATTAGAAACAGTATCCCACCCATTACTGGCGTTTAGAACGTATACTTGATAGCTATGTATGTACCCATCTTCATCGTCTTGTTGAGCAGTTAGGGCGTATAAGTTATCCTCATCAGATGCTAAAGCAATTACTCTTCCAGGTTTTGCCATTTCTACCCAACCACGTTCTATACCAATATCTTTGGTGTATACATTCCCATTTTGGGTGTATAGCTTTCCTTTAAGCTCTACAATTGAGTTTACATTTCCAATAACACTTGGTTCAGCAAGTTTTATTTCTCTAGCAATATCATAAAAAATTACACCTTGCTCACAGGCTAAAAATAGTAATAATAGCGGTAAAAATCGTAATATCTTTTTCATAAATAATCCTCAAATTAAAAGTGGTATCGAACAGAAAGTCCAATGTCTTGAATAATTCCTGTATAATTATATTCAGGGTTGCTGTACCATTGTGGAAGAATGTATACACCAGTATGTAGTCCAAATGACCAGTCTCGGCTAAATCTATAGTATCCTGCAATTTCAGGTCGAATGGCTAAACCAAAATACATTCTGTCAATGTAATTTTGAAAAGCCCCACCAATTTCTAGCGAAACAGGTACTTCCCATTGTCCAATATCAAATTGATATGAAGCAGTAAACATAAGGGGTACAACATAAAAAACATTACTTCCAATTGTTGAATTGTACTTAAAGCTAACGTTTCCCCCAATAGTTAAATCATCTAAAATAAAATGATGATACCCTAAAGAACCTGACCCACCAACAAATAAATTCCCAAACGGTTTATACGGAATACTAACGTTTAGTTTCATTGATATATATTGGTCACCTTGCTGATTTACTTCATAAACAAATTCTTCTGTGTACTCTTCCTCAGATGATTCTTGAGCCTCTTGAGCTACAAGTGGAAAAGAAAAAAAGATGCAAAATACTGCAAATATAATTAAAATACGTTTCATGTAATCTCCTAAAATCTTGAACAAAATTATTCAGTTCATTGTACTGTAACTCTATAGAAAAAAAAATCAAATTCGAGTATACTATGAAAGAGTGTATCATATAATGCATTCATTGTCCATATCGGAAAAAGTAGGAAGTTAAAATGTCAGCAAAAATTATTGACGGCTTTGAAATAGCCCAAAAGGTGCGAGCAGAAGTTGCAAAAGAAGTGGAAAACTTAAAAAAATCGGGAATAGAACCTTGCCTTGCAGTTGTGCTAGTAGGCGAAAACCCCGCAAGTGTTTCTTATGTAACGGCAAAAGAAAAGGCTCTTAAAGAAGCAGGAATGGTCGATAAGGCAATCTACCTTGCAGAAAATACTACAGAACAAGAACTTCTTCCTATTATAAATGACCTAAATAACGACAAAAAAGTGCACGGTATCCTTGTGCAGCTCCCGCTTCCAAAACACATAGACGAGCAAAAAGTAATTGAAGCAATAGATCCTAAAAAAGATGTTGACGGCTTCCACCCAGTAAGTGCAGGAAATCTACTCATTGGCCGAGATGGGTTTTTGCCATGTACGCCAAATGGAGTTCTTCGCCTCCTAAAAGAAATGAATATAGAAACAAACGGAAAGCATGTGGTAATAGTTGGGCGCTCAAATATTGTAGGTAAACCTCTTGCGCTCCTTATGGCTCGCCGCGAAATAAATGCAACGGTAACAATATGCCACACTGGAACAAAGGACCTAAAAAGTATTACAAGGCAAGCAGATATTTTGGTGGCTGCAGTTGGTAGCCCCCAAATGATTAGTAGCGATATGATTAAAAAAGATGCGGTTGTAATTGATGTAGGTGTGAACCGTATTCCAGACGATACAAAAAAATCTGGCTTTAGGCTTGTGGGCGATGTTGACTTCGATGAAGCAATGGAAGTTGCAAGTTTTATCACACCAGTTCCGCGTGGAGTGGGGCCAATGACAATAGCAATGCTAATGCAAAATACGTTGGAAGCTGCAAAAAATAACGGATAGTGTTTGGGCGCTTCGCTCTGTAGAGTGCAATACATAGGTTGCACTCTACAGGCGTCCCGTGCTTTGTTTGTATCTTTTGCTTTGAAACGGACATGGCAATCCATGTCCCTACAAGGTGCAAAAGGATACCACTTCGCCCGGTAGCGCATTGGAAAATAAAATATACACAGGCTTTTCATTTAGAAGGAATACAGAATGAAAGATATACAAAGTGAACTTGACAACAGAGAAATCCCTTTGCAAAAAGTGGGTGTAAAAAATGTTCAATATCCCGTAAAAGTTTTAGATAAAAAAAATAAATCACAGTGCACGCAAGCAAGTGTGGAATTATTTGTTAATCTTCCTCATAACTATAAAGGCACGCATATGAGCCGATTTATTGAAACCTTTCACGCCTATAGTAATGACTTTTCAATGAAGGGTTTTTTAGAAATGCTCGAAGATCTAAAAAAAAGGCTTGATGCAGAACAAGCCTTTGGGCAAGTAACCTTTCCTTTTTTCATAGAAAAAGAAGCGCCTGTATCAAAACAAAAGGGAATGATGTGTTATACCTGTACCTATGAAGGATCAATTTCAAATGATAATAGTCCAGAATTTTATGTTTCAATAGAAGTTCCTGTAACAAGTCTTTGTCCTTGCTCTAAGGCAATTAGTCAGTATGGGGCACATAATCAACGTGGAGTTGTGAGAGTAAAATTGCAAAACTCACATTTCTTTTGGATAGAAGATATAATTGCCCTTGTAGAGAAATGTGCTTCATGCGATGTGTACTCTATACTAAAGCGCGAGGATGAAAAGTTCGTTACTGAAAAGGCCTACGATAATCCTCGCTTTGTTGAAGACCTTGTGCGTGAAGTGTACGAGGCTTTACGCAATTTTAATACCGAAAATCCCTTTAGCTACTTTTCTGTAGAAGCAGAAACATTTGAAAGTATTCATACACACAATGCGTATGCCTTCACGGAATTTTACGCAAAAAAGCGGTGCAACACATAGGTTGCACCTTACTGTTTCACTGTAGTGGTGCACCTTACTGTTTCACTGTACGTGTGA
>CAYJKA010000170.1:0-3633 GCA_964370655.1 uncultured Treponemataceae bacterium | reverse complement strand
CTGTTAGAGCGCCAACTAAAAAAGAGCCTTGCTCCTCTGCAAAAACATACTTTTGTACATTTGGCTCATTTACCCAAGCAGCATCAATAAGCATAAACTTTTGGGCAGGGTATTCTTTTGCAACTTCTGCTACAGCATTTGCAAATATAAAGCCAGTTGAAATTACAAGGTCATAGCCATTTTCTACCGTTTGTTTTAAGTTTGGCACAAAAAGATCTTGTGTTGCAATTGCTACAACATCGTATAAGTCTCCTCGGTATTTTTGTTCTTCTTGCGTATCACCATAGAAGTCTAAAAATCCTCTCCAAGCAGCACCATTAAAAGAATTATCATCTATTCCAACAGAATCGGTAATAAGACGAGCCGTTACCGTTTCATTTTTTACATCCTCATTTGAACCGCCTGCAAAAAGCAACACAGTCAAAGCTACAACACATACAGTGATTAAGAGTTTTTTCATTTTTTTTCCTTTCTATTATCAGCGTTTTATCCACAGATTACACAGATTAATAGGATTTTATTTTAGAAACACTACGAAGTTTTGTATAAAAAAGAATTACCACATAGATAAAAACCTGTGTGCATTTTTTATACCATTTAAACTATTAGTAATGCCTACTATAATACTACATTTACTATGAGCCCCGCAATAAGGGAGAAGATAAAAATGTATGTAAAATAGAGTGTGTTCAAAATACCTATCAATTTCTCTGTTTTTTTCGAGCCTTTTTATGTGCATACATTCGGCTATCTGCAATATTAATTAATTCAGAAGCAGTAAGTGTTTCATTTTTCTGCTTAATTGCAATTCCGTAGCTTATCGAAGTTTCATAATCTTTTTTGTATTGCCTACTAATTTCTGAAACAGCATTACAACATTGCACCATATTTCTCGCTATATTTTCTTCATGAGGATTTTTTCCTAGTACAAGAATTTCATCTCCCCCATACCTACAAACAATATCTGTGTCAAAATAATCTCTAACAATATTGGCAACTGTTTCAATGTAAAAATCGCCCTCATCATGACCATAAACATCATTAACTATTTTTAATTCGTCCAAATCTATAAAGGCAACAAAAACTGTTACTTTTTCGTCTATCAAGTTTTGGAGTATAGTTCCTCCATATTCCCTTGTAAAAAGACTCGTCAATGGTTCTTTTATTGCTTCTTTCTCTAAATTACGTAAATTTTTCAAGTCTTCTTCATTTTTTTTCTTTTGTTTCTTAAAAGTTTCAGTAGCAATTCTAAGCTCTGCCAAGTAATATGCAAACAGAAGAAAGACTGTAGCGCACCCTAAAACTGCAAGACCAATAATCACATATAAGTATATCAAGTTATTAGCAGAACTGTTAAAGCTAATTGTTAAGTTTGTGTTAAACAGCACACCAAGGATTATTGAAAACATAATATTTAAAAATGAAATATTCTTATTATCTGAAAATATCGTGTCAATCGATTTTCTTGGCAAGATGCGTTTACAAAATCTAACAGCTATAACAGAAGAAATAAATGTTATAATTGTCGCAATGGCTTTATGTTCTGGAGTATTTACTGCATTAACTATGTTTTCACCAGCAAAGATTGCCATAGTTGAAAGAATTAAAATCCTTTGTGCAAATAAACTCATAGTAAATGTCACTACTATAAAAAGGTTTTTATATATATTTGTGATAAACAATACTTTTGTTTCAATAAACAATATAACTGCACACAATATGATTGCATAGGATTCGTACTCGATAGGAACAAAGAATATGTACGTTACCCAATATATAAGTGTAATTATTACAATTACTAAAATTGCTTTTATCGAAAGCCTGTTTTTGTTAAAAATATATGATATAAAAGAAAGAGCAAAATGACTATATGCAAGAAAAGATATAACAAATAATGCTGTTAGTACAATATTCATGTCGATACCTTCTTCTTATTTTTATAATATGATTCTTTGTTTTTTCTCATATCTTCATCCGCAACAGCTATAATGTGGTTCACCCCTTTTTGCCGAACACCTTCGTCCACTAAGACTGACCCTATACTTGCAGAAATAGTAAAGCTTTCAAGTTTATTTTGATTTTCCACGTTACTTAGTATCCTAGAAACAACATCGTCATAATCTTTCTTTTGTAAGTCTGACAAGATAACCAAAAATTCATCTCCGCCAATTCTTGCAACTATATCACATTCACGCACGGCCGAAAGCATAGCCTGGGAAACTTTAACTAATAATTTATCACCTACTCTGTGGCCAAAGTTATCGTTCGTATATTTCAAACCATTTACATCCACAAACAGTACATAAAAATTAGTTTCGTTAGATTTTTCTCTACACAATTCTTCTAATTTTGTAAAAATGTATCTACGATTAAAAACACCGGTTAAGTCATCCTTTTCGATTTTTGCGATTAAATTAATTTTTTGTTGATAAATTGTATCTTTTTCTTGTGCAGCTATATCAGAATTTCGTTTAAAATGACTTGCTTTGATAATATTAATTGAGTATCTTAGCAATAAGTAAAAAGCTGATAAAAGTGAAATAGATATAGTAAAAGCCAACAATACATGTGCTTCTGATGGTTCCTCTAAAAAAATCAAACCAGAATGAATAAATTGAAATACTATGGCTAGCAAAAATGAAACAAGTAGCGTAATTGAATACCTACTTATTTTTGTTGCCTTACGTATAGAAGAAAAATTTGCTACCCTTGTTAGTATCAAATGATACATGGTTAGTGATGCACATAAAATTATTATGATTATTCGAAAAGTGCGCGAGCTATTTATAAAGCTTATTGGAGCGATATGTAAGGCAAAACTGCTTAGAATAACTGAGATAGAAAAGAATGTCGAAAAATGTAACACAAAAAAGGATGAACAACACCCAGCTTGAACGAAGTCTGCTTTTGAAATTAACTTAAACTCTGCAACCAATACAAAAAAATATATCCCAAACATTACAAAATGAGGTATAACAAGATATTGAAGCACAGAAAATAATAACGTATTTGATATCGACACCCAAGCTAGTAATGATTTGTTACTAGTAGCTTGTTTCAAAATTTTTGAAGCAAACAGCAATGAAGAAAATTGATATGTGAAAAATACTACTATATCTATAAATACTATTATAATGCTACTACTAGTGTTCATTATAGAATCTTCCTTAAGTTAAACCCTCTTATTGAAATACTTTGCAAAAAAAATGGTAGACATATTTTCTATTGTACGCATGAGATTATGTAATTGCTACTTGCAAAACAATATTATAGATAAATTAATCAAGTGCAATACCAATAAGTTTCTATATAATAACATATGATGCTAACTTATACAATATAGAAAATATTCGAAAAAAAGCACATTTCTTCAATGTCAATGAGTTTAGAAAAAAATCATTGACCAGCCCTAATCTTTCCACTATACTCTCACTATGAAAACTATAGCAAAAATCACGCTTTTTACTCTTATCCTCTTTTTTACATCATGCAATGAAGAAGAAGTAACCCTAAAAAACACATCAAAAACAACAACAGAAGTTTCTACCAATAGCTCAATAAGCCACTATACTAAAACACACTACGCTTTTCATGGAGAAATACCTTTTCCTAATACAGATGAAGGAAAAACAA
>CAYJKA010000169.1:0-3635 GCA_964370655.1 uncultured Treponemataceae bacterium | reverse complement strand
GAAAAGGTGTAATTGAATATGATGCATCTACAGTAAGTGAAGATGATGTTATGGAAGCAGGCCTTGAAGCAGGTGCTGAAGACATTGCAGCTGAAGATGGAGTAATCACTGTAACAACTGATCCATCAGAATTTGAAAATGTACTTGAAGCTATGCAAGCAAAAGGTTTTGAATCAGTATCAGCAAGTGTATCCATGGTTCCTGATACATACTCATCAGTTGATGAAGAAACAACTCGCAAAGTTTTAAAACTTATTGATAAACTAGAAGAAGATGATGACGTACAAAACGTATACTCTAACTTAGATATTCCAGAAGGTTTTGACGCTGAATAATCAAAATTCTTTTACGACGATACCAGGAACAGTGAAAGCTGTTCCTTCGTCATTTACAGACATACACAAAAAAAAATCGCTTCGGGTATTAGGAATCGACCCAGGTTTGGCAAACACAGGCTGGGGTATTGTTGATTTTGTTGATTCCCGATATAAGCTTGTAGATTATGGTGTAATTGAAACTAAAAAAACTAGTAACCACGGTGAGCGTTTGTTAGAAATTTATAACAGAATGAACTGTGTTGTTGCTGAGTTTAAGCCGAATATTGCAGGAATGGAAAACCTGTTTTTTTCAAAAAATGTTTCAAGTGCTCTTGCAGTCGCTGAAGCGCGGGGTGTACTTATTTTATGCTTAGCACAAAATTGTATAGACTTACTTGAATTTACTCCAAATGATATTAAAAAATCGGTAACAGGTACTGCAAGCGCAGATAAAGCCTTGGTGCAAAAATATGTATCTCTTCTTTTAGGATTAAAAGAAATTCCAAAACCAGATCATGCTGCCGACGCTATTGCTGCTGCAATAACAAGAATTCACAATCAAAATATTTAATTTTTACTTATAGTTTTTTTTTATATACCGATAATAAAGCATGAGTATATCAATGGCTATGAGTTATCAGTCTACAAATTTTTTTGGCAATTCCCCTTTGCTAGGGGCACGCATTCCAGTTTCTCTTTTTGACCCTTCTGCCAAGATAGAAGAAAACGAGGAGTTCTTAACATCTCAAATAATAACATATCTAGGAAACAAGCGCTCTCTTTTAAACTTTATTGGTGAGTCTTTGGACGACATAAAGAAAAAAACAGGTCAAGAAAAGCTAAAAATATTTGATGTTTTTTCAGGTTCTGGTATTGTATCACGATATTTTAAGCAACATGCTTCATTACTAATTGCAAATGATTTAGAGACATATACTAAAATAATAAACACTTGTTATTTATCGAATTCTTCTGAGCGTGATATGGTACAGTTACGAGGCTTGTTCTGTGACCTTAGAGAACAACTAGAAACAGCACAATTTAAAAATGATTGGGTAACAGGCATAATACGTAAAAATTATTCACCAAAAGATGACAATAACATACAAATGGGAGAGAGAGTTTTTTACACTTCTCACAATGCACACTATATAGATACAGCGCGCAATATAATTTCAGCTTACCCTGAAAGTGTGCAACCTTATTTCATTGCTCCTTTATTAGCACTTGCATCTGTTCATACAAATACATCGGGCGTTTTTAAAGGTTTTTATAAAAATAAAGAAACAGGAATAGGTCAATTTGGTGGAAAAAATAAGGATGCATTAAGTAGAATTACAGCTGAAATGGATATTCAATTTCCTGTGTTTAGTAAGTTTTCTTGTGAAACTCAAATCTATCAAGGGGATTCAAATACAGTATGTGCTGGAGTTGAAGAGGTTGATGTAGCATACATAGACCCTCCTTATAATCAACATCCTTATGGTTCAAATTATTTTATGCTAAATATTATTGCAAATAATGAAGAGCCAAAAAATGTCAGTTCTGTTTCAGGAATTGACTCAGATTGGAATCGTTCCCTTTATAATAAGGCCAAAGAAGCTTCAAAAGCGCTTGAAGATTTAATTGAAAAAATTAAGGCAAAATATGTACTAATTTCCTTTAATTCAGAAGGCTTTATGAGTATCGATGATATGAAAGCAATGTTAAAAAAATATGGGAAGGTTAGCATACGAGAAAATGAATACAATACTTTTAAAGGTTCAAGGAATCTTCAAAATAGAAGTAAGCATGTAACAGAGTTCTTGTTTTTGTTAGAAAAAAAATAGAATATAATGGCGTTCAACACCTCGTTGAGCGCTTTTTTTTGTTTTAAATGTATCATCATTAAAACTGTGATTTTAAAAGACTGTCAGTATATTTACACTACATTTTATTTGTGCTATAATTTTTAAACATTATTAAAGTATTGGAGACACATATATGATACAACGAAACGATGGATTGAAAAATATTGCTGCGGGATATCTTTTTCCAGAAATCGCAAAAAGAAGGCGTGAATTTTCAGCCGCTAACCCTGACGCTGATATTATTAGCTTAGGAATTGGCAACACAACTGAACCTATTACACCATATATTAAAAAAGCTATGATCGATTATGTTGAAGGCTTGGGAACAAGAGAAGGGTACTCTGGATATGGTGATGAACAAGGAAATACTGCACTTAGAGAAAAAATAGCGGAAGTGTTTTATGCAGGTTTAATTAGTGCAGATGAAGTGTTTATTTCAGATGGTGCAAAATGCGATATTGGACGTGTTCAAGCGTTGTTCGGGTCTAAAGTTAATGTTGCAGTACAAGATCCTGCATATCCTGTATATGTTGATGGTTCTGTTCTTATTGGAGCTGCAGGAGCAAAGGGCGAAGGTAAAGATGGCTACGAAGGTATTGTGTACATGCCATGTACCGAAGAAAATGGCTTTTTCCCAGACCTTTCAGTTGTTAAAGAAAATTCACTTATTTACTTTTGTTCACCAAACAATCCTACGGGGGCGAGTTCTACAAAAGAAGAATTACAAAAATTAGTTAACTTTGCAAAAGAAAAAGGTTGTATAATTATTTTTGATGCAGCATATTTTGCCTTTGTTCGAGAAGAAGGTATCCCAAAATCAATTTTTGAAATTGATGGTGCAAAAGATTGTGCAATTGAAATTAATTCATTTTCAAAACCAATTGGTTTTACGGGTGTGCGTTTGGGTTGGTCTATAGTTCCAAAAAATCTAAAATATGCAGATGGTACGCCAATTATAAATGATTGGAACCGTATTATGACAACTATTTTTAATGGTGCTTCAAACATTGCACAAGCTGGTGGTCTTGCAGCACTTTCTTCTGAAGGTCTTGAAGAAATGAAGGGCTTGGTAAATTACTATCTTGAAAATGCACGACTTATAAAAGAAGCGTTGTTAAAACCAAATTTTGAAAAATTAGGAATAAAGATTTTTGGCGATGGAAACTCTCCCTATTTATGGGTGCAATTTCCTGGTAAAAAAAGTTGGGAAGTATTTGATGAAATTCTGAACCAATGCCATATTGTAACAACTCCGGGAGTAGGCTTTGGACCAGCTGGTGAAAGCTTTATTCGTTTTAGTTCTTTTGGACACAGAGAATCAATTGAAAAGGCTTGTGAAAGATTAGCAAAGTTTGAATTGTAGAAAATAATTTTACAATACATTTAAAATATATTTTGTAGAGGAAGAATGAAATGGATACAAAACGATTTGAATTAAACAAACAACTTGCTCAAATGCTTAAAGGTG
>CAYJKA010000168.1:0-3647 GCA_964370655.1 uncultured Treponemataceae bacterium | reverse complement strand
ACAAACCACTTATTATCTTCATGAAATAAATAGGTTTCCCTTCCTTCAACCATCACGGTGTATCTATCACCACACCCTCCAACTCTGGTAGAAGCAGCACGACAAACCTGTTTTACAGAATCTACTTCAAAAATAGAACCATTCTCCCATGTAATTTGGAGGGGCTTAATAAAGCCCTTTTTGTCATTTTTTAATAATACATCAACGTATACCTTTCGTCTCTCTTCCATCTCATTTTACTCCATTTTTATCCGCAAGAATTACACAGATTACACAGATCATTATATTTGCCTATACCACTAAAAATAAATCAAAAATTACTATCTTAGTGTGTTTAAATTTTATATTTAGGCAAAAGTTTTATAATGTTATATAATTAAAATCCCATAAATCTGCGCCCTTCTAGCGGATATAATGCCTCATACTTCCTGTTTTAACATTCCTGTAGGCATAGTAATCATGCATTCTGTTTCTTTTACAACCTTCATGTCTTGCAAGAGTACAGCATTTCTAATAGCGTGTTTTCCAAAGCGCTCCCGTATTTTTGCCGTAGCTTTTTCTAACTTTTCCCTTTTTTCTATAGCTGTAACATCGCTAAATAAACTATGCTGAATGGGAATGTTCTCATTTACTAAGTCTCTTGCACAAATGCTAACAGCTCTAACATCATACTCCCACATATAATTTTTGCAAAAAAGTTCAAAGGCACATTCTGCAAGAATTGATGCATTCATAGTAGGATAGGGAAGTTTACACTGCCATCCTCTTGTATATAATTGGTTGTTTTTTATTGAAACCGAAATACCTGATGCCTTTTGTTTGCAAAGCCTTAATTTTCTTGAAACATCTTGCACAAGTTCTAGTAATACCTTCCAAACATCCACATTATTTTCAAGGTCTTGCATGGTGGTAATACCATGGCCGATGCTCTTTGCAGGAACTACAAAACTTTCATGTGCTACAAGAGAATTGTCTTCCCCGTTTGCATAAGTCTTTAGTGTAAGACCATTCTTTCCAAGCTTACTTTTTAAAAGAGCATCTGATGCTACTGCAATATCGCCTATTGTTTTAATACCATAAGTGGATAAAACTTTTTTCGTAGCCCTTCCTACACCTAAAAGTTCTTCTGCCTGTAAAGACCACACTTGCGTTTTAAAAGATTCCCTTGTAATACAGGTAATGGCATCAGGTTTTTTCATATCACTTCCAAGTTTTGCAAAAATCTTGTTAAAACTTACTCCAATGGAGACAGTAAGCCCAAGTTCAAATGTTATTGTCTTTCTAATCTTTTCAGCTATTTCAAAACCATTTCCAAAAAATTTACTCTTGGTCACATCAAGCCAGCATTCATCCATCCCATAGCTTTCAATTAAATCGGTATAGCGAGAATAAATGCCTTTCGCGAGCCTAGAAAATTTTATGTATTGTTCATAGTGGGGAGGGACAACAACTAAGTGAGGACATTTTTGTTTTGCCTGCCAAATAGTTTCTCCTGTTTTTACGCCTAAATCTTTTGCACCATAGTTTTTTGCTAAAACAATGCCACTTCTATCTTCTACTGAGCCACAAACGGCAACACACTTATCCTTGAGACTTGGGTTAAGCATACATTCAACTGAGGCGTAAAAATTGTTCATATCAATGTGTAAAATAACTCGTTCCATTTCAATTCTACTAAATACTATACAAAATATAACTAGACGTATGTATAGTATACGGCAAAAGAACTACAATGTCAAGATAATTACGAATTACGAATTACGAATGTGGAAAACTTTCTCTTGACACTTCTGGTATTCAATCCTATACTTACAATAGAAATCATATACAGGAGTACATAATGATTATAGACCGATATTTTGAAGACCCATCAATTTTACATGTAGGCACTTGCGAAAATCGCTCCTATTATGTTCCAGCATCGCTTGGATGTGAGAATACTGCAATGGAATTGTCAGATAGGGTAACAATGCTTTCCTCTGATGATTGGCTTTTTCGGTTTTATAATAATCCGTATGAAGTAGAAAAATTTTATGATTCTCCTACTAATCTTCAGGGATTTTCTTTACACACAGTACCGAGTTGTTGGCAAATGAAGGGATACGATAAGCATCAATACACCAATGTGTGCTATCCTTTCCCATTTGATCCTCCTTATGTTCCTGTGAATAATCCTTGTGGCGCATATGTAAAGCCCTTTGTATTAAGCGAAAAACATATGTCTATGAAGCACTACCTAAATTTTGAGGGGATAGACTCCTGCTTTTATGTGTGGGTAAATGGCAATTTTGTTGGTTACAGTCAAGTATCGCATTCTACGAGTGAGTTTGATATTACGAACTATGTTGCAGATGGATTAAATGTTCTTTGCGTGCTCGTATTAAAATGGTGTGATGGAAGCTACCTTGAAGATCAAGACAAATTTCGTATGTCAGGCATTTTCCGTGATGTCTATATTATGCATAGACCACAGAATCATATTAAAGATTTTTATGTAAAAACTGCACTTGATGCAAAATACAAGGATGCAACAATATCAATATATTTTGATTGGCTAGGACAGGAAAAAGATATAACAGTTATACTTTTAGATCCCCAAGGGAAAGAAATTGAAACATGCGTATCAAATGGAAGCAGTGTAGAGATCTCAGTTCCAAAGGCTTTATTGTGGAACGCAGAAACACCGTATCAATACCGAGCAATAATACAAACACATGATGAACAAATTATTCAAGATATAGGTATAAGATGCCTTGAAATAAAAGGGACCATATTCTACGTAAATGGAAAGCCAATAACTTTTAAAGGCGTAAATCGCCACGATTCAGATCCTGTCACTGGCTATACAATTAGTAAAGAGCAACTTCTTTTAGATCTTGCACTAATGAAAAAGCACAATTTTAATGCAATACGAACAAGTCATTATCCTAACGCCCCGTGGGCTATGCAGATGTTTGAAAGTTATGGATTCTATGTTATTGCAGAAAGCGACTTAGAAATTCATGGCACCACAACAATTTATAATGGTGGTGGCGAAGGCTGGATTTATGATAAGCCCTTTAGAAATGATAGAACGCATGGAATGCTTTGCCACGATAAGAGATTTGAAAAAGCAATACTAGACAGAGTACAACGAAATGTAATAAGAGATAAAAACAATGCCTGTGTTGTTTTATGGTCACTTGGAAATGAATCAGGATATGGGCCCAACATGGAAAAAGCTGCTGCTTGGATAAAATCCTTTGATAAAGATATGCTTGTACACTATGAGGGGAGCATTTACCAACTGGAAGGTTATAAAAATGATGTAACAAATATTGATGTATTTAGCCACATGTATGCACCTACAGAAGATATAGATACCATTATGACGACTTTTATAGATAAGCCTTTTTTACTATGCGAGTTTGTGCATGCAATGGGTAATGGGCCTGGTGACATAGAAGATTATTTTGAGCAAATTTACAAGTATGATGCATTTATTGGTGGATTTGTATGGGAATGGTGTGACCATGCGATTTATATGGGTAAAACGATAGAAGGAAAAGAAAAGTACTATTATGGGGGCGACTTTGGAGAGTTTCCCCATGACGGAAACTTTTGTATGGATGGCCTTGTTTTCCCTGACCGAACACCTCATACAGGAT
>CAYJKA010000167.1:0-3686 GCA_964370655.1 uncultured Treponemataceae bacterium | reverse complement strand
CACACGCAAAACAGAATACACCGACTATCGCGTTTCTAACAATGTAACTATTACAATAAAAAACATTGATGAGACAGGCGATATCATTGATGCAGTTCTTGCAACCGGTGTAAACAGATTAACCGATGTTAGTTTTTATGCAAAAGATACTGAGAAAGCATATGATGAAGCAAGAAAACTTGCTGTACAAGAAGCTCTTTCTACAGCAACAATTCTAGCAGAAGCCGCAGGAACAAGCATTGGAAAAGTTGTGAACATTTCTGAAAATTCAGGAAGTGGCGGAACATACGGAAACTATGCAAGAAAAGATATGCTTATGGCAGAATCTGCAGACTATTCAACTCCTATTGCTCCAGGTAGCACAGAAGTGAGCATAACAGTAAATATTACGGTTGAATTAAAATAAATTATCGGGTATTACTTCATGGAGAAAAAAATGAAAAAGATTTTGTTGCTTTTAAGTATATTACTAGCTATGAGCTTACTTGCAAGTTGCAACGATGAAGAAAATTTTATAAAAGTAACTGCAGAAGGCACAGTGAGTCTTGAGCCGGATACAACATCTATACGATTTGAAGTTGAAACTAAAAACGACCTTGCAATAGTCGCAGCTCAAGAAAATGCTAGCATCATGGATACCATTCATAAAGCCTTGATTGCAAAAGGAATAGAAAAAGAATCAATTATAACGAGCGACTATTCAATGCGCCAAGATTCAACGTACAATCAAAGCAAGCAAGAAACAATATATGATGGATATGAAGTAAGCACAAGTGTAGTAATAACTATATATGACACAACTTCAGCCGGTGATATAATTGACACATTGATAAGTGCTGGTGCAACCAGAATTAATAATGTTGGGTTTTATGCTAAAAATACAGAAGGTGTAGACAAAGAAGCAAGAAACATTGCGGTTGAAAAAGCACTAGCTAAAGCAAATGAATTTGCACAGGCTGCAGACAAAACAATCGGAAGTGTTATTAGTATAACAGAAACAGAATCCAGAATAGATGGACCTGGCTTTTCATCTGGTACAGCTTTGTACAGTTTTATGGAAATACCAAAAACTTCACTTTTGCCTGGAAAAACTAATATTAGAACTACCGTAGATGTTGTTGTTGAATTAAAATAGCAAAACTCTTCATTCACTTGAATAGACCTCTAGTCTGTGGTACACTTATCAAAGACTAGAGGTTTTTTTATGACAAATATTACAATAAATACTGCTTTTGATATTTCTGACACAGATTTCCTTGAACCAAAAAACTCTTATTTATTACCCCCTCTACCTGAAAGAATCAGAACCCTAATACACATAGAGAAAAAACAAATACTATTAAAAGAAGCTATTTTTGAGAAAATGCATAAAACACACCAAGAACTTTCATTTTTAACAAGCAAAGAGGTTCTACATAAATCTCTATATGAGCAAACACTAATTATGCTAACAAAACCTAAAAAAAAAGCCTATTTGGTCTTTCGCTCTAACTAACACTATTAAAACTTCAGCATTTAATAGTGCAGCTTAGATTTATATGCTACTAAAACAAAATAGGCTTGGAAACCAAAAAGGTTCACCTGCTATTCTGTCTAAAAAAATTAGACAAGGAATTTTCCGGTTCAAGAGGTTTTCTTGAGCTACAAGGGGAACGAGCCACACGCAAGCCAAGATTGTTGTTGCGGTTAGACGGGTTGTTGTTGTTGCGATTAGCAACTCGGCAATTCGAAGCATTGTTGTTCCAACTGCCGCCACGATACACACGGTTTTTACTTTTTTATAAAAGTTGTGCCACGGAGGGCACATAACCCTATAACAAGCGATGTTTTTTGCGATGCAAAAAACTCGATAGTAAAAAATTACACGGATGTAATTTTTTACATACCTTATGGAAAATCCCTCATTTTTCACCATTTTAAATCGTGGGGCTTACGCCCCTTTTTTGCGTCGCTTTCGCTGTCTCTTTTCAAGTGTCACTCCGTGCCACTTTCTCGAGACAGCTCTTTTTCTTGAACTACAGGGAACGAGCCACACGCAAGCCAAGATTGTAGTAGCGGTCAGACGGGTAGCTGTTGTAGCGAAAAGCAACTCGGCAAATCGAAGCATAGCTGTTCCAACTGCCGCCACGACACACACGGGAAGAGCCACTATCAGAGTACTTGTCATAACACCATTCCCATACGTTCCCACTCATGTCATAGAGCCCTAGGTCATTGGGTGTCTTTTTCTTAACCTCTTTACTTCCGTAATTTGAATCACTTGAAGAAGAACCATTATTTTTACGATACCATGCATAATGTACTAATTCACTTTCTGTGCTTGCGCCTGCATAGGTGAACCGTGCTTTGGGGTTTGTTCCATCAGCTTGGAATCCTCCATGCCCTGCTGCATACTCCCATTCTACTTCGGTCGGTAAGCGGTAGCCTGTTCCCCCTCGTATACTTCCGTCTGTATCATAATAGTGGCTTAAGCCTTCTTTTTCACTCAAGGCATTACAAAATGCTATAGCATCTTCCCAGCTCACATAATACATTGGATGATTTACACCTGCCCCACTACTAAAACTATTGTTAGTAGGGTCGGGCATTGCACTTCCCATTGTCGATTTCCACTGATACTGGGTTACTTCAGTTTCGCCAAGGTAAAAATCGGCCACGGTTTTTGATGTATTTCCTTGGTACATGTAGTCTCCGCCGGTTATTGGCACCATCTTTATCGGTAATGGTGTTACACCACCGCCACTGTCTGTTGTTCCCTGACAAGCCATTACAGCAAAGATTGCTAGGCAAACCATCCCAATTCCAATTACTCTTTTTATTTTTTATGCCACGAACTCGTTTTCTAACTTGCTATACCTCTTAGAGCAGGGAGCGAAGCGAGCTATGACATATATAACAAACAGTCTATGAGTTTTACACAGTAAACCTTGTAGGCTGTTTGATGCATGTTTTAGTATTATTACTTTTGCCGAATTGTTGCAAATATCGTTCTTTTCGTGTCATAATATAGCACAGTTTCGGAATTTTAACAACCTTTATAAAACTTCAGCGCAAACAGACAATTGCAAATAAAATTACACTTCTTCTTGAATAGACCTCTAGTCTGTGATACACTTATCAAAGACTAGAGGTTTTTTTATGACAAATACACAATGGAAAGATTTTTGCACTTTTAAAGATGAACTTAAAAGTAACATAGACATATGGCACAATACACTTCAAAAAGAAAATCTTCTTGATGAACTAAAAGAACTTCAACGCTTATCCGCTGAAAAAGATGGCGTACCCCCATACGAGCTTTCTGACCCATTTGTGTACAATAAAGCTTTTGACGATATAACAAAAGATGATGATATTTCGCTTATTGTAATTGGCGACAATCCCGGAAAAAACGAGCAACTAAAAGAAAACAGGCGTTACCTTGTTGGTCAATCAGGAAAAATTGCAGAAAACTTTTTTGCAAGAAACCCAGATCTTGGAGTAGATTTTAGAAAAAATGTAATCATCCTTAATAAAAGCCCTCTGCATTCTGCAAAAACAAAAGAACTTTCATTTATTACAAACAATGGAAATCCCCTTTTTGCAAAGCTCCTTTTAGAAAGTCAACTATGGTGCGCAAATTCCACAGCAGAACTTCATACAAAGCTTCATGAAGAGGCAAAAAAAAGCGGAAAATCAGTTGAACT
>CAYJKA010000166.1:1620-3708 GCA_964370655.1 uncultured Treponemataceae bacterium | reverse complement strand
TTCTGGAAAATGTGGTAAAGTTGCAGTTTGTTTCGATGAAGAAATAAAATAAAACATATCTGTAAGCAAAGAGTTTAGGTAACTAATACTCACTAAGCGGGGTAGCATGAAAGTCATGCTACCTTTTTTTTGTCGAATTTGCTCTTATTAGTCTTGAATAAAGCAAGTGGCTGTGTTATTCTTACATTTATTTTGCAATTTCACTTAATGCAAATGTTATTATATCTTATAACGAGGAATAAATGAAAAATAGATTTTTTAGACTGATGTTTCTGCTTTGTATATCTTTATGTGTTGTATCATGTAGTTTGCTTTGGGATGTAGAAAATACCACTGACTTAAGTTTTCGCATAGATATTTCGAGCATAAAAAACAAGCAAACAAATTCTGCTAGGAATAATACACGTATTGGCGACGATGATTTAGTAAAACTAGAGGTGCATATTATAGAAACCAGTTCTACTAACACTATTGCAAAGAAAACAGAATATTTTAATGAAAAAGAAGATATTGTAGATATAACCTTTAACTCTTTAGATATTGTGAAAAAAAATGTACATGCTGTAGTTTATTTAGAAATAGACGATACTGCATACTTTGGAAAATCTGAAGATAAAAAAATGCTTGCGGGAATAAATTATTTAAATGTCGTGTTAGAAGAAGATCTTTCTGCAGATGATATACGAAATTTTTACGTTTCTTCAACGAACTCAGATGATAGTAATGATGGAACCATAGATTTTCCTTTTGCTACTATACAAGAGGCTATAGAAAGGATAGAGAATGATTCAAGTGATGAAAGTGACACGGTATATTTTATTTACGTGAGCGGAGATCATTCTGTAGGAACTATTGCCCCAACAAATCGAAGAGCCATAAGGATTCAAGGGTATGACAGATTGGATGTCACTTCACATTCTGTAAAAAATCTTAATGTTAGCAAAAGTAGTTCTTATGTAACCCTTACAGATAATATTGCAATAAAAAACCTTACTGTTTCTGATGATGCAACTGTAATTCTCTCAAACGCAAATGTTGTAGCAATAGATTTTGCTTCGACAAATGTAAATCTAAGTATAATTGGGGTACTAACTTCACCACTTACTACAATAAAAGTACCTACAAATACACCAAATAATACACTTCTTATAACAAATAGTGGTTCTATAGAGAATTTTGAACTTAGTTCATCAAATACTGGAAACCTTTTTGTAGATGGTGGAAACCTTTATTATAGTACAGGAGTTATTACCAATGATGCAATTGATGATGTCGATGGTAATATAAAACCAAGTGATTCAGGTGATGTAAGCTTTGACAGTGGTACATGGAACATTGTAGATGGAGCCTTTGTTGCAATAGACCCTGTAGTAATAAAACCTTCCTCTATATCTATTGAGCAAATTGCAGATTATGGAATTAAACCTCTTATTAATGTATCTAACACCACTACAACCTCTGTTGAACCAGTCTCCGGTTCTTCTACACCTGGTCTTGTAACTCTAACAGTAACATTAACTGCAAATGAAAATTATATGTTTGATAGTGCAGGTACTACAACAAAAACAATAGAAATGCCAATTACCTTTAAGGAGTGGGTGTTAGATAGTAATATTAATGTTGATTCAATGCTACCCATAAATCATGATGGTATGGAATTCACCGGAACGTGGAGTATTACTAATGGTGCTTTTAGTGATAGTTCAAATGCTACCATTACAATCAATGAAGTTGTAACTAATCAGCAGATAGCAACAGTTCTACAAGGTGCTATTAATATTGATGGTGTAAATGTAACAGTGGCACCAGGCTCAGATGTTATCCCCGGTAATGTTACAATGACAGCAACACTAACACCTCAGAATAATTATGTTCTTGAGGGTGGTGTAGATGAAAAAGAGATCTCTATAGCTTTTACTGTCAAAACGGAATATATCGTAGCTTTTAATACAGAAGGTGGAAGCGGTATAGTGGATCAAAAAGTCTTAAACGGAGAGCTTGTACCAAAGCCTGTAGATCCAACAAAGGCTGATAATACTTTTGCTGGTTGGTATACTGATAGTAACTACCAAAATGAGTATAACTTTG
>CAYJKA010000166.1:0-1520 GCA_964370655.1 uncultured Treponemataceae bacterium | reverse complement strand
AGTGGTAGCACTGAATGCCTTTTTTTGACTTTAAAATAAAAAAAACACAGAAATTTTACAAAATTACTCAAAAAAAATCAATAAAAAGAGAAAAAAATCTTTTCCTATGTGCCAAATGGCACATGAGAAAAGAAAAGAAGCATTATATAATTATTCTATAGTGAAATGTTTGTAAAAATTATACTCGCTGGAGGATATTATGAAAACAAAATTTTTAGGAATTGCAATGCTTTTAGCATGTGTTTTGGTACTGGTTGGGTGCCAACAAGCTGACACACCTGAGGCACCAACCTTTCCTTCTATAGAAATTTTACCAGTTACTATTGGGGACGTGAGATTTGTTAACTTTAAAGGATCTCCCCTCAGTGCAAGTACAAATCCAACCCTTAGCTCTGTTCAGGCGGAAGTTAATGCTATCGATAGTTCTGTTTCGTATTTAAGTGGAGGGTGGAACTCTAATGTTTTTTCACTAACCTCTTCTAGTACTATAGACGGAAATGATTGGAATGATTTTAAAAAACAAATACAAAAAAACTCTTCTGCAGAAATTGTTTATTCTGTAGACGACTTTTTTCCTGACAATGTAGTTGTATCTGTTATTTCACAAGTACAAACTGGCAATATAAAATTTGTAAACAGTGATGGTGAGTTATTAGAAGGCTACTTACTAGAAGATACTATTGGAAAAATTAATGCACTAGAAGCTACTGCAGGAACGTCTTTAATTACAAAAATGTTTACTAACCCATGGGATGTAACGAATGCAGATATTACCCTTAGTAATAATGCGCCATTACTCGGAGACTGGATAAAGCTAAAAGAGGGTGTAAATGCACTTAGTACAGAAGATGTACGGGTGTGCTTTAATGATGAAGACACAGAAAACGTAGAAATAGAAGTTACTGATGAAATAAACATTGAAAAAATAAGCTTAGTAAATCTTGCAGGCGAGCCTTTAGTGGATACAGCTAGTATAGAAGTAGTTACTGCAAAAATTACTGACCCTCTAAACACAAATTTTGCAAGCCTTTTTGCCCTTCCATGGGACATTACGTTTTCTGATTATATACCACAAGAAAGTATGGTATCTATAAATGCATGGAATACCTTTGTAGAAAATATTAAAGCCATGAACGACGCAAGCATTTTAGAAGCACGCATAGACGATAGCGATAAAGAAAACGTTATTTTAACCGTAAACAATGGTTATGTTGTAAACAATTTTACGTTAATTGGCTTTGACGGAGACGAACTTAGCGCAGACACCGTACCGAGCGTGGCAGATATTGCAACGCTCCTTAATACTGAAACTTCTCTTTCAAGCATGTTTACTGCTGTATGGAATGAAGATTCTGCTATCTACCAACCAATAAAAGACACAAGCTATGCAACGGTTACAAACTTAGCAACATTGATAGCCGAGATAGATGCACTGAATACAAACTTTTTAGCAGTTGCTGTAAGTGAAGAGGTATTGGAAACAGGCGCTAAAGCATATACGATAAAGGTAGAAAAACCAT
>CAYJKA010000165.1:0-3713 GCA_964370655.1 uncultured Treponemataceae bacterium | reverse complement strand
TCTACTGATTAAAAGACCAATGCCTCCTCTGCGCTAATAAGTGCACTTTCTGCTACTTTTTCTTTTGCCTTTGGAGCTTCTTTTTCTCCGTCTTTTTGTAAGAACATTGGCTTAAATTCTACATGTTCGGCCACAATGCCAATTTTTGCATGTTTTTTTCCGTCAGCTCCATCCCATCGGTTTTGCTTTAGGCGACCTACAACACGAACACCTCTCCCTTTTGCAACATTTTTCATGCATAGTTCAGCAAGTTTTGCCCAAGTTTCAACTTCAAAGAATGATACTTCTTTTTCATATCCGTCATCTTTTTTGTATGATCGAACAGTCATTAACGAAAAAATACAAATATGAGTTCCTTTCGCTGTTTCTCTCATAACCGGTTCTTGAACCACGTTTCCTTCAACAATAATCGTGTTAAGTGAATTCATGTATTACCTCCAAAAATATGTTGTACGTACATATATTCTTATAGTGATTTCCATGAAAAAAATTACTAAAAAACGAAAAAAAAATGCAATTTTTTATCTTTTTTTTCAAAAATAAAAAATTGCACTTAGTAGTATTTAATAATTAAAATTATTATAGTGTTTTTGTGAGCTTTACTATGTAAAGAAGGATATACATTCTTAGTTGCTCTCTGTCTGTTATTTTTTGAAGAGCAGGATTTTGCATAACATTATCCGCAAGGTTTTTCATTCTTTCCAAAGTAAACGTGCTTGATTTTACTGCACGAATTGTTTTTCGCATATAATCTCGTAACAGTGAGTTTACATCTTCAGTTAGGTTATTACTTAATTTTTTGTCTAATAATCTATTCCATTGTCGGATGTATGAATCCATTTCTCGGTCAAGAGTAGATCCTACAGGAACCAGTTTTGCTTCTGCATCGAGGGCTGCATCATGGAACTCTTTTCTGCGTTGATTTTTTGTAGCATTGCTTAGTGATGTTGGTTCATCTGCATTCTTTAATTGTAATTGTGCTGTAGGAACAGCTTCAATTGAGCCATTTTTCTTTTTGCGTTTTGGTGGCTTAAAGAGAAGTTTTGCTATCCAAGAAATAATTGGAATAGTATACCAAACGGGAAGAAGTATTTTTGCATCTGTAGAAATTTCTCTTCTTGACAGCATTAGTAATTCGCTATAAGGCAAAAGCTTTCCGTCTGAAAATAAATGCATTTTTTCTTTATTGTTTTGAGCGTCATAATGAACGAGTGATAAGAAGTTTGCTTGTAATAATGCATATAATACAGGCGATGCTGTTTTTACTTCTGTTTCAAGACAAGTTTCAAATGCCTTTTGGTCTGTCATTGCTGGGATTGAATCAAATTTTTTATAAAGTTCAAACCACTGTTTTGTTAATACTTCTTTAATGTGTTCTCGAGTATCGTTGCAAAGACGAATAATAAGTGGAATAACCTTAGTCTTGTTTATGTAATACCTGTCACCAGTATAGATCTTGAATGTTAATAATTCTGGTAAGTCACCATCAGCTATTTGAGTTGTAGCAGATTTTAAATAGTCCGTTAGCTCTTCAGCTGTGTACTGCCCTAAAAGTGGTACACCACGTGTATCTGTAAATAACTCAATAGCCTTTCTATTAAAATAATGAGGTGTTACATTTAGGGCTTGCTCAAGATTTCTAAGTGCGGTTGATCGCTGGAAGTCTTGTTGGGCTTTGTTTTTATAGTATCCAATGCAAATATCAGTAATTGCAACACTTTGCAAAATCGTAATATGTTCAGAAGTATAGTCAGTTACTTTTTCATAGTCTTGTCTAATAAAAAAACCTAGTTGGCTCCAAAAATAAAATGAATCGCTAGAATTTTTTATGGACTCAAGTGCTTCTGTAGGTTTTTGAATAAACTGGGTAAAAAATGTTTTAACAGAAAGCTCTTTACCTGAGTTAGAAAGTCTAAGTCTTTTTAAGAAGTAATCATGAAATTCTTCTTTTCTTAACATTTGCCGAATTTTTGCAAGAGCACAGTCAAATACCATAGTAATAGGAATTGTAGACGGCAAAATTATTGTTGGAATATTATTTGAAAAGGTCAAACCATATAGTCTTTTTTGTTCATGGTCAATTGTTGCAGCAGGGTGTTTTTTTTCACTTCCTTCTTCTTTTTCAAAAAGATCTAACATAAAGATAGAGGCCTGGTGTTGTTCAATCATTTCTAAAGGAGCCTGCTTTGGAAGATCATTTACTGTTGGAAACGGTATTGTTGGATTATTAGCAATTTCTCTAAAACGTGATGCATATCTTTCAACATAATAAGGAATTACTATTATACCCTTTTTGTCACTTTCTGGGTTAGTAATAATAATTGAGGCATTTTTTTGCAATGCTTCAAGCTCGTCATGCATAGCCGATTCAGGATTTGTTGTGTACGAAACGAGTTCTGGTTGAGTATCAATGTTATGTTGTGCATATCGCCTCATATAATCGCAAAACTCGGCAAAGTGTACATGAGGGCTATTTTGTTTTTGAGCAAAAAGCACAAGTATGGTTAAAAGATTCTTTTTTGCTGCCATAAGACAAGTATATCAAAAAAATGTTTTTTTCACAATTAGTTTTAGTATAAAAATTTATATTATTTTATGTATTGTAAGATAAAAATGTTCTTGGTGCTTGACCGATTATGTTTCATTTCGTACAATATGAATAAGGGAGAAAAAATGTTTTCAAAAAGAATTAATACACTAAATCCTTATGTTCCAGGAGAACAACCAGAAGGGGATTTTATAAAAATTAATGCAAACGAAAATCCTTATGCGCCATCTGATGCTATATTACAAGAGCTTTCTAACTATGTTAAAACTGAAGCAATGGATTTTGCTTTGTATCCAGACCCTGAATCTGTTTTGTTACGAAAAGCAGTAGCAAATATGCTAAACGAATCTGGAGGCTTTTTAGCATCTAAAAATAAACTAAACTTCACAATTAATGAGGATATGATTTTTTGTGGAAATGGTTCTGATGAAGTGTTATCATTTCTTTTTTACGCTTTTTTTGATTCTGATAAAGATCTTGTTCTCCCAGAGTTAACGTATAGTTTTTATCCAGTGTATGCTGATTATTACAATATTCCTTTAAGAAAAGTTCCGTTACAGCACGATTGGACCCTAGATACTGTATCTATGCTAGGCGCCGAAAATGCAGGGGGAATGATTTTTGCAAATCCTAATGCCCCCACAGGAATTGCCTTGAGTACTAAAGAAATTGAATGTATGCTTAATAAGTTCCCAAAAGATAGAATAATGGTTGTAGATGAAGCCTATGTTGATTTTTCACAAGAGTCATCAATGCCATTGTTAGAAAAATACAAAAATCTTGTAATTGTGCGCACATTTTCAAAGTCATTTTCTTTTGCTGGAATGAGGCTTGGTTATTGTATTGCTCATCCAGAAGTTATTGAAGCAATAATGAAGGTGAAAAATAGTTTTAATCACTTTCCAGTAGATGCGTTTGCTCAAAAATTTGGAACAGTAGTTTGTAACAACTGGAAAGACTATGCAAAAACTGCAAAGATTATTGCAAATGATAGAGATGTTTTTACACAAACCCTGATGGAAAATGGTTGGGAAGTTATATCTTCTAAAACAAATTTTATCATGGCAAAACATTTACATGGTAAAAGTGGCTTAGAAGTATATGAAGAATTAAAAAAACATTCATTTTTAGTTCGATACTTTGATAATCCCAAAACTGTTGACTG
>CAYJKA010000164.1:0-3722 GCA_964370655.1 uncultured Treponemataceae bacterium | reverse complement strand
CCTGCTTACAACTTCAACAACATGGAACAATTACAAGCAATTGTTCAAGCAAGTGTTGAAACAAAATCACCAGTAATTCTACAAGTTTCATCTGGTGCACGAAAATATGCAAACCAAACATTACTTCGCTACATGGCACAAGGTGCAGTTGAGTATGCAAAAGAATTAGGATGTGAAAACCCTCAAATTGCATTACACCTCGACCACGGTGACAGTTTCGAACTTTGTAAAGACTGTATTGAAATGGGATTCTCTTCTGTAATGATTGACGGTTCTCACCTTTCTTATGAAGACAATGTTGCATTAACAAAAAAAGTATGTGACTTTGCTCATAGCCAACCTAACTACGTAACAGTAGAAGGTGAACTAGGGATTTTAGCTGGTGTTGAAGATGATGTTGTTGCAGAACACTCAACATACACACAACCAGAAGAAGTAGAAGACTTTGTTTCAAAAACAGGTTGTGACTCACTTGCAATTTCTATTGGTACAAGCCACGGCCGCCAAAAATTCAAGCCAGAACAATGTACTAAAAATGCAGACGGTGTTTTAATTCCACCTCCACTAGCATTTGACATTCTTGCTGAAATTGAAAAAAAGATTCCAGGATTCCCTATCGTATTACACGGAGCATCTTCTGTTCCAGTTGAATATGTAAAAGAAATTGAAAAATTTGGTGGACAACTTTCTGATTCAGTAGGTATCCCTGAAGAACAACTTCGCCAAGCTGCAAAATCAGCTGTATGCAAAATCAACATTGACTCTGATGGCCGTTTAGCAATGACTGCTGCTATTAGAAAAGAATTTGCAACAAACCCAGCAGAATTTGACCCACGCAAGTACTTAGGTCCTGCTCGTGATGAACTTAAGAAAATGTACTCACAAAAGAACAAAGACGTTCTTGGTTCAGCAAATGCACTCTAGTACGTTATACACGTAAAAATAAAAGGGGCCGTCAAAAGACAGCCCCTTTTTTATACCCTTCTAAATAATTATTTTTTTTCGAAGCACAATACTTCCAATAATTATTCCACTACAATAAAAAATCATAAGAACTAACAAAAACCATTCTGGCATTCCAATAGCTTCGAAAGCATCAATTGCATTTGGGAACATAATACAAACTATGTATGCTACAATAACAATTACTCTTATTAAAAGTAGTTTATTTTTTTCTACATCTTTTTTATTAAAAAGCGCATACGTATAAGCTACAACATTTTTTAATCCAAAAAGCATACTACAAAAAATAAGAGGTTTAACAAACAAATCATACCAATCCAAGGTAATATTTGTATTCATAATCCTTGCGGGGAAGTATACCACAAAAAAGCCCAAGGCAATATAATAAAGTTCATTCCACTTAAAATGAAAAGCTTTAATAAACACTAAAAGAAAAAGAGCACTTATACCTAATGGAATAGCTATATCATATATAAAACTATACATAAAATTTGGCATAAATGCATATGGGGTAAGGTAGTATGCTGAAGTAAAGAATAAATCAATAAAGGTGTATACAGCAGCCAAAAGAAAACCAATTACAATTGGTACTTTTTTATGAGTTCCTTCTGAAAAAAATTCTTTACATAAAAAACTACATACAATGAGCAGAGGAAAAGCTAATATCATAAAAATCATCATACTGTACACTACCACAAAATCATAAAATCAGCAAGAGGGAAACATATTAATACGTTACGCCGTTTACAATAACATTATTAATATATACAATTTTTTTATCAACAATAAGAGAAGCACCCACCTCCAAAGGAGTATCAATTTCTCCTTCATTGATAGCAGATAACTCCTCTCGTATCTTCCGAATTGAATCCTCTGTAGTTTTATAAGTTACTCTACCCTCTATTCGTAGCTGCAGCTCATTAAAAACTCCACTGTCATCATCCTCTCTGTACTTATCGCTTGCATAGACCTCAATATACAATTCTTTTTCCTGAGGTTCTTCAAAAGATAAGTAGAGTATATCATTATAGCCATCAAGGTTTTGCACATTATCAAAGACAAGATACGCCTTTTTGTAATATACATCAATAAGTTCTGAGCGAGTAACTTCACTCATAGGAATATTTTCTTCATCCCAAAAATCCATGTACAATCGCTGTTTATTATGTGAAATATCCAAGTTCGCATTTATTTGCATTTTTGCCACAATAGGGCTTCCGTTATTTATTCTATTTTTTAGGTATATAACACCAAAAAAAACAAGAAGAGTTTGCAACAATAAGAGTGCTAGTAAAACTTTATGCTTCATTCTGTATCCTTTTTGATAAAATATAATTGACAACAAAAAAGGCCACACCTATAAGTATAAAAAAGATACCCTTTGTTAATAAACTTAAATTAGACTGAGTAGCTTCCCCTAGTAGGTAAATTGAAATAGCGAATAAATAACGTGTAACTTGACTTGGTAAAGCATATTTTAATCCGTGCATTATTTTAAACACTGATAAAATTATAATTAGTGCTTTATACAGTATTGTAAACACAACTAATACGCTATCACCAATACTAAATAAGTTTGATAGGCATATTTCCAAGCTTATCATAAAAAGAAAAAAACTCAATACAAAAAAATCTAGTTTAGCAAGACTAAAGCATTTTCTTTTCCAGTATGCATAAATATATACAAGGATTGAGAGTACAATAGCAAAACATAAGCTTATATTAAAAGTTACATGGTGAAAGTCAAACAGGTGATCAGAAAAATAAGCATGCAAAAGCAATATAGAATAAACAATTATTCTTGCAACATAGCGCACTTGTTTATCAAAGGGCACTAGCGCAAAAACAAATGTAAAAAAGAGCATTGTTATTGCACTGTATTCTAACTCTAAAAATACAGGCATGCAAATTACCCAAGCAGAAATTAAAAAAGATAAAATAGTAACATTGTGCGCTTTCTTTCTCTTTGAGATATAAAAAGGTAAAAAAATTATTAAAGAAAGAACAGAATAATTAAAAAGAGAGGAGCTTTGAAAAAGAGCATAAAATAAAAAACTTGCAAAAATTCCAATGACAAGATAATAAGATTTTAAATAATATGCAAGTGGAG
The DNA here is from genome assembly GCA_964370655.1 of uncultured Treponemataceae bacterium. Lineage (GTDB taxonomy): Bacteria > Spirochaetota > Spirochaetia > Treponematales > Treponemataceae > CAYJFX01. The sequence goes on along the minus strand of CAYJKA010000164.1, from coordinate 649 downwards.
ATAATATAATCACAATTATAAGTGCAACTAAGTTCTGTGGATAATCCAATTGATACGTATTATAAATCAATACAAAAGCTGCAGTAAGAGCAATGCCAACACACAAACAAAGCAGTTCAACCCATAATGCGGAAGCGTTAGAGCGAACCTTAAAAAACAACAAAGCCTGAATTGAAATTAACGGAATAAAAGAGATAATTGTTTGCATTTGCATAGAAAAAGCTGTCCAATTAAAAGCAAAAAGTGAAATAACACCAGCTCCTGCAAAAACAACGCCTAGTAAACCAAAAATAAGTACCGATTTACTCTTCATTGCACTTGCTTCAGAATCATCTTTATAATTCATTTGAATATTCTGAAGCTGATTTTTTTCAATAAATCCAGCGTCGCATAACTTAATTAGCTCTTGTTCTAATTCATTTTTTATCATATAATTATACCTATAAATAAATAATAGCATACTTTTATGTAAAAGGAAAGAAGATACTATCCTAAAGGATAAAATATAAGAAATAATTAGTGAAAGTACTTTACATTATAGGGCTATTTATGGTAAAATTACAAACATGTTTTTGAAAAAAGCTGTAGAACTCGCTTTATTCGGGGAGCTTGAGGAAACAGCAAAAGGAGAATAGTTGGCGGATCAAAA
>CAYJKA010000163.1:0-3784 GCA_964370655.1 uncultured Treponemataceae bacterium | reverse complement strand
CAAGAATTATGTTTCAAGATGAATTTGAAAGTCTTTTTGAACAAATACGAACAGGACAAGATTCATAAGTATAGAGCAAAAAAAAACCGTTAATTAGCATAATTAACGGTTTTTTATTATATATCTAAAGCATGAACACAATACTAGTTAGTACGTTGCACTTTTTCACCTATAAAAGAATACACAGTAAAAAATTGATCCCATGGTAAATACCTTGTAACGTTGTCCATATTTGAACTAAATACTATATCATCATTATTCATGTAAGGGTATCTTTCATACAATGATTGTGTAGTTTCTTCAAATCGGTCCAAAGGTGGATATGTTTGAGTATTATGAGTATAATACACTACATTACCCATATTTTGTACATATAGATAATAGTATAAAACAAAGTCGCCTAAATAAAGAGCTTTCCCTGTTTCAACAGTAAACTCTCGTGGATATCCACCCATTATGCCATCAAATGTTTCTTCAAGGGTATAATAGTCGTCATTTGCTTCTTTTTCTGCTGCTCTATCTTTTGCTTCATCAGAAACCCCAAGCCTATAATCAATTGGCTCACCTATAGATAGAACTTCACCACCCTGTTCATAAAGACGGTTTAATGATTCCAAGTGATATGTTCCTGGTGGAAGACTTGCCATTTGAACGCTTGCCCTTGCAGAATCTTCTAAAGTAAAAATGAAGCTTGCGTTTGTTTCAACATTACGCACAATAAGCCCATACATATAAGTATCATTTGAAGAAAACAAGTCAAAACTTCCAGGTTGAGGCTCAGTACTTAAAAAGAATCGCCCATATACATATCCATTATCACCCTCATCACCACTAGCAACACTGCCCTTTTCTGAATCAGTTGTTGCGCCAACAGCGTCAGCAGTTGTTCCAAAATCTTCTTGAATTAAACCTTGATTGTTACTTGCACAGCTTGCAAAGAAAACAACCATCATACAAAGTGCGAAAAATATCTTTATTTTATTCATATTAAAACTCCTCATTTATTTAATTCATTATCGAACTAAAAGAAATATTTGAATCGCTTAGTAAGCTATACTTTTCTTTTAGATCTGCAGTAGTTTTTTCAAAATTACTTACAGGACCATGAAAATCCCAAACCAAATCATTGTCGTAGTTTCGCCCTAAAGTTCCAGAAAAATCACCAATGTAAACAGCAGTATTAGGTTTAACTACTATTTCATTATTGTAATTTGAAACTTCAAAAGGAAATGATTCTTGTCCTTCTTCATAACTTAAATATTCTATAGCATCTATTGAATATGTACCAGCTTTTACAGGCATCATTTGCACTTCTGTATAGTCATCTAAACCAAAAAAGAAAGCATTTTTGTCAACAACGAGTGAAAACGTTGGATAACCAAAATAGTAATCTTCAAGGTACTCTGATACAGGTGCATGAAATAGCATAGAAATACCACCTTCAAGCATTGGCAATGTTCTAAAACGCCCATAAATGTATCCCATGCCGTCTTCATGCACATCATCTTCATACGAAATATTGGATGGAGTGAAAGAAACACAGCCAATAAAAACAACCACTACAACAAGAAAAAAGCAAACAATTCTAAGTTTTTTTGCAAAATTTTTTTTCATAATTACCTCTTTATATCTATTGACACAATATACATCAAGCTGTATATTGTGTCAATAGAACAAATGTATCATCTAAAAAACATTTGAAAAGGCTGCAACATGAAAAAAATTCTTATAATAACTATTTTATCGCTACTATCATGCTCTTTGTTTGCATATCCTATGCTATCATGGGGAGCAAAAGCTAATGCTGCGGTTCCATTTTTAGTTGATGGAAACCCTCCCACAGATGGAGTAGAATGGGCTAATTTTGGTCTTTTTGTAGATGGCTTATATGCTTTCAATAATGGTTTTACAGTAGGGCTAGAAGGCTCTCTAAATGGTTCTTTAATGGCACCAACATCCTTAAACGGAGACGGTGAAACAACCTTAACTTGGGGCCTTACTCCAATGGTAGGATATACGTATCTCAATTATGTATTTTTTCAAGCTTTTTTCCAACCTATAATATTTACAACTAATGCAGGCGTTAATTTTTTAGATACAAAAAACAGTATTCAATACAAAACCGGCATACAAACATATATAGGGTTTGCAGGAAGATCTCTTTTTGGTGCTGGTTCAGTAAGCTTAGGCGTTGGAGCCTCTTCATATTGGGGGCACCAAGAATGGGGGAAAGGTACTCCTTCAAGCTTTAAGACACTTCAGAAATTTAATGTGTCACTAAGCCTCCGTTATACGGAATTATTAGCAAGTAACAAAAAAAACAAGTAATTCAAGGAAGATAAAATGAAAAAAAGAACATTACTAATTCTTATTGTATTGTCGGTTTTTATAATTTCTGCAAACGCACAAACAACCGTTTCTCATGGAATGGCTATGGGAGTTACGCTTTCAAAGGACTTTGAAAAAACAAATGACTATGGAAATGTACCAAAGGAGAATGTGTTTCAAAGCTTTAGATTTGGATACAGCGCAGAAATTACTCAAGCCATTACCGATGAATGGTATTTTGGCGGCACGGCAATGGCAACATTAGGGGGAAACTTTAGAGCCCTTCCAAAGGTTGGAGAAACTGAGTACGATGAGCACGGAAATGAGATTGAAAAAGCAAGTGGTTTAGACGGCTTTTTTGCAAATCTACTAGAAGCAAACTTAAAAATTGCTCCACTTTTCGGCTACAGTTTACAACCATATCGCCTACCACAGTACTATACTTTTGCTCTCGCACCAGTTACAGTAGCAACTGACTTTGGTCTTAGTGCAGGAGATAAAAAATCTGCATCAATCTATTTAGGAACAGGTTTTGAGCTTGGATATTACTGGACAAAGGGAAATCAAAAAACACACAATGGTGTAATTCTAGCTTTAGATTATAAATGGAATCAATTAGAAAATATTGGTGCTGGATTTCAAACAAAAAAAGATTTTTGGGGCTTGGATATAACAATCAGTGCACGAAAAGCACTAGATATATAAAAAGGATAAATGTATGAAAAAAATTGTAGTTGTTTTAGCAATGCTTATGGTTAGTTCGCTATATGCGCAAACCATGCTAAATTATGGGTTTGGTGGAGAATATGATTTCTCTATCATTAATGATTATGACTCAACAAAATCGTCAGGATTATTAGGAATGCTTATCCCAACTGAAGTGGGAGGGCCTGGACACACTATTTCTGCAGGTGTAAAAGGTGAATATGGCACAATGCTAAGCTCAGGCCTTACACTTGGAGCAGAAGGTGCTTTAACTGCTGGTCTTTCAACAAAGTCAATATTTAATTTTTCTATGCATCTTTCACCAGTAGTTGGATACAGTTTTGTTACTAACAAATTAATGCAAATTTATGTTAATCCAGTTACTCTTTCGTTTAATCCTTACTACTTTGAAAACAAAACAGGTATCTATAGCAATAATGATATAGGAATTGCCCAAGTTTTGGATTTCAAAACAGGACTAAGCTTTGCATTTAGTGATATGGGATTAAGAAACAGAACTGCCCAAGGGTATGCTATTGGCGCTAATATGAAATGGGGTCAAGTTCGATTTAACTCAGGTCAAAAAGGTTTTGTAAAAGATCTTGGATTTGGTATTTCATTTTATACTAAAAACATAGAATTTCTTTTTGCTAACTAAAATGAAAAAGCTTCTCGCATAAGAGAAGCTTTTTTTTGGCTTAAAACATATCCTTCACACAATTCTTAAACTTATTTCCCCTGTCAAACTCAT
>CAYJKA010000162.1:0-3818 GCA_964370655.1 uncultured Treponemataceae bacterium | reverse complement strand
ACAGAAATATTTTCTCTTTTTGAAAAGTACATTAAAGCTGCTATAAATACAATATAAAGCAAGATGGGTAAAATCTTTTTTTTCATTATGAGGTCTCCATGTATATTAAACTAGAATTAATAAAAAAGTTAAACTCCGAACCTAACACCAATTGTGGCAATACCGTTATGTAGTCCTTTCCCATTAAAAAGAGAAGCAATAGGGACGTAAGCCTTTACACCAAGTCCAACTGTCATACCATTTGAAAAAATATAATCCCATGAAGCTTGTATGCTAGGATAGAGGAAATTCATATCTTGATAAAACCATGTGTTCATACTGTCAATGTTGTCTTGCTCTGAGCTAGGTATATTATTTGCAAGTAGTGCAAATCTGAACAAAAATGAAACCCCTCCACCTATTCTAAAAATAGAGTTTTGTGATTGAATATCCCATGTAACTGGAATATCAAGCATAATTGATGGAACATAAGCACTTCTATGTTCTATTTCTGCAGGGAGAACCTCTGTTCCATTCCATAAATAATAGTTTCCAAAAAAAGAAGCGTGAGGGCTTAGTGATATTTGATCTAAAACCTTTATTTGAGAACCAGCACCAATTGAAAACTGTATGGGGGAAGGAGCACTTTGCTTGTTTGTATTAAGTATGCCAAGAGGCCCTGCTGTAACGAGTAGGCTAGCCTTTTTTTGTGACTCTTGTGAAAAAAGTGTAGTTGCTATACATAAAAGGAGGAGTATAAATATTTTTTTTGTTACTTTTTTTTCTTTGTGTTTCATTGTAATTTCCTTACCTATTTGATTCATATAAAACTTGTTCCATATCTACTGCTAAAAAACCGCTTCGCCTAGTTTCAAAAAATGATGTTTCTTCCCAAGCTATTAGCAATGTTGATCCCGATAAAGCCATTGCGCCATAAATGTAACCTGGTCCCAAGTCAGGAAGTTTAAACGCCTTTGTTATTCCATTATTCACTACGCCTTTTGATGGGAGAGAGCCTGCAAAGCATATTGTTCCATCTTCAAATATAGCAAGAGAACACGTATCAAGACTTAATGAGTATCCTTGAATCTGTTTTGAACTACTTGAAACGTGTTCATATTGCTTTTGAGAAGGAATATTTTCTTCATTATGATGTAAGTAATATGATACATATTGTGGAACTGGCTCTAATAAATTCTGAATTTTTCGTGGTAGCTCACTAATTTCTTGCGGTCTTGTGAACCTTCTATATTCATCTATACTGTGCATTTCCCCTATAAGAATTTGTACGGCATCTTCTGTAATTGGCTTATCAGTTTTGAATGATAGAGCATAAAAATCAGTTCTTCCCACATTGCTTGATTTTAGTAAGATATTCCAGGTGTTATTGTATAAGTTTACTTCTCTTATTTCTGTTTCTAAAAAATTGGGAATATTTTCGCTACTGCTTTCAAAAGCGAGGTTTTGAGAGAGATTTTTTTTTGAAAGGAGGGGTGTAAATGTGTAGTCTTCAGTGTTAAAAGCAACCAAAAATGGCTCTTCTATATTAGGACTATTTTTTTCAGTTTCTTCGCTTTCGAAAATTGAGTTTGTAAAAAAATTGAGAACTGGGACGCCTTCAATGCAAAAAATGTCACCAACACTTGCATTTGAGAAAAGGTCTATATCTTTTATTAGTTTTGTTTCGCTTGCTATACCACTTTTTTGTATACCAAAGGTAGGTGGGGCTTCTATAATTCCTAGTCTGTTTACGGCAAAGTATGCCTTCCCTTCAATAAAGGCACTAGATGAAATTCTTAGTGCATTTGTCCAAGGCTTAGGCTCTACATCAGGTGCATTTCTTGGAATGTCTGTTTCTTTAAAGCCATCTTCAGTAAAGTAAAACCAACGATGAGTACTAACGCTTGCAGAACTGCTTTGCTGAAGTAATTTTGCATATTCTCCATTATTAATAGTTTCCTCATTTTTTGAGCAAGAAATTATAAGTGGCATGATGAGGATAGCTAAAAGAATACTGTATAGCAACACTGTAGTATTCTTCAGTGTATACGTAAAAATTGTTTTCATTACATATAGTTTACTGTGCTTACAAAGTAATTGCAAGTGAAAATTTTGTCCATGAGTAAAAAAATTACAATTCTTTTATGCTATATACATTAAAGGTTTTATCAGCAATATTTTCAAGAATAAGGTCTTGGTTTAACTTCCAAGGATCTTCATATTTTTTTATATAGGTTGTAAATCTTCCCCAATTAAAGTGAGATAAATACTCGTGTATTTTATTAGCGTCTCCATAAGATGCTCGTATAAGTCTGTACAGCATAAATGAAGAAAATCCACCGTATACATCAAGTGTTGTTGATATAGGGTAAATACACCCTTGTGGACTTTCATCAAAAGGAGAGCTAAATAGTAAAATAGGTGTAATGTGATTTTTTTTAAGAGAGATGGATATATGTTTTTGGCCTTCCTTTGTGATACCTATTTGTTGTATTTTGTGGTTTTCGTCTATATAAACAATTGAGTCTGTTGTACCAGTGCTAGGTAAGGTAAAATTTACAGGTTTTGACTTATATGCAAAGTATTGCTCGCATGAAACAAGAGAAAAAAGTATTAGGCATAAAAAAATTACATTTTTCAAATATATCACCTTGTGCATAAAATACCGACCCACCCAGGACAAAGATGGGTCGGAAAGGAGTACAAGACAAGTAGTTTAGAGTATTTTTTGTAGAGTTTTCTATAATAACGGAGTTATGATATGAATGAACAAAAACTACTTGATATATATATTATAGCTTTCGCCAGCTAAAAAATTACTTTTTTTTTGAAAAAAACTAATTTTTTCTTCTTGAATATAAGAAACTTGTTATACCAATACCAATAATTATTATGTAACCAATAATGCTATTGCTTGAAGGAACTTCTGCATAGAGGAAAAATCCATATATTGCAGCAAATAAAACTTGTGAATAATCGTATACTGATATTCTTTTTGCAGGTGCGTAGATATATGCATTTGTTACCGCGAATTGTCCTACTGTTGCAAAGATACCTGCTCCAATTAATAAGAATGTTTGTGAAACACTCATTGGATAATGATTTCCAAAAAACACTGGGGCTACAACTATTGTAGAAAAGGCGGAAAAGAAAAATACAATGCTTGTTGCATCTTGTCCACGCTCACCAAGTTTTCTTACTATTGTGTATGCGCATCCAGCTGCAAAGGCGCCTAGTACCGCAATAAGAGCCGGAAAACTTGGAGATATTGCTGTAAGGTCGGGGTTTACAATAAAAATACTTCCAATAAAGGCAACAATAACAGTTACAACGCGAAATGGGCTAACTTTTTCCTTTAGAATGAAAAAGGACATAATTATGGCAAAAAACGGAGCAAGCTTTCCAAGCATTGATACATCTGAAAGAATAAGATTATCAACCGCATAGAAATTACACATTACTCCAATGGTTCCACACGTGCTTCTTAATAAAAGTAGGGGAATATTTTCTTTTTTTATTGATAGTTGCGTTTTAGATTTAAGGAGAAAGAATGTACTAATTATGAGAGGTATACTGTTTCTAAAAAAAGTTTTTTGTATAAAAGGAATATCGCCTGCAAGTTTTACTAAGGTGTTCATAGAGGCAAAGGAAAAAGCAGCAAGAATAATGAGAAGAATGCCTTTTGTTGTATTGGAAAGTTTCATAGACTGCCTTTTTTATTATTGATATGCTAAGTATAGCAAATAACAATAAAAAAGGCAAACTAGTGGATTATTTTTTGCTTAGTGTTTCTTTTAATGCTACGCCTAAACCTGCAAGGTTTTGTATGTCTGATGGTA
>CAYJKA010000161.1:0-3858 GCA_964370655.1 uncultured Treponemataceae bacterium | reverse complement strand
CAACGCACATTTCATTCACGCTTACCCAGCCACCTTTATTATACACAAGGTAGGCAAGGATTTCTTTGGCCTTTTTACTTTTAAACTCAATTGGTTTATTATCCACAAACATATTAAAATTTGGGAAACATTCAATGAGAATTTTTTTCTCTGCAATTGGAGAAAGTTCTAAAAATCTTTCTATAACTTTTTGTACATCAGCTTTGTCGTAGGGCTTTGTAATGTACCCTATGGCATTTGTTCCCCACGCAACCAATGAATAGCTAGAAAATGCTGTTGCAAAGGCAAAATATATTTTCTTTTTACTTTGAGATAAAATTTTAGACACCTCTATTCCATCTATTTCAGGCATTTCAATATCTAAAAAGACAAGATCTACATCATGTTCCCTAAAATACTCTAAAAATGATTTCCCATTGTTAAATTTTTCAACCACTTCTAACTGCGGGTACGATTCCAATAATTTACTTAGTACGACTCTTGCGCTTTTCATATCATCAACAATGACAACTTTTTTCATCTATCCCCTCCTTTTTTAAAGCGAACAATTACTAGAGTTCCCTTTCCTATGGTACTGTTAATATACATTTTAGCGTTTAATAGTTTTTTAAGTCTGTAAAGTATAAGCTTTGTTGAAGATTTATTATCATACATCCCACTTTCTACTTTATAACCAATACCATCATCTTCAATTCGTATCTCAATATAGTTATCATGTAACTTAGTTGTGAGTGTAATTCTGCCAACACCTTTTCGTTTTCTTAGTCCATGTTTTACTCCATTTTCAATAAGTGGTTGCAAGGTTAAGGGTGGTACATCAAAATTAGTATAATATATTTCTTCAATATATTTTATTTCATCTCCGTAACATATTTTTTGCACATCAATATACTCCCTTATATACTGAAGTTCCTGAGTAAACGGCACAAGATTTTCAACAGTAGTAAGCTCAAAACTACTACGCAAATATTTTGAAAAAATACCAATAGCGTCTACTGCAGCTTGTGATGAGGAATAGCACAGCTCCTGAATTGAAAGCAATGTATTGTGAATTAAATGTGGCCTCATTTTCAAAGCAATTACATTACTTTTTGTAAGTGCAAGCTTTTTTTTGGTACGCTTTAGCCTTCGAGCTCTTTTTGTTTGCAAGCGCATAAAACGTATTGAAGCTATAAGTGCGAACACAATTAGAATGCAGCGCACATAAAATGCGATACTATCTAAATCACCTCTGACAAAGTTGTATATTTCAATGCAAATTAAGACGGACATAACCATAATTATTATAAGGTTTTCAAATCCAATGCGAGAGCGCTGCATACGCAAATTTTTGATTCTAAAACTGAGTATTACAATTAAACCAATAAAAATTAAAATAATTGCAGCATAAATACTTTGCAAAAGGTCAACTATTTGAAAAAGCTGCAATATTCCTGCAAGTATTCCAATCGTAAAACCAATCCAAGATAGTATAATTAAAAACTTTTTTTGTTTGTCTTTGTAAAGAGTGCTTACCGTAAGAAAAAAAAGTGGTGTAACAAAAAAGAAAGATAAAAGATATATGAATCTATCAATTCGAACAGGTATTATTTGGAAAAACATTCTTTGCGATTCGCCTAAGCTCCAAATACCTGTTACTATTAAAAAGAATGCAAACGAAAACAGTTGATTATAACCCTTTTTTTTGCTTTTTAATGATAACATTATGGCAATAGCAGAACCAATAATAATACTAACAACACTTATGAGTATAGATGGAAGGGCTCTTACAGTTACATACTCAACCATTTTTACAGTATTACCAAACGCAAAAAAATTATTAAAGTCAAACAACGACTCATAAGGCGTAAAAAGCTCTATCCTTATAGTAGAATTTTTTATAGAATAATCCAAAGGTATAATATGCCACGCACTTATTGCACTTTTTCCCCAAGAGTCGCTAAAATCCTTTTCATATTTGTACAATAATTTTTCATTTTGATACACAAACATTTCCTGATGCGTGGAGCGGAAGCATAATGCATCTCCTAAACGAAGCGAAGTTGGAATATTGATTGTAATAACAGATGGTGACTGCACATTTGTGGTATTTATTCGAGTAAAATCTTTGTAAATAGTTATATTATCTGCAAGGCTAAAAGAATAGATAAATAGCATTACAGCCAAGAACACAACACCAATAAGTGCTAAAAAAGACACACTGATTCGAGCATTTTTTCGTGAATACATACTACAACCTACTCCTTCTTCTTATTGTTATGAAAAAAAAGAAAAAATAGCTTGTTCTGATGCAACCAAACTTCAAGAAAAAATGATTATTATTCATAACATCAAAATTATACATCATGAGTACAAAATCAGTCAAGGAAAATCTTTTCCAAATACATAAAAAAAGGCTGCCCGTTTGGACAACCTTGTATAGATACTATAAAATGTATTTCGATAAATCTTGGTTTTGCACAATATCTTTTAGCTTATCATTTACATACTCTGTTGTAATATTAATAGTTTCACCAGCATGCTCATCAGCTTCAAACGATAAGTCTTCTAAAATATTTTCCATAATGGTATGAAGCCTCCTTGCACCAATGTTTTCTACATTTGCATTTACATCTGCAGCTAAGTTACTCATAGTATCAATAGCATCTTCAGTAAAATTAATTGTTACACCTTCTGTTTCCAAAAGCTGTTTATATTGACTTGTAAGTGCATTTTTAGGTTCGGTAAGAATTTTCTTAAAGTCCTCTGCAGAAAGAGAATCAAGTTCTACACGTAAAGGAAAGCGACCTTGCAATTCTGGAATTAAGTCCGAAGGTTTTGATAGGTTAAAAGCACCTGCTGCAATAAATAGAATATGCGTCGTGTCTACTGCACCTTGACGAGTATTTACTGTTGATCCTTCAACTATAGGAAGAATATCACGTTGCACACCTTCTCTTGAGACACCACCGTCTCTTCCGTTATTTGAAACAGCAATTTTATCAATTTCGTCTATAAAAATAATACCCGATTGCTCTACACGATCTTTTGCAATGTCTGCAATTTTATCGGGATCAATCATTCTATCTAAATGCTCTTCGGTTAAAATCTCTCTTGCTTCTGCAATTGTAACCTTTTTCTTTTTATTTTTTGGCCCGCCCATAGAAGAAAAAACGTCTTGTAAAGCTCCTCCAATATCAGGAGAGCCTACGCCAACTACTAATTCCATTGGCATATTAGGTTGTTTTTTCTGAATAGTAATTTCTACTTCTCTCTCTTCAAGTTTTCCGTCTGTAAGCATTGTTCTAAACTTTTCTCGAGTGCTCATGTCTTGTGCTTCTTTTTCTGCTTTTTCAGCATCGCTCATAGTCGGTTTTTTTTCGGCTTCTTTTTCATCAGGATTTGCAGCACCGCCAAAAATATTCATAGGTAAAAATCCTGCAAAATTTGAGTCTTTCTTAGCATTTTTTTCATCTTTTTCTCTGCTACCGGGAAGCAGCAAGTCGAGCAAATCTTCTTCGACGTATTTTGCAGCCTCGGCCTTAAGTTGTTCTTGCATTTCATCTTTAACCATCTTAAAGCCAACGGTCATAAGATCTCGAACCATAGATTCAACATCGCGACCAACGTATCCAACTTCGGTATATTTTGTTGCTTCAACTTTTATAAACGGTGCCTTGCATAATTTTGCTAAACGCCTAGCAATTTCGGTTTTACCAACACCTGTGGGTCCAATCATTAAAATATTTTTTGGTGCAATTTCATCACGTACATCATCAGCGAGCGTGAGGCGACGAGTTCTGTTTCTAAGTGCTACAGCAACCGATTTTTTTGCCTTTTTTTGACCGATTATATAGGTATCAAGTTCTTTTACAATTT
>CAYJKA010000160.1:0-3861 GCA_964370655.1 uncultured Treponemataceae bacterium | reverse complement strand
ATAGTGCAAACAGTGGAAGCTTGTATATGGATAATGGCAGCTTGTATTATAGTGTGTATAAACAAGTAACGTTAACTAATGAACTTAAAACTAAGAAAATAACTCAAGAACAGACTAGAGCAGGTATGCCAATAGTAATAATTTATACTGATTTTACTACAAGCGCAACTGCCGCTTCCCCTATAAATGTTACTTTTCATGGTAATGACGCAACAAACGAACTAAAAGAAAAAGCACTACACAATGCGACTTACAATGCATTTGAAGATACAATGCCAGTTGATATGCTTCAGAAAGTAGAAGAATCTGATATAAAAATTAGCTTTGCAGCATCTAGTATTATTGTAACATTAAAGGCGACTGAGGACTATGTATTTGATCTTGCAACAAACAAAAAAGAAAAAGAAATTTACATTAGAATAGCTGGTGACTTTGAAGCAAGTGAAATAATTGAATGGGCAGACATACAAATGACTATGCCAAATGCTAGTGGCATAGTGTCTTCCGGTACGTGGGATATAAGTGATGTAGATGGAAGCTTTACTGGAAGTGCTGCAAGTTCTATTATTACAATAAATGGCGATGTTACCTATACACAACTTGCAGAAGCTGTTGGAAGTGCAATACAGGTAGAAGGGGCTACGGTAAACGTAACATCTTCTAAAACAGGTTTAGCACAAGTTGGTAGTACAACGCTTAGCGCTGTTTTTACTGCAAATTCTGGATACATATTAGCAAACTCAAAAATAATTAATGAGATAAACATTGAATTTTCTATAGTAAAAAAAGTCCGCGTAAGTGACATAACAAGTGCTGGTTCTAGCGCTAATGTAACCTTTGACCCAATTACAAATGGAGCTACAGTACCGATAAGATTTGATAATTCAATTACAACTACAAGTGCAAAAGAAACAGAGCTAATAAATGCACTAGTAACAGCATTCAATGATATCTTACCTGCCAGTGGCTTAGCTGAAATAACGAGTGATGATATTACTATTGATGTAAACACATCTACGTATGATAGTGCAAGTATAAGTATTCAACTTGAAGCCGTGGACGGCTATATTATTGATGGTAGTACAACAATGAGTTTTACCGCAACTGGAAGCTTTAAGGAACTTCTACCAATATCTATATCAAACGCTTCTGTAACGGCTGCTATTGAAAAAGCCAGCATAAGTAACTTTACCATTAATACTAGCGCAAATACAGCGAGTGCAAATGTACAAGGTTTTTATAATGGAACAGTTGAAGACCTTAGTGCAAGTCCAAGCCAAGCACCAGAAACAGTTATTGCAAATGAACAAGATGCAATAATAGTTTCTATTGTTGAAGCATTTAATATTCATAAACCAGAAAATGTAAATAGTATTTCTGTAGATGATGTAGTATTAGAGGTATCATCCCCATATAGTGCTACAGCAACTTTTACCCCTACTACATCTACTGTTCAGTATGGAGTAGCTGAAATTAACATAAATGTAACAGGTGCTCTTAGTACCTATTATTTTGTGAGCCAGCATAATGCATCGAATGAAGGTGAGAGAGGGTTATCTACTAATCCGTATGCATCTGTGCAATATGCTGTAAATAAAATAAAAGAAATAAATGCTGCAGCTAGTGTAACAAATAAATACACCCTTGTTGTTAATGGAACTATTACAAACATAGATGGCGCAACAGATAACGGCATGGTAGATATTAGTGGTGCAACAAACCCATTAAACCTTACGCTAAAAGGCTCTAATGCTACAGGCACTATAGATGCAAATGGCGGTAGGAGAGTGTTGTATATTGATGGTGCAAGTACTACAGTAACACTAAAAGAAAATATTATTTTAAGCAAGGGAGCTGCACTTTCCGGTAGTAGCGAGTTTTTACAAAATGGTGGAAATGTGCGTGTTAATAGTGGCACGTTTATTATGGATGGTGGAAAAGTAAGTAACACAATAAGTGGTAGTGGTATTTACCTTTATGATAATGCAACATTTACAATGCATGACGGCGAAATTTCTGGTAATAGCGGTAGTGGTATTGACTCATTCGGGGGGGCAGGTGTAAATATTACCATAACTATTGCCGGTGGAACAATTAAAAATAATACGGCAATGGGTCATGGTGGCGGTTTGTCTGTAAATGTGGAAAATACATTTACTATGAGTGGTGGTGAAATTTTTGGTAATAGTGCTCAAAGTGGTGGGGGTATATTTATTAATGGTGCTACAGGGACATTTACTGGGGGTAGAATTTATGGAAACTCAAGTGCTCAAGATGGTGGCGGAGTAAAATTTAATTTTACTTCTGGTGCATCATTTTCTATAAGTGGTGACACGTACATAAGAGAAAATGTAGTTAATGGCACATATAACAGTTCTACACAACAGTATGAAAGCACTAATGGCCTAGAAAATAATGTATTTTTAGCAAAATCGCTGTATTTTAATGGAGTTGCAGAAATTACTATACCTAGCACACTTGCAGATGCTAATGAAAGTATTGGTATTACACTTAGTCCTAATGCAGTAGCAAAAGACGGAGAAGATTACATATATGCACAGAGCACTAATGGGGCTTCAATAGAGACAGAAAAGTTCCGCGTTGACAATGACCCAAGTTTAAAGTTTACTTCTTCGGACTCATCAAGGCTACTCATGGAAGTACATACGGTAAGTTTTGATCCAAATGGTGGCACAGGCACTCCTGCTGCACAAAAAGTCTTAAATGGAGGAAGAGCGACTATTCCGAAAGCACCAACTAAAACCATAAGTAGTAATAGCACTTTGGGTATAGATGGATGGAAAGAAAGTGGAAATACATTTAATTTTAGTACTGGTAATATTACTAAAGATATAACATTGTCTGCAAGCTGGATTAACACTGAAATTGACGATGACACTGATGCATTTATAGCTATGTTTCATAAAATTAAAGACTACGGTGGCACAATTTTGGCAAGTAATATACAACTTACTAGTACAATTGAACTTAGAGCTACTGAATTAAACCCCATAACTATTGTTCCCTATTTTCAGGCATATGATATGCTATATATTAATGGAGGGACTGTGACTCTTGAAAATGTAGAGCTTGGCTCGAGTAACAAAAGGCATGATCATAACTCACAATATATTTCTGTAACAGACAGTGCTACACTTACATTAGAAAATGGTGCAAAAATACAGAATTTTGGATCAGAAAATAACTTCAGCTCTGGAAGTGGGGTAAAAATAGTCGACTCAACACTTAATTTAAAAAATGGTAGTGTAATTTCTGGCAATATAAATTCACCTGCCAATTCATCATCAGATGATGGTTTTGGTGGCGGGGTATATGCTATTAGTTCAACTATAAATATATATGAAGGTGCAACTATTAGTGGTAATACGGCTAAGGATAGTGGTGGTGGCTTATATGCGAGTAGTTCAACTGTAAATATATCTAATGGTGCAAAGATTACAGGAAATACTGTTACTGAAGATGAAGATTTTATGGGTGAACCAGAAATCGGCAAAGGAGCAGGAATTACAATACTTGGTGGAAAAACTAATGTATATGGTACTAGTTCTTTAAGTGAAATAATTACTAGTAATTCGGTAGCCGATAGTGATGTTGTAGGTGATGAAATACAATGGTATATTTATATTTCAGATATTACTTTTTACCCTAATGATATGCTTTAATAAGAAATACGTTTCTAAATAATATCTTATGTATCAAAGCTTAGAAAACTTGCTTTTAAATGAAATGGCAAGGTTATTTTGTGTATTATAAAACTATACATCCTCTTAAAATGGTGAAGCAGTTTATGTTCGAGAGTTTTAAGGCTCACTAAAAATTCACTACCATGTATGTCATTAA
>CAYJKA010000159.1:0-3880 GCA_964370655.1 uncultured Treponemataceae bacterium | reverse complement strand
TAATTGTTAATTGTTAATTACCTTTGTATTTTATCTTTTTCTTTCTTTACCTTTTGATCTAACACATCCATAAGCTTGTTTAATCCTGCCTGAAACTCATAATCTTCGGCTGAAACGTGGGCTACGACACCCCATCTAAAATGGATTGTACTTTCAAAAATATATTTTTTATCTTCTTTAATTTTAAATGACAAATCAGTAATTAGGTCATCCCCATACTTAATTCTTTCTAGTTTTTTTTCTACTAAATCCTTTTGATCTTGGTCAAGGTCAAATCCAATGGCATTAATTGTTGTATTCATAGTAACCTCCTTATGAATTAACTATATATACATTATACACCCATATTTATAATCGGTCAAATGAAGATTCAATATTTAATTCACTTCGATACTTAGCAACAGTACGCCTGGCAATATGGATTCCCTTTTCTTCTAGTTTTTGCACCAATTTAGAATCTGAAAGCTTTTTCCCGTTTGAAGTTCCATGTTCTTGAAGTATTTGTAATAGAGCATGTTTTATTGATTCTTTAGAATCTGGTACCGTTGAATGATTGTCTTCCTTTTGGGTATGAACTGCATTTGTAAAAAAATATTTTATTTCAAATATTCCCCAATCACACTGTAAATATTTACCATTTGATATTCTTGATATAGTTGCTTCATGCACGCCAATTTTTTCCGATACATCTTTAAGCCTCAATGGAACTAGGTGGCCTGGCCCCTTTTCAAAAAAATCATGTTGTGCAAGTACTATTACTTGGATTGCATTAAAAATAGATTCTGTCCTATAATTTAATGCATTGATAAACTGCTTTGCACTGTGTACAGATTCTTTAAGAAATTTTTTATTTTCCTTTGTTTCACTTTTCTCATCTAAGAGATCTGTGTACATAGAAGAAAGAGTAATATCAGGTAAACTACCTTTAAGAAACTCAATTTCAAAACCGTTACTTGATTGTTCTCCTGTATCATCATTTCCTATTTTTTTTCGCACAGTAACTTCAGGAATTACATAATGGACACTGGAGTCAACTGCATTAAATTGGCTTGCAGGATATGGATTAAGTGTTCGAATACATTCGAGAGATTTTTCAACCTCTTCTACAGTACACACAACATTCAGTTCATTTAAGTATTTCGCAATGAGTGGAGGACGCTTCTTTTCTAATATTGTAAAATGATTTTTTAAAATTTCCAAAGTAAGTTCTGAGCATTCGCCCAATAATTCTGCTTGATACAGTAAACTTTCTTGCACATTTGAAAAACCAATTCCTTGAGGATCAAATGAACGTATTACCGAAAGCATTTTTTTTAAGGAATCGTATGTTTCATCTGGATATAAGAGCTTTTCCAAGGATGCGCTAAAAAATCCATGTACGTCTAAATTTTGTATTATTCTCTCTCCTAGGTTCTTTTCCTTATCGCTAATGCCTAAGAGATGCAATTGAAAAAGAAGGTGCTCTTGAAGTGATTCTTCATGGTCTGCGGTATTTTCTAAAAAAGATTGAAAAGAATCACTTGCATTTGAATATTTTGTAGTATTAGTAGGAGATGCAGAACGAATGGATAAATCTGCATCCTTTACTACTTCTATTGCGGGATTTTTTTCTGCTTCTTGATAAACCCTATCGCACAGTTCTTCTACAGGAAGACGTAACAATTCTACAGCCTGTATCATTTGAGGAGAAAGTTTAAGCTGCTGCTGCATCCTTTGAGAATAGTCGAACTTCATATCTGACATAAAATATTGCAATCCTTATACATTAAGTATAGCATTGTATCGTATTTTTCGATATACTGTCTATATGAATTTATTTAAAAATTATGGGATAACAATTCCTTATATACTCTTGCCAAATAAAGAAGTTGACTTAGAAAAATGGGCTGTAATAGCATGTGACCAATACACTCAAGACACCGAGTATTGGAACAAAGCATCTCAAATTACAGAGGGGAGCCCCTCAACCTTAAATCTCATTTTACCTGAAGTATATTTACATGATACTGAAAAAAAAGATATGTATATAAAAAACATACATGATACTATGATGGAATATACTAAAAATAATATATTTACAGAAGAAAAGT
Source organism: uncultured Treponemataceae bacterium (assembly GCA_964370655.1). Classification (GTDB taxonomy): domain Bacteria; phylum Spirochaetota; class Spirochaetia; order Treponematales; family Treponemataceae; genus CAYJFX01. Next base: position 1,790 of record CAYJKA010000159.1, on the reverse strand, counting down.
CTTTTGTATATGTAGAAAGAAAATCAGAGTATGGAAGGTTGAGAAAAGGATTAGTTGTAGCAATTGATTTAGAAGCCTATGACTGGAAGCCTTTTACAAAAAATCTTATTCGATCTACAGAAGCAACGATTATTGATAGAATTCCACCACGCGTAGCCATTCGAAAGGGTGCCAGTTTAGAAAGTCCTCATATAATGCTTTTAGTGAATGACCCTAACAAAGAACTTGTAGAAAAAATTGGCAAAACTGTTTCAAGCAATGAAAAAAAATATGACACTGACTTAATGTTAAAGGGTGGCCATATTTCTGGCTGGAGCATTACAAGGGACGAAGATTTCATTTCCATAGAAAAATCACTTGCTTCTATTGCAAAACAAAATACCGATGCAGACGGTTCAGTATTTATGTTTGCTGTAGGAGACGGAAATCATTCTCTAGCAACAGCAAAGGCTGTATGGGATGATATAAAGGAAAAATGTGCTGATACGGAAAATGCAAGTGAACGCTATGCTTTAATAGAAATTGTAAATATTTTTGATGAAGGGTTAACATTTGAGCCCATTCATCGAGTTTTGTTTAATACCAATAGTGAAAAGCTTATTACGTTTATAAAAAAACAATGGAATGTAGAGTGCACTACATTTGAAAGTTTTGATGAAGTTGAACGTTTTATTGCAAAAAATCCTTCAAGCTTCGCTCTTATGAACAGTATCGATGGTAAAAATTATATCACTTGCATAAGCACCGATAAAGAAGGTCTATTAGTAAGCTATTTACAACCATTACTTGATGAGTATTTAAGCTTGCAAGAAAATTGCGATATTGATTATATTCACGGAAGTGATGAATTGTGTAGACTTGCACAAAAAGAAAACACAATTGGACTCTTTTTACCGCCAATTGAAAAAGACTCTTTTTTCGCAACAATCGAAAAAAATGGGCCTCTTCCAAGAAAAAGTTTTTCTATGGGCGAAGCCGATGAAAAGCGATTTTACATGGAATGTAGGAAGTTAATTAATAATTAATAATTAATAATTAATAATTTTTAGGGTTTAGATATATGGCATTTACATTACGAGAACTCAAAAAAAATACGTGTAAAAATTTTTTACACGTACTAATCTAACGGAGTAGATCCTCACTATTTTTGCCCAAGCCATTATTAGAAATCGGAACAAAAATCGTGCCAAGGATGGCACAAAAGACATTAGTCTACGATGTTTTTAGCCAAAGGCTAAAAACTCGGTAGCAAAAACTGACAAGGAGGTCAGTTTTTGCGAACTTTTTTTCTAAAGCCTTCTACCCTAGCACTCGCTGTTGTGTCCCAATTGCTTGTTTCTCCACGTTCTAAATACTTGTAACCTAACCCTGCAATCATGGCACCATTGTCGGTACATAGTTTTAATGGTGGAAAAATGCAGTCTAAGTCTGTTCTTGCCGCTAAGAGTTCACGAAGGCGAGAATTTGCTGCAACGCCACCACCTGCTACAATTGTTTTAAGTCCTGTATCTTCAACGGCTGCAAAAAGTCTTTTTAAAAGAATGTTTACCGCTGCTTCTTGAAAACTTGCTGCAATGTTTTCAGGTGTTTTTTCGTACCCTTCAGTCCAAAACTGATCTATTTGATTTATTACCGCAGTTTTTAATCCAGAGTATGACATATCATACTGATGATTACCCTTGTGAAGTGATGGTAAGGGAAACCTTGCAGCTTTTATGTCACCATTTTTTGAGAGTTTATCTATTGCAACACCGCCGGGGTATCCAAAGTCGTAAAACTTTGCAACCTTA
>CAYJKA010000158.1:0-4012 GCA_964370655.1 uncultured Treponemataceae bacterium | reverse complement strand
TAGCTCCTAAATACCAAGGCCGTACATATGCGCTCCATCCCTCAGGTGGAACCCACCCATTTGCTACAACAAAATAAGGGTTCTCTCCTTGAACTGGTGGTCTTTTTGCAAAATATATGTCTATATCATCATCTTCTTCATACATGTGCTGAATTATTTTTTCAAATTCGTCCTCATGTATTGATACTTCGACAATATCCGCAACAAATTCTACCGCTCCTATTGTGTCAGATAGTAAATTTTTTATTTCTTGATGAATTAATTCTGCCGTAGTATTTACAGCCGTTTTAATTGAATTATGAAGAGTTTTGTCTGCATTAAACAAAAACACGTTGGATATTATTGCAACAACAAGTAATAAAACAATTAAACTTGTTCTCATAATAATGAATGATAGGGATTTTTTCATTTTGGCTCCTCGCTTTTAGCTACATACTATTAAAAGTATAAAGCGAGATTTTGCCATTGTCAAGATTTATTTAAGTTTAAGTAAGAAAATTTTACATAAGAAAAATTGTGATTAATGGAGCTGTCGCACGAGCAGAATTTTGCAAAAGCCGTCACCTCGAGCGTAGTCGAGAGGTCTCTATTACCAAAGAGATTTCTCCACTTCGGTCGAAATGACGTATTGTTTTGTCAATAAATGAACTTTTACACTTTAGTGCGACAGTCCTATGTCCTAAACTGATTCTTCAGCAATAATATCTTCTATCGTAAAATGTGATACAGCCTCATTAAGAGCAGCTACACTTGTTTTTCCATTTTCAACGCCTTCTACTATTGTGTTAGATGAAATGCTAATACTTTCTATATCTGATTTTATGCCTTCAATGAGGCCTAAAATATTTTCAGAAGCTATCTTATTAGATCCAATAGCTTTTTGTGTAACTATTAAAATATCTTGCGAATTTGATTTAATATGGTGCGTTATTTCATCAACTCCAACCATGCTTTCAAAAACTTGTCTTGAGCCAATTGATTGTTCTTTCATAGCATTTTTAACCTCTTCTGTCATTTGTGATACTTTTTTTATTACTTCAACAGTAATATTGGCCGCATTTGTAAGCTGATCTGAAAACTCAACAATATCATTAATGTGTAAGGTAATGTTGCTAATAACATCACTTGCGTTTTTTGATTGTACGGCTGTAGTTTCAGCAAGTTTTCGTATTTCATCTGAAACAACTGCAAATCCTTTTCCTGCATCTCCTGCATGCGCTGCTTCTATTGCTGCATTCATAGCTAATAAATTAGTTTGAGATGCAATGCTTGAAATTAGCTGGTTAATTTCAACCAAGTCGGTAGAACTTCTACTTACATCTTGTAGTTTGTTTGTTGACTCAGAAATATAGGTATGTTCCTGTTCTACGTTCATGACTAATTGGCTTACCAATTCGCTCATTGTTGTTGTGCTCCTATCAATTGATGTTATACTTTCTGACATTTCTTTTATAGCACTTGAAGAGTCTTCTAAATATGCGCTTTGGCGTGTAATTTGTATTGATAAGGAATCAATTGATTGCTCTATTTCTTCAACAGCTGTACTAATATCGTGCATTATTCCTGTAATATCATCAGCAATAGAGCCAACAGATAATTCAACTTTTTGAACTTTTTCAAGTGAACTTTGTGTTGAATCCATGAGCTGATTATTAACATCGGTAATTGTATTCGTTGAGTTGTAAAGGGATCTTACCAGTGCTGTCATTTTTGCTCTAACTTGGTTTAACCCTTCTGCAATAACTTGCGCTTCATGCGTATTACAATCGCAAGATTTTCCTGTAAAATCTCCTGTTGAAAGAATGTGACACTCACTTGAAATTGTAGAAAATGGTTTACTGATTCTTTTGCTTATAAACCGTGTGTATATGCATCCTAAAATTATAATTGAGACTGCAACTGCAATTGAAACGGTAACTAAAAAGTATAAGTCTCCATATAAGTCATTTAATGGTCCTGCAAAAACAAGTGTCCATGGAGTATGCTCAACAGGAGTTATACAAATATATTGATCATCATAGAATATAAGATTCCTTTCTTTAGTAAGAAATGCATCAAGATGGTTTAGCATTTTTTCATCTTGGTCTATATATTTTCCAATGAGATCTTTGTTAAAATTTGTTACAAAATATCCATTTTCATTTATTACTGCACTGAAGGAGTTATTTGATACTTTTTTACTTTCAGTTATTGTTATTAAGTTATCTAAATATACATCAATTGCTACTACACCCTCTTTTTTTGATTGGGAATTGAATACCAACTCAGAAATGGTGATAATAAATGCATCAAGCTTTTCATTGTAATATGGCATAGAAAAAGCTAAGTTTCCATTAGCACTTAGCGCATCAATAAACCATTTTTCTTGTGTGTGATCCCCTTTAAAGGAAAAATCTTCACCAGATCCAGAAATATAAAATGCAGTATCTTCAACTAATGGATTGATGCTTGCAAAATATATATCGAGTATAGTAGTATTTGTTGCCAATAGTTCTTGTAACATGGATTCAAGGTCTTGTAAATTTGGCTCAGTTTTGGAAATAGCACTAATGGTAAGAAGTAAATCGATTGATGGACTAAGTTCATATTCAATGCTTCTTTCAAGTAGCTGTGTAGTAACATCAATAGATTCTCTAATATTTTCAGCTAGTGTTTGTTCTGCACTGTAAATAAAAATACCTGCAACAATGGTAACTACACCAATGAGCATAACAATAGTGATTCGCATTATGCGAAATGATAAAGATTGTTTCATATCCGTACCTTCCTTTAAGTTATTTTACGTATTATAACATAACAATTGTTTAAAATCAAACACTTGTATAAAAATAGTGTAAAATAATTAAAATAAAGTACGTTTTTTTAATAAAAAACTGCCCTTTGGGGCAGTTAGTTTTTGCTTAAATGGTGGTATTATCTATTTTAAATAATTCAACCGATTCATTAAGCTTTTCTATGTTAGACTTTCCAGAATTAACACCGATTACTATTGCATTTGCGGAGGTTGTAATTTCGCTTATATCTTTTTTTATCTTTTCAATTAAGCCCATTAAATGAGTGTTAGAGTCTTCATCGGATTCCTTTGTTTGTTTTGTAACTTCAAGTATTCCTGATGCATTTGCTTTTATTTGGTTTGTGATTTCATCAACGCCAACCATACTTTCAAATACTTGTCTGGAACCTATAGATTGTTCTTGCATTGCACTCTTAACTTCTTGTGTAATTTGAGAAACTTGATTTATTCCTTCCATAGTGATGTTTGCGGCGCTACTAAGTTTTTCAGAGTACAGTACTATTTCTTCTAAAAGTGTTTTAATTGAAGCAATTACGCTACTGGCACTTTTTGATTGGTTAGAAGTTGTCTCTGCAAGTTTTCTAATTTCATCTGAAACAACGGCGAATCCTTTTCCTGCTTCTCCTGCGTGAGCCGCTTCAATGGCAGCATTCATAGCGAGAAGGTTTGTTTGCTCTGCAACACTTGCAATAAGTTCATTTATTTCTACAAGTGAAGAAGAGCTTCTGTTTACTTCTTGTAGCTTTGAGCCTGTTTCTTGAATATAGTTGTGTTCTTCTTCAATGTTTTTTACTAATTGATATACAAGGTCGCTCATAGAAACAGCACTTCTATCTATAGAGTTAATGTTTTCGCTCATTTCTTTTATTGCACTTGAAGAATCTTCAATGTAATTAACTTGTTTACCTATTTGTTTATTTAAAGTATCTATAGATGTTTCAATAGTACTTACTGCTTCACTTGAGGCTGTCATATATTCAACTATTTCGCCCGTAATAGAAGTAACAGATGTTTCAACTTCTTGTGCACTTTGTAATGATTTTTGTGTTGAGCCTATTAGGTTTTCATTCTCATTTGTGATGTTTCCTGTTGATAAGGACATCGATTGCACAAGATTGGTCATGCTTCCTCTAATTTGGTTAAGTCCGTCTGCAATCATTTGTGCTTCTGAAGTATCGAATGATGGAGATTTTCCGGTAAAATCTCCTGTAGAAAGTA
>CAYJKA010000157.1:0-4050 GCA_964370655.1 uncultured Treponemataceae bacterium | reverse complement strand
TGTATCAATATAAAATGAAGTTTTAAGAATAAAAATTCTTAGCGATGAAACAGATGTTTCAATTCCTAACAAAGAATTACTTCCTCCCCACTTATGCAGTAGCCACTTTTACCTGCTTCTTTTACCTTATACAATGCTTCATCTGCAATTTTATACAAATCTTTACAGTCACTACCCTGTTCTGGAAAAAGTGCTATGCCTACACTAAACGTAATTTCTACAATTTCGCCATTTTTAGTGTACGACTTTTTAAAGTCAGTGCAAAGCTTCTTTGCCTTTGCATGAAGGAGCTCTTTTGTGCCATACTGTAGCAAGAATACAAAAAACTCATCCCCACCTACTCGCCCAACTATGTCTGAATGTCGAAACAAAGATTTTATTTCTATAGATATTTCTTTTAATGCTGCATCCCCAATTGAATGACCAAAAGAATCATTGAGCGTTTTAAAATTATCAAAATCTACAATGAAAAGTGCTGATTGAATTTTTGGATATTTTAGAATGTTTTCTGAAATAAAGCGCTCTGTTGTAACTTTATTGTAAAGCCCTGTTAAGAGGTCAAGTTCTGCATTCTTTTTTAAGTCTTCAGTTTTTTGAATCATCTCCTGAATATTTTCAACAAAACCGAGAGTGCGAACTTCATTACCCTTTTTGTCAGTAACTCTCACCGTTGATATAGAACACCAAATATAGGTATCATCAGCTTTGCGAATTCTTACTTGTACATCATGTAAAATACCCTTTTTTTGTACCGTTTTTAAGCAGTCTGAGAAAATTTTAGTATCATCTTTATGAATAAAGTGTGCAATATGTTTATTAGTAAGAGGCATAGAGATTGAAAAGTTTTCTCCAAACACTTTTTTATAATTTGAATGTGGAATTACCATGCTCTTTTTATAATCCCATTCAAAAATTACTTTATGAGTTTGCACTGCTAGAGCTTCGATACACTCTTGGAATTCTTGTGTATTTTTATGTGATTTACGTATTTGTAATAGAATTATAAGAGCAAACGCAATAATTAAAACACTAGTTCTTGCAACCATTGAATATGAGTTTTTTCTATATAGTTGTGCTGTTTCCTCTGCAACTTCTGCAGTTAATACTGAGGCCAGTATCCAATCGTTTATACCTACTTCCTCATAAAACATATAACGGTGCTCGTCATTCATTGAATAGGACACAATACCCTTTGTTTTATTTTTAAAATCATCATACATTTCTACAGATGAATAACCTTCTTCAAACACAAGAAGCTCAGAAACTGCAAAAAAAGGTATTTGGCTATTTAAGGTAAAACTATTTTCAGTTGTTGCAACATACGATCCATTTTTGTCTATAATATGAAAAAATCTACCTTCTCCCGAAAAATTTCTTTCCAAAAGTTTACCGAGCATAAAAACAGAGATATTACCGCGCAAGTAGTAACCTTTGCCTTCTTCCGGGATAGGAAGTGCTATACTAATTATAGAATCCTTGTGAATTTCATCAAAATAAACATCAGTAATATATGGCTGGAGTGCATTTATCTTATGTACTTGACTTTGGTCTAATACATAAGATTCAATTCCATCAGATGAATAAGTATATTTATTTTCTTGGATCAATTCTACACTTTCAAAGCCCCCCATAATTTCTATATCTTTTAAGAATTGATTTAATGTAGGTCTATCATTTATATCAAGGAGAGTACCCAAGCTATTTGCACCAAGTTCCAGTGTTTTCAAATACTCATCAAAAACCAGGCGTATTGTTACAATATTTTTTCGTGAAACTTCTTCCAATTCATCTTGTACTGCAGAAAGCTCAATGCGAGACATATCATCTAGAAACGAAACATTTGATAGAACTACAAACAGTATTACAAGAATAACTACAGGAATTATTGTGCCTTTATTCATTTTTCACCTCTTAATAATTATAACATACATTTGTTCATTTTTCAACCTATGTACATTATCGTACATAAATATATTTTAGAATAGATGAAAATTTAACTAAATTCTTAAGGTCAAACAAGACATGCTTTACATATTCGTCTTAAAAAAAAGCAAACGCATCAAGTCTTTTCTATTTGCTTTACTTTTAGAAAGATAAGTGGTATTATATACATATAATTTTTAATAAAATGTACAATGAGGTATATATGAAAACTAAACTTTGCGCTTTACTTGCGTTACTTATCTTATCACAAAGCGCTCTTTTTTCGCAGCAATTATTTAATAGTAAGCTAACTGCAGATGAACAGCAAAAACTTGCAAGCGGAGAAATTGTAATACGAAGCATAGGCAAAGCAAAGAATATGTGTTTAAACCCTGTAAATGATGGTGCACAAAGAGTTATAGACAGCATTAAAAAGTTAAAGCCTGCATATCTTGCAGAAGTTATACAAGTTAGGCCTTATATTGGAAACGAAACTTTATTAGACGAGTTACAACCCCTACTTTTAGACATTGAAGGTTATGTTGGTATACCATATTATTCTGAAGCTTATGATAGATATTATGATCTTTATTCTTCTGCAAATGTATTATCAGAAAACATACAAGAAAACTCTGGAGCATTAAATGCAGATTTAGACATGAGTCCTTTTGGAAACATAAATGTAGACATAGCTTTTGAAAAAACTGAAAACGATTTATTTTACACCATGACAAACACCAAGGAAGTTAAATACAACGGCTTTACCATTGTAAACAAGGGAAACATGGAATCCTTAGTATATGTTTTTAAGCATGGCGATAACATTGTATTGTATGGTGTTGGTGGAGTTGATGCTATGAGCGTCTTCTTTTTACGCGACCGCATCGACACCGCTTTTATTAATCGGATAAAGTCTTTTTGTTCATTTTTGTTTGAGAAGATATAGAGGGGATTAAAGGATAGGTTTTTATATGGTAAAGATAGGCAACTATTATAAATATAAAAAATCATTTAAAGTTTACAAAATTTAATACTTGTCAAGTATAGGAAAAAATGCTACAATGTTTAAACTAAATTATAGGAGAAAGAATGAACATTCAAACGTTATTAACAGAACCAAACAAAGAGCGTCTTGAAAAAATTAAGGAACGAACAAAGTCTATGCGTGTTCTTGATATTTCATTTTCTAATTCTAATAATAGTAGCGATTTGGAGTGCATGGAAAGCGTGCTTGATATAATTTCAGAACGCAGAGAAGAAATAAGTGTGCGTGCAAAACGAAGGCAGGAGAAATCCCTCTAGTGCCCGAAAAACGTTTACTTAGATCTATTAATGGCATTATAGATGCAGTACCCCTACACAACCCTCATTATGGCACAATAGTTACAATTGATCCTTTAAAAGTTAATGGAGTGCCTGAACATCTAAAACATAATTTTTTTATTGATTTTACCTACAAGAAAAATATACCTTTCGATGCTGTTTGCACACTTCTTAAGGATGATAAGGTTTTTACAATTGTAATTATTATTAACGAAAAATTTGAGAAGTCTTTTGAAGAATACTTAAAAAATGAAAAGCAAAGTTATTTTGATATTGTATGTAATCGTAAAGAATTATATTATCACGAGTTTTGTCATTTATTAGCACTAATACAAGCTTGTCCCGATAATTTTCCACATATTGAGGGTATTAAAAAGTTTGAAAAGAGTATTAGTGCAAAATTTAAAGATAGTTTAAATGAAGCCGTTGCAGAAATCCTTATATCTTTAGAAAAAGAAGGGTGCGATCCATGTAATTTTGATATAAGTCACTTCACATATACTGATACATCTCTAGATTATGGTATTCTTTTTTCAGAGCTTATGCTTAAAAATGATGCAATAAAAAATTTAGATTCGATGGATATTCAACCTGCTTTTGAAGAGTACTGTAAACAATTATTGATTAGTGATAGATTTAAGCGCAAGTTTCCACAAAAACTTATTGAGTCCTTTGCTAAACAATATTTTAAAAAGCAAAAGCAATAATTTTGTATCACTTAAAAAACATTCAAGAAAATAACGGAACATTAAATGTAGACATAGCTTTTGAAAAAACTGAAAACGATTTATTTTACACCATGAC
>CAYJKA010000156.1:0-4075 GCA_964370655.1 uncultured Treponemataceae bacterium | reverse complement strand
AAAAAGGAGTTTGGAAAAATCCAAGCTCCTTTTTTTGTAACCAAGTTCTTAAAAAATTGTTTAACTTTTATAAATATTCTCTTTTATGACCCGAAGGTACTTTGTTTTGTTGTGTCCACACCAGAAACCTATTTTACATAAAAAAAGAGTTTGGAAAACCAAACTCTTATATAGCATAAATCTTTGAAAATATATGGAGGAATATATTTTCTAGGATATTATTAACAAAGTATTCTACTGCGTTAGGGCGAAGGCGGATATCCTTTTTTGCAAAGCAAAAAAGATTGGAGCCGTAGACCGACGTTAAAAACAGCATAGCTGTTTTTATACGAACGCCCATATTACAGAACAAAGAAAAACAAATATTCTAGTGGCACCACTACAGCGAGGGCAAGCATAGAAAAAATCCACGCAGTGTTTGCAACATCTTTATCTGCCTTATATATTGTTGGCACCAATATTGAGTTAAAGCCACATGGAACCAATGTCATTATGATTATCACATTCAATACTAGCCCATTTTCTAACTTTTGGAGTCCAAACACAAAAGCCAAAGCCACAGCAACAAGAGGTGCAAACAAGTACTTTATTGCTATAACTGCGAGACCTTCTTTTACGAATGCCTTAGTTTTACCTAAATCCATTTTAAATGCTACTGCACCTAGCAGCAAAAATGAAACGGCCGGAATTGCAAATTCGTTATAAATTCCCATAAAATTGGGACGTTCTAGCGGTGAAAAGTTCAATAGTACTCCGACAAACACCGCAGACACATAAATAACTATTGATGGGTCTTTTAGGAATTCTTTAACCTTTGCCCTATTCCCTCTGACATTTTCACCTATTGCCTTTACTAGAGGGTATCCCACGAGGTAATTATAGAACGATTCGAAGAAAATGAACATTGCTGCAATTGCGAATGCTTTTTCTCCAAAGAATGAAAAAGCTATGAGTCCACCTATTGTACCTAGGTTTGAAAACGTAGACACCGCAAACATAGAAGCTTTTTGTTCTGCTGTATGTTTAAGACCTTTTGAAACCAAAAGGCCGATTCCTCCGTTTAGAGCTAACACAATAACGCATATAAAAGGTAGCACAAATATTGACACATTTGAAAAATCTATTATCCAATATGAGTTAATAAGTACAATTGGATTAAAAACAAAAAAGGTAATTTTGCGCACCTTTTCAATGTAGAGCTCAATTTGTTTTTTTAGTTTTTCATCTTTAGAGCTATGCCAGTATTTTAATAGCTGCCCAACTATTACGCCTATTATAATAATACCAAACGAAAGAATCATTTTTTGCATTAGTGACTAACCTTGTACCAGTGCACTAGCTGCTTCTACAATTTTTTCAACAGTAATGCCTTGTTTTTTTAGTAGCTCATCGTATGGTCCACTTTCACCAAAAGAATCTTGGATACCAATTCTTTTTACCTTACCTTTACCTTTTTCAGCTACAATTTCGCACACTGCGCTTCCGAGGCCATTTAAGATATTATGGTCTTCAATTGTTACAATTTTGCCACATTTTTCAATTTCTTTTAACACAACTTCTCTATCGATTGGTTTAATTGTATGAAAGTCATATACAGATGCTGAAATTCCGTTTTCACCTAATTTCATTTGAGCTTTAAGAGCTAGTCTTACAACGTCGCCATTTGCAATTAGGGCAACATCTTTACCATCTTTTAGGCAAACTGCTTTTCCAATTTCAAACTCTTGATTTTCATCATAGATACCTTCTACAGCATCGCGAGTGAATCTAATATATGTTGCACCATGGTCTTTAGCCATACATTCGACTAATTTTTTTGCTGAATTATAGTCAGCTGGCATTATAACTTTCATATTAGGAATTGTTCTCATAATTCCCATGTCTTCAATACCTTGATGACTTGCACCGTCGTTTGCTGGTGTTAAACCACCGTGAGAACAACAGATTTTAACATTTAAGTTAGGGTAACAAATTTCTTGTCTAATTTGTTCACTCATTCTCATTGATCCAAATACTGCGTATGTTGAAATAAATGGAACTTTCCCACAAGTTGCAAGACCTGCTGCTACGCCACAAGCGTTTTGTTCTGCAATACCCACATTTACATATTGGTTTGGGTACTCTGCTGCAAAATCTAATGTTTTACATGATTTTCCGATATCGCAGTTTACGCTGATTATATCTTTATTTGTTTTTGCAAGATCAATTAACACTTCACCGAGTGCATCTCTTGTTGGTTTTGTTTCTTTTGCCATTATTTTCTCCTATAAAAAGTCAAAGAAAAAGTTTCGACTTTTGAATTTGGCTTTTTATAGCCATTTTAAGCATAGCGTAAAATGGCATATAATACTGAGTTTGCAACGCAAACTCCTAAATGAATGGTAAGGCACCATTTGTGCCGAATCATTCATTAATGCCCCTTATGCACCTAGTTCTTTCATTGCTTTTTCAAATTCTTCATCGTTTGGAGCCATACCGTGCCAACCGACAACATTTTCCATAAATGAAACGCCTTTACCTTTTACCGTTTTTGCAACAATACATTTTGGCTTTCCATTTGAATTGCTTGCATTAATTTTTTCGAATGCAGCTACAAGTTCTTCAACAGAGTGACCGTCTACTGAATATGTTTCCATACCAAAAGCTTCTACTTTTTTTGCAAGGTCGCCAGTAGGCATAATTTCTTCACAAGTACCATCGTTTTGAAGGCCGTTGTTATCGAGAATAACTACAAAGTTATCGAGCTTGTATTTTACCGCAGTTTGAATTGCTTCCCATACTTGCCCTTCGTTACTTTCACCGTCTCCAACCAATGTATATGTTCTATAGTCTTTTTTGTCCATTTTAGCTGCAATTGCCATACCAACGGCACAAGAGATACCTTGTCCAAGTGACCCTGTTGAAATATCAACACCTGGACATTTTTTCATATCTGGGTGCCCTTGTAATTTTGAGCCAAATTTTCGAAGATTATTTACTTCGTCTTGTTCTAAAAATCCTTTAAGGATTAGTGAAGAATAAAGTATTGGACAAACGTGTCCTTTTGAAAGAACAAATCTATCTCTGTCTTCCCACTTTGGATTTTTTGCATCTACATTCATTTGGTCGAAGTAGAGAACACTCATAATTTCAGCAGCAGAAAAAGATCCACCTGGGTGACCAGATTGAGCCTTGTGAATCATAGTAAGAGCAGTTCTTCTAAGCTCGCCTGCTTTTTCTTTTAATTGAGTAATTTTATCTGACATTGTTATTCCTTGTTATAATTTTCTTTACTGAAAGCCTCTATAATATCTATTTATCCGCAAGAATTACACAGATTTTACGTTTTACATAAATAATAAATACTTTACACTTAAAATCTATTATGCAACTACTTTTACTGCTTTAATTTTAATGTTAGAGGCTTTCAAATAACTATCGTTCGTTCATTAATCGTTTTGCTTCTTCAAATCCTGATTTTCCGATTTTGAATAATGGAACGTCAACAGCTTCATGTTTTAACATTGACATTGAAATTTGAGCAAATACAATTGCGTCTACTTCTTTTGCAAGGCTATACAAGTTTTCGTTAATCATTTCATCGTGTTTTGCTCTGTCACCTGCACAAAGAACATCGAATGCTCCTTCTGCAACTTTTGTTACAATTTCAATTTCTCGGCCTTGTTCTTTAGCATTGTCTTCCATAAGACGAATAATTGCTCCAGGGCTTGTAGGAAGTGTTGCAAGAACACCAATTTTTTTACCAGCTTTAACAGCTTCGCGAGCTAAAGGTTCATCAATGTTAAGTACTGGAATTGGTGCTAAGGGGCGAATATGTTTTGCTGCTGCATTTACTGAAGTACAAGTACCCATAACACAGTCTGCACCACATTCTACTGCTTGCATTGTGTAATTATACATTCTTCTAATTACAGAAGGTGTAATACCACCATTAGCAACAGTTTCTTTTAAAAGAGTGTCATCCATGATGTTGAAAATTTCAATATCTGGATTTTCTTTTTGAAAAGGAACTGCATGAAGATCAAAGATAATGTCTTTGAAGTTTGTAATGGTGTTAATTAAAAATAGTTTTTTC
>CAYJKA010000155.1:0-4130 GCA_964370655.1 uncultured Treponemataceae bacterium | reverse complement strand
GCTTCTCTTCCATCTCGCTTTATTGCTTGCCGTTCAACCAATAACAATGTTTCTGCCGGACTAATAATAATTTCACCTATAAACGAAAAGCTTGGTAAAATCTCCGCAGGAGGGTTATCTATTTGCACCTCTACATCGACAACGCTAGCTCCAGAGCTTGTAATATATGCAACCGATGGCCATGATTCAACAGTCCCTATTACTTCCCCATCAAATGCAGGAAATGTGAGCGATACTTCTTGGCCAATAGCAAGGCGAGCAACATCTGTTTCAACTACTTCAATTGTTGCCTTTAAATACTCTCTATTTATAAGAGTGCCAACTTCATCCTTTGCTTCAAAAACATCGCCTTCTGAAACATCGAGTTCTGCAATGATCCCATCAAAGGTTGCAATTACTTGCCTGTCTTCAAGGTCATCAAGTCTCATTTCTCTTTCTTTTTCCATAAGCTCAATTTCTTTTGCAGAGCCGTTTATTCGAGTTTGCTCTAAGTTATAATCGAGCTGTGCAAGGTTGTATTCTGCTTGCGATGTATTTAGTTCTAGAATAACTGTGCCGTCAGTAACAAAATCGCCTTCTTTAACATATACTGCCTCAACTGTTCCTTCTCCAGCAATTTGTAATGATTGACTTTCTGCAGCTTCTACCGTCCCAGATATTTCAATAACATTTTCAAATATTTCTTCTCTAACGGTATAGGTTGTTTCAGAGTTCGCAGTGTTTCCAGTTCCAAAAATTCGGATAAGAACCAATGAAAGAATGAGAATAGCTACAATGCTGATTGCAATAGTAAGTACTTTACGTGATTTTTTCTTTGCCATATTATTCTCCAATAAAAAGTTGTGATAATTTTAAATTATATATTTTCATATCTATGAGGGACGCATTGCTTTTTGCTAGGGCTTGCTCATAGTTTGTTTTTGCTTGTAAAAGATCAAGAGAGGACACAATACCTTGTTCGTACCATGTTTGAGTGTCGGTATATAATTCTTCGTATAAATCTAATTCTTCTTTATTTGTTTCTTTTTCCCATTCAAGGTCAAGTGCATCTGATAAAGATGTTTGCACTTGTTGTTCATACGCATTCTGAGCTTTTTCAATAGACAGAACATCTAAGTTTTCTTCATATTCTTTTTCTTCATCTGTTAGTGAAGACAGCCTACTTGTATTCATATTCCACGAAAGAGAAAGGCTTAGTTTTGGTTCTTGCATATTTTCTACGGGAAGTAAAACGCCTGCACCCATCGTTACGCCATTCCAATCTGCATTCAAGCCTACGCCTACATTGTTTTCTTTTGTGTTTGTAGTTGCAGTCGTCGTTTGTTCAAAATAGCCTTCAGCTTTTAGTGTAAAGTTTGTGTCTGCATTTCGCATTTTTTCATTGTATTCTGCATTCCATTGCGATGTTTCAATACTTTCAAATAACGTTGAATCGAAGTCTTGGATGGATAACAGTTCTGTGTTTTCTAGCGATAAGGGAAGTAGGGGAAGCTCATTAATTTCGTTTGGTGTAAACCCACAATCAACTAAAAAAAGCTGTAGTTCGCTTGAAAAAAGTCTAGTTGCTTCTTCAACTGTTCTTTCTGCCGTTTTTACAGAAAGTTCTTGTGTTCTGTATGATGCAGATTGAGTCGAAAAGCCCTGTGTTTGAATAAGTTCAAAATCTACTTGCTCTTCAATAAGGTTGTCTTCTGCTATTAATATATTTGATTCAAGTGTGTATAAGGCTTGAAGAGATAGCCAAAAATTTTCTTCAACTGAAAGTGTTTTGTTTTTAAGTGCTCTGCTAGCAAGTTCAACGTTACGATTAGCTTGTTCTGTGCTTAGTGCAACATTTTTTGCATCACTTGAAATAATGTCAGTGCTTATTTGTACACTTGCTTCTGTAAGTTCAGTATTATCCCCAAAAGCAAGCGGTGTTTGCACCTGTACGCTTGTGTTATTTAAAAAAGGAAAATCAAGTGTAAGTTCAGGCGTAACGGTAACAGTGTTTTCAAAATCAAATTCCATGGTTCCAGTTGAAAGTGCAATGTTTACGCCATTTTCAATGCCGACTTTTTTGGCATTAATCATTTGCTGTTGTACATTTATACTAAGTTCTTGCAGTTCAATATCATTTTCTGCATAGCCTTTTAAAAGGTTTTCTATACTTACTGCACTTACTATTTGTGTTTGAATAATACAAATAAAACAAAAGAGCAATGAAAATTTTTGTATTCGCATCTAAATTTCTCCTAAATAATTAACTATGTTAGTATATACAATATGATTAGTGTAATCCTTAAAAAGAAATGAAAATAAGATTAAAATGTTTTAATCTTAAGCTATATGCATAAAATGTGCCAAATGGCACATTGACGTATGATAGTTACTAATATATTATAGTAGTATACAACCTTTTTTTAATACTGTTAAAAAGGACGAGATTTTTTTCTCGTCCTTTTCTTATTTCTTATTCTTGTTATAGTATAACAATGAGCCTTGCTACGTTTTCGCCTTCAAATGACATTTGAACTCTGATATCATCACCTTTTTCAAGTTCTGAAAAATCTACTGCAATGGCTTCTACTTCTTTTTCCATCTCAGCAATTTGTTCTTCATTTGCATCAAACATTGCTTGCCGTATTTCCGCATCGCTCATACCGTCTGTATCAATATTATCTAGCAAGTCATTGTGTCTTCCCCGTAGGTCTTTATCACTAAACAAGTCTCTAATGTCATCAGCATGAACAATAGAGGTGTTTTCATCGGTATTGATGGTAATTGTTATATTGTTATCGCCTTTAAATTCAAAGCTTTCATTTGAAAGCGTAATATTTTGAATTTCACCAACAATGCCATGTCCATTTTGGCCTTGGTGTCTACCTGAGTTTCTCCCATGTCGCTCACCATGTCCACCTCTATGGTGTGAGTTATCATTTCCGCCTTGAGCAAAAAGAGACATAGCCGAAACTACTAAAAATAATAACCCGATGCTAATTTTTTTTGCATTCATGTGTGTTACCTCCATATTTGTAACAGTTATTTTATAAAGCATATACTTGCTTTTTCTATGTTCTAAATATAGTGCTTTTGCACATAATAAACCTTAGAGAATACTTAAAACTTTCTTAAAAATTTTTAATGTTTTTTTAAGGTACAAAAATTATAAAATAGTGTATACTTAAACTATGAAAAAAAAGTTGCGTATTTTTGTTACTATTTTTCTTCTCTGCTTCTTAACACTAGAAGGGGTACTTGCTCATGACCATACACCCCTCCCTCATAGTGGAATGCGCCATAGACGCCGACCCCCACATAATATGAATCCGCAAAGCTTTTTTGTAAAAAAAATAGAATACACTCTTGACGATAAAATTCTAACACTTGATATTCACTTTAATGGACCCGTAGATCCCCTTTCTATTGAAAATGGACCTCTTCTTGAACGACGTAGGGATAATATAAAAAGTATTACCTATACATACAACAGAACGGCCGATAGAGTTAAAATTATTGCAGTTTTATATGAGGTCCCCGATAGGGAAGACTTTAGTTTTTCGCTAGAGGGTGTTGAAAGCTTTGGAAAAGGGCCTCTTCATAAACAATTTTTTGAAAATATTGAACCCTCAAAGATATATGAATTTGAAGAGGATGGAACATGGAAAGAGTATTAATAGTAGAAGATGATAAAGGCGTTTCTGACTTCTTAAAAGCAGAACTTGAATATGAAGGCTTTTCTGTTACGATTGCGAATACCGGCCGAAAAGGCTTTGATGAATTTAGCGAAAATCAGTTCGAAATTGTACTATTAGATATTATGCTTCCCGAATTAAACGGTATGGAAGTTTTACGCCGTATTAGAAAAACATCAAATATTCCCGTTATTATGCTTACCGCAAAAGGTGAAACCTATGATAAAGTAAATGGATTAAATAATGGAGCAGACGATTATATTTCAAAACCCTTTGCAATAGAAGAACTTTTAGCAAGAATGCAATCGGTACTAAGAAGAACATCAGCTTCTCTTTCTATACGTTCTTTGCAATTAAATCCAGCATCTTTAGAAGCAAATCTTTCAGGGGAATCAATTATTCTATCAAAAACAGAGTTTTTAATTTTAAAACTTTTAATAGAAAATAAAAACACCG
>CAYJKA010000154.1:0-4188 GCA_964370655.1 uncultured Treponemataceae bacterium | reverse complement strand
ATAAAACGTGTGATTTATTTTTTGAAGCCAAGGTTACGGTCGATTGTGAAAATCCTCTGTCATTATTAAAGGCAGAAGATGAAGAAGAAATTACAGATTTTAAGCTTTTTCCTATAAACTCAAAAGAAGATGTTGATGCTATTCCTTTTGCATTTCCTTCTGCCGTAGTAGCTGTAAATACGTATTGTAGTTTTGTGTAACGCTCAGGGATTGTTCGTCAAAATTGACTTCCATGTCAATTTTGACTTCCGCGTTTGACAAGCAAACTCGATAATTTTTTACTTTGGTGGCATCCCTGCCACAATCCATTTATATATCATGCAAAGCCCGACCCGACTTGTCGGGGGAGCGCAAAAAAAGCATTCTTGTCAAAACTTTTTATTCGTGATACTATAGCCACATGAAAATACTTTTACAGCTTACCCTTATTTTTGCCCTTTGCATGGTATGTGATGCCATTTCTGCTATACTACCTTTTATTATGCCAGGAAGTGTGTTGGCGATGATTATTTTATTTTTGCTTTTTGTTACTAAGGTAATGCATGTTTCTAAAATAAAGGAAAGTGCCGATTTTTTACAACAGGTAATGGCGTTCTTTTTTATTCCACCGTCGGTGTCACTTATGGAACATCTTAGTCTTTTAGGAGATTTAATTGTACCGCTGATTGTAATTAATGTTGTTGCTGTATTCATATGTTTTGCTGTTACCGGCTGGACCGTGCAGTTTGTAATAAAAATTCAAAATATAATTAGAGCTAAGGCTTCTATAAATGACGTGGAGGCTTAGAATGTTTGATGTTTTTTTCTCTTCAATAGTTAACTCACCTTTTTTTGGGATTGTTTTATCAGTTGTTACGTATTATATTGGTATTAAGATAAAAGAGCGCTTTAATTATTCGATTATGAATCCTATGATTATAGCCATGATTCTTTGTATTGCCTTTTTGAAAATTTTTAATATTTCTTACGAAGCCTACAGTGTTGGTGGCGATATGATTTTTATGTTTTTGGCTCCTATGACCGCGATTCTAGCTGTTTCAGTTTATAATCGACTTGAAACCTTGAAAAAAAACTTTTTACCCATAGTTATAGGAACTCTAGTAGGATCTGTCGCTGCGGTAGGCTCTATATATGTAATGTGCCGTCTTTTTGGATTAGATGAAGCCGTAAGCGCATCATTTTATCCTAAATCTGTTACTACTGCGATATCTTTACCTCTTTCTCAAATGGGTGGGGGAATTATTGCTATAACCTTTGCTTCAGGCGCTATTACTGGGCAAATGGGAGCTATTGCTGCCCCTTTTATGGCAAAAATATTTGGCCTAAAAGATTCAACTGCAATAGGCATTGCAATAGGAACTTCAACCCATGCACTTGGAACAACCCGCGCCTTTCAAATGGGAGAAACAGAAGGAGCTATGAGTAGTATAGCTATTGCACTTGCCGGTGTATCTACGGTGCTACTGTACACTATATTTGGTTTAGTGTAGTATTATACACTTATTTTTATTCTTACCCACTAGAGCTGACTAGTAATTTTTAGACAGAATTCTAGAAAGATGAGGACATTAATGAAAAAGACAAACCGCATTGCAAGAAATATTTTTTTAGTTTTATTAAACCATGCAGGTCTTGTTTTATTAGCCTTAATTTTATGGACTCTGATATATTTTACCTTTATTTTAGCCAAAGACTTTCCAGTAAAAAAAGAAAAACAAGAAGAAATAACTCAATTTGTTTCTAGTTTGTATTCTAATACCCTAGATTCTTATTCTGACCCTGATAATAATGTAGGTAAATATTTTCACGACTCTTATGTATTTAGACTTCAACGAATAGGTAGTTATGTAAATTCTGATAGCACTGATGAAGAAGATGTATTTTATGAATTATATAAAACATTTCGCGAAGATTCAGGCCACCGCAATGAAATTAAAAACTATGAGGTTCGTTTTATGCCCGCACCATATGACTTGGGTGTGGCTGATGTGTATCATGTTACATTTAATGTCGAATACGAAAACATTTTAACAGCTGAATCTTTTTTATTGAAGGAAACTGAAACAGGTTGGAAGATGGTAAGCTTTAATATAACAATAAAAGAATTAAAACAGGCAATTACGGAGGAGAATGGTGCATGATATTATTGATTTTTTAGTGTATTCTATAGTCATCTTAACTAATCTATCATTATTGTTTGTTTTTATTTTTCATGTAATTTTACAAGCAATGGCTCTATATCTTTTAGCTATTAAGAAAAATAAGTGCATACAAAATCTAGGTGTTGATAAAATACTACTTTTTTCTCCAATTTTATTGCCTCTAAAGCATTTAGAAAGCATGGAACTGGCAGAAGGTTTTTCTGATATTAAACGCTTTTTAAAACTCATATATTTTTACAGAATATATGTATTAGCCTCTTTAATCCTGTTGGTTTGTTTTATTACAATACTTTCTTTCTAAGAGAGGATTAGTATAGTGGTACGTTTTATTCTTTTGTAGTTTCCAAGTCTATTTTTACTGATAGCGAAGCCACTGTTGAATTATCAACATATTTCCCAATAAGAACTCTATCTTGGGCTGTTACAAGATTTATTACATCGTTTACCTTAAAAGAAATTGTAATAAACTCATTTGTTTTTATTGCGCTTTCAAAGTCTATGTTTGGAATTACTGCGTAATCCATATCAAAACTAGCCTTAATGTTTGCTGTAAAAGTTTCGTTAGTATTAGTGAAAATGAGTTCAGGAATTAATGCGTGTTTGGGTTTTAATGCATCTTTATCTCGCCATTGTGATTCAAGCGCTACACTTGCCCTTATCCAATGTAGGGTAGCACCAAGTGAAAAATGGGTGTTTAAAATATCTTGTTCTTGAAAGCTTAGTGCATATAAACCTGTTGCTGTGTTATAATTTGAATAATCGGGTAAAAGACTTTTGTTACCAAAGGCAGTTTTAGAAAAGTACATGCTTATTCTGGAAAAAACATCGGCATGCTCGCCAATGTTACAAATGAACTTTGTATGAATGGTTGTGTACCAATCACTTTGTTCTGCCATGTCTTGTACAAGGTTTGCATAAAAATGATTTTCATATATCCTTGCTACATCTGTATATTCTGATTTTAAACCACCTTCAAAGCCTATATACATTTGTGCTGCATCGGTTCTTGGAAAAAGTGCCATTGCAAGTGAAAAAGGAACAATGGTTTTGTTTGTTGTAGAAAAAACAGGCTCTATACTTACTCCATAACTATATGGAAGGGTATCTGCCATTTCATTTGCAATAGCTGTTAGAAATGTTGATGTATTATCAAATATAAAATAATCTTCAAATATCCGAAAGAATTCCATTATGCCACTTGAAAACTGTATACGTTGATAGTACTTCTTGCTATTAGCATTTAACCAAAATCCTGTATATTCTGCCCTAAGTAATGTGCTTACACCCATTACACCTAATTCCACATAAGGACTTATAACAAGATTATTTTGCTTTGTTTGGATAGTATTTGGAACCTTTATTGATGAATGTGTTTCAAAAGCGTGGTTAGTGAATGCAGTATTTATTCCAGTCTTAAAATTTAGGAAAAATAGAATGGGAAGAGAAAAATCAAATGCAAAATTTGAGTGCAGTGTTTTTGTATTATTAAAATACGTACTATTTGATTGCAAGCCCTGTGTATCGTTACTAAAGGATGTTGCAATCATGGTTGACGTGGGCAGATAAAACCCGTCAGTTTCTCTATAATTAAAATTGATTACTTGTATTCCTTCAATCTTTGTGTAGCTATTATACAATCCATTTTGATGTGTTTGTTGTGAAAAATTATTAGCACTTTTGTGATAAAAGGATAAATAAAATGGATTGCTTTTGCTTTGATTTAGTATTGTAGATAGATAGGGAAATTCTGGAATAAGTGCATCCTGTAGAATGGTAATGTCTGCAAAAAGGTAATTTTTGTACCCTGCACCAAATTGCAGTGAGCTTGTAATGCCTTGTGTTGAAATGGTTTCTAAAGGAGTATCGTTTGATTCGCCAACTTGTGTAGCAAAGATGCATATGGGCATAACAAATAATATATATACTAAAAAGAGAACCTTCTTTATACTTATTCTGCCTTTCATCATAAAAAAATTATAACAAAAAGGCAATCATTGTACAAGAGTAGATTTTCGCAAAATCTTTT
>CAYJKA010000153.1:0-4227 GCA_964370655.1 uncultured Treponemataceae bacterium | reverse complement strand
AAAAAAATGCCATGATTAGCATATTTGGTGGTACAATAGTATATATGGTTATTAACCAATTAATAATTAATAATTAATAATTATTAATGTACAATTATGTGGGTTTGATATAGGGTCTTACATAATAGAACATTGCGTGTCATACCGAGCGAAGTCGAGGTATCTCCTTTGTGGCATGAAGAATAATTAAGAATTAGGAATAATTGACATAATAAAGACAAAAAAATATACTTAAGGAGTAAAAAAATGCAGTACAGAATATTTCCAAAAATTCAAGACAAGCAAATTTCAGTGTTAGGATTTGGAACAATGAGGCTTCCTTTAAGCTCTGTAGACACAGAATTAGGCAAGGCAAACGCACCTTCGAACATTGACGTAGAGGCAACTAAGGCTTTGATTAAAGAAGCTTATGATCAAGGCGTAAACTATTATGACACCGCCTATATTTACCACGAAGGTAAAAGCGAAGTTGTTATTGGCAAAGTATTAAAAGACCTAGGAATACGTGAAAAAGTATACATTGCAGACAAAATGCCAATGTGGCTTGTAAAAGAAGAAGCCGATTTAGAGAGAATATTTAATGAGCAATTAGAGCGTTTAGGAACCGATTATATTGATTTTTACCTTTTACATTCACTCAGTGATAAAACCTGGGAACTTTCAAAAAAAGTAAAAGCACTTCAGTTTGTAGAAAAGAAAAAAAGAGAAGGAAAAATAAAACACATTGGTTTTTCTTTCCATCACGAACTTGAAACTTTTAAAGATATTATTGATTCATACCCAGGCTGGGAATTTTGTCAAATTCAATACAATTATTTAGATGAAAACTATCAAGCGGGAAAAGAAGGTTTAGCCTATGCTGCAAAGCAAGAAATTGGTGTTATTTCAATGGAACCACTTCGAGGTGGATTACTTGCAAATGTTCCAAAACAAGTACGCGATATTTTTGCCGTAGCAGACAAGCCTCGAATGCCATACGAATGGGCGCTTCGCTGGGTATGGGAACATCAAGGAATAATCACCGCCTTGTCAGGAATGGGCGCAATGGATCAAGTTGTTGGAAACTGTGCTGTTGCAAGTGCAGGAAAAGCGAACTCTCTTCCATCAAGTCAGATAAAAATTATTGAACAAGCACGCGACTGGATAAAGGGTGCTATGAAAATTACATGCACTGGATGTTCATATTGCATACCATGCCCCACAAAAGTTGCTATACCAGAGATTTTTAGAGAGTATAACAGACTTGCAATGAATGATATTTTAGAAACAGGTAAAGATAGTTCTGGCCTTATCCATTCTGTTGAGTACACAAAAATAAAGCAACGTGGTGCTGGCAGCGATAAATGTGTGTCTTGTGGTAAGTGTGTTGGTCACTGTCCGCAACACATTGCTATTCCAGAAGAACTTGCAAAGATTCATGGGGAATTAGCTTGATAATTACGAATTAACAAGTAATAATTAATATGAACGTTTTTATGTTTAAAAAATCTTACCTATGCCTCAAAAACCTTTGTGGCGTGGGTAAGTAAGCGATTAGTTTTATGACAAAGATTATATGGCTCATTTTTGTAATTGTCTTAGTCATAACAAGCCGACTAGAAACTAAAAATAAAAGGCTTGTGCGAAAGCCGTATTGGGAAAAGTTAGATACGTATCAGAAGAGCGTAAAACCTAAAATGATTAAGAATATATTTTTACTTACTCTCGCATTATTCGATATATTAGGGTTTTCCATCCGCGCCACTGTTTAAATAGTGTTTCGCTCTCAGAGCTACTCTTTACCGCTCGTTGACCGTCTTGCCCATAACTATACTGAATTGTGTGAACACTACTTAAAAAGCTTAAATGGAATCTTATTCGCAAGTGCATAATTATGTAAGGCTGTGTTTCCTTCTACTTCTAATATAACAGTATTTGTTCCAGAAAAAACATTTTTTCCCAGTGTAGCAAAAGATGTTGAAAATGTTACAGCATCTAAACTCTCACAAGCAGAAAAAGCTCCATGTCCAATATAAGTTACTGATGATGGAATTGTAATCTTTTGTAAATTAGAACACCATCCAAATGCACCATCTTTAATTTGAATAACTGATGCAGGAATTACCACTGTATGTAAAAAATCATTATTCCAAAATGCAAAGTCTTCAATTTCATTTATATAATTTGGAATAGTATAATCTGACTGAATGTTTGAAACTAAATATGTGTGTAAACTTTTTCTTTCAGTATTAAATAGTGCGCCATCTTCAAATCTATAAACAGAATTATCGAGTGAAACATCTATAACACTTAAATTATCGTTATTTACAAATGCAGCTTCACCGATATTCTCAACTGAACTTGGAATATTTAGTTTTATAAGATTTTGACAACTAGAAAAACTTAAAGACCCTATAGATTTGATAAAAGGAGGCAATACAACTTCTTCAAGTCCACAGGCATAAAATGCAGCTTTTCCTATTGCGGACAGTGTATTAGGAAGTGTGATATGTGTCAAAGCAGAACAGTTATAAAAGGCATCATCATTAATTTCTACAACACCTTCAGGGATTATTACTTTTTCTAAGTTAACACAATTTTTAAAAGACGAATAAGGGATATTTTTAATTGATGAAGGTAGTATCAACGATTCAAGATTAGTACAGTTTTTAAAGACTCCATTTCCAATTAGCATTTCCGAATTAGGAAATACAACCTCTTTTACACTTTGATTATTAGAAAAAGCATAAGAACTTACCCTATTGACGGTATGTCCTCCTAGCTTATTTGGAACATAAATTATTGCGTCATCTCCTAAGTACTTATGTATAACTACATTTTCGTTATCCAAAAAATATTGAAAATTATTTTCATAATAATACTTTTCTTCATATATTTCGTAATCGGTACATGAAAAAAGAAAAAAAGAAATGAATAAACTGCAAAGTAAATTAGAAAATCGAATCATTTAAAGCACTTCCTCCCATAGGAAAGGATCAACTGATGAAATAAATAGTAAAAACTCTATTATTTTATATTCCCCATCAATTTTTTTTATGAAAAATACTTCTTCTGTGGTCGCTCTTTCATACTCATTTTTAAATGTTAGAGTATAAAAATCTTTTTCGTTTTGTATTCGATAATAATTTGCATAGGCACTTATATACTCTAGATTAGTAGCTCTAAAATTCTTTGAGAATAATATTGATTCTACTTCTCTTCGATTTATGTTTCCATATCTTTGAAAAAATAAACTCATAAACACTTCAAGTTTTTCTTTTGAATCAATTGGGATTCCTGGTTGAAGATTTAGAGGATACAATGCGTGATTTGGAACAAAAAAGATTGCCCTTTCTAAGAAAAAATTAGAAAAAAAAGTATGATCAGCACTAAAATTTTCTTGATTATCGTTAAGCAAAGTGTAAAAACTGTCAACAAATACTAACAAGTCTTTTATTTCAGAGTCATCAATATTTATTTGTTCTTGCATAGGGTTACACGAGCTAAGTAGTGTAATTAATAATAAGATAGCCATAATGTAACAGCGTGTTGTATTTTTCATTATTTTATCCTTCTTTACTCCAATTCAAGAGCCTTCTTTGTTCTATCAAAATCTCTTTCACTTCTTGCAGGAACTCTATTATCTAAATCATTTGGATTACCATTTTTGTAGTCCACATACTTTACGGCCATACCCGCATAGTGGTATAAATGGAAATTTACTTGGTTTGAACCTCCGTTTATACCACATATAGTAAATTTTATGTCAAATATCGTTTAAATAAGCCTGTGGTTCATCTCCAAGTGCGGGGTCTGTAGAAAGCCACCTACTCGTTTTTGTATCTAGGCTAGCTCCATAATAATACAGTCCGGTCTCCTCGTCAAGCTCTTTACCCGTAAATTTATAGGGTAAATCTAGGAAATTAATAATGTATAATTAATAATTAACAATGGTTATGGACAAACATATAGTAGTATTTTCTGCTGAACCTAGTATTTAAACAATACTGAAAATATTTTAAGTTTACACTCACGAAGGTATCCTTTGTTATAAATCATTATGTGTTAAAAGGTTTATAAATGTATGCAAGAAAACTACACACTTTTATCATTCTTTTGCCTCCATATAAGAGGCTATTGGACTTCGCTTCTGTTTTCTTTGTAAGGGGTGCTAGATTTGACGGTTACAAACAGACGAAGATTGGGAAAAACTACTTCCTTGGAACATTCAGTTAACTAGCCCTGTGA
>CAYJKA010000152.1:0-4287 GCA_964370655.1 uncultured Treponemataceae bacterium | reverse complement strand
AAAAAAATTACAAGCTTCCCTGATGAATAGAATCCCAAGCAAAGCGCGCTGCAGCTTGTTCTGCTTCTTTTTTGCTCTTCCCACTAGCTGGACCGTAAGTAGTCCCCCCTAATGAAACTGATACCCAAAATGTTTGGTCATGATCAGGACCAGTTTTTTTATCCATTCTATACAATGGAACAGCTTTATATTTTTTTTGATGAAATTCTTGTAATAACGTTTTGTAGTCCTTTACGTGAGCGTTAGCATGAACTTTTTCAATTTCTGGCTTTAATAGCGATATAATTAGTTTTTCTACATCTTTTAGCCCAGAGTCAAGATAATATGCCCCAAAAACAGCTTCCATTGCATCTGCTAAAATGGCCTTTTTATTGCGCCCACCAGATTTTTCTTCACCCTTACCCAAGGATAAACATACATCAACGCCAATACGTAGTGCGATATCAGAAAGCGTAGCCTCTGAAACTACTACAGATTTTATCTTAGCAAGCTCGCCTTCATTTTCAATATTAAGAGTAATATAGAGGTAATTTGCAACTATTAAACCTAAAACAGCATCACCCAAAAATTCTAAACGTTCATTGTTTCCCGTAATATTTGCAATTTCATTAGAAAACGACCTATGATGAAAAGCTGTATCTAAGAGAGAAATATTCTTAAAGCGTATTTTTAGTTTTTTTTGAAAATTTTGTAAAAGTGTTTGGCGTGATTTTGATAATGTAGTATTTGAATTAAACATGATTGTTGATTTGACAAAAAAAAACACAAATGTTTTAACGATAGTTTTTTAACATTTGTGCTTCTTTAATTTCTAATAATTAAGCTTGTTGTGATTTGATGAAATCATATGCATCACGAACTTTTTCAAATTCATTTGCTTTTTCATCTGGTACGCTTACGCCTAGTTCTTCTTCAATTGCATAAACCAATTCATAAGTATCTAAGCTGTCTGCACCTAAGTCTTGGCGGAAAGAAGAATCAAGTTCAATTTTTGATTCATCGATTTCCAATTTGTCTGCAATTAATTTTTGCATTTTAACAAATAATTCGTCCATAATTTACTCCTTGAAACGTTGCTTTCACGGTTACCCGTTGAAAGCTGTGGAGGATTATTTCACAATAGCAAAAGCAACGCTCAGTACTATTGATAGACAAAATGACTACAAAGCCACCCTATCAGCCCCCTAAAACTTAACCCTTACTTTCAGGTGTTATCACTTGTCTGCCGCGATAAAATCCACACTTTGAACAAACACGATGTGTAACTACTAAGTTTCCACAATTTCCACATTCTACTAAATTTGGAGCTGTCAAACGCATATTAATTGCTTGACGACGTCTTGTTCGAGCTTTAGATGTTTTCGCTCTTGGTACTGCCATATCTATAACCTCTCTTATACTATGTGACTATGAAAGAGTATAGCATAACTCATACAACAATGTCAAGTCATTATAACACTTTTTTGTTTTTTGTCAAGTATAATTAAGTATAAAAAAATTATTTAAATATACTTTTTTTTCAGCAATTCTGCAACATTTGGCGGAACCAACTTTGATACATCTCCACCAAACGAAGCAATTTCCTTAGCTGCACCAGACTTTACTACAAATAAATTTGGGTCTGTAGGCAAAAACAATGTTTCAATGCGTTCATCTAAAAGCTTGTTTAATAAGCTAGTATCAAACTCAAAGGAAAAATCTGCTATATTTCTTACACCTCTAATAATTATGTTAGTATGTAATTCCTTGCAGATATCTACAGTTAACCCAGAATAAACGTGAACACTTACATTATCTAAATGCTTTGTAAGGTCTTTAACCATTTGTAAACGTTCTTCATTAGAAAAAAGATATTTTTTTGCGTTATTTTCACCAATTACAATATCAAGATGTGAAAAAAGGCTTGCAGAACGTTCTATTATGTTCAAATGACCATACGTAGGAGGATCAAAAGAACCTGGAAATAATGCTTTTATCATGTTTTTAACTATATACTATTTGACAAGCTTGAACAATAGGGTTATAATACTTGCATGAAATATTTACATTTATTATTAGCAGTATTTTTTGCAATTCTTTTAGCGTCTTGTCAGACCACCGAAGTAGAGTCACTTACTGAGGATGCAACACCTGAAGTGTCAACAGATGAAGTTCAACTGGTTGACAATGAAGTAGTACTCTTAGACGATAACGATTTAGAGTACTCTCGCTCTGTAGCTGGTTTAGAAAATGAAATATCCTACGATGTTTTCCAAGCCGATAAAAATGAAATATTAAGTATCATTGAAATACTTGATGAAAGTATGCAAAACAGAGACTACCTATTATGGCGAAGTTATCTAACTCCATCTTCAATTTCATATTGGAGTAATAAAATGAATCTTCAAATACTTTCAACAAAGTTGCCTGGAGATGATATTGTATTAAAAGATTTATCACAATACTTTACAAGTATGTTTATTCCATCAAGAATAGGGCGCGAAGTAACAGAAATTCGTTACCTTTCTACAACTCAAGTAAAAGCTGTACAAGTGCAAGGAAATACAGACATAATTTATTATGATTTTGTAAAAGAAAATGGTAAATGGCTTGTACAACTGCAAAGACTTTAATTATTAGTACAGTTTTTTTACAAAACTACCGATACTATAATAGTAGTTATACTAGATAGAAAATATTAACTATACTGTGCAAATTTTTGTACAATATAAAATCTAGCCATGAAAAGTGGCATCGACTTATAAATAGCAACAAGTCGAACCTTAGGAGTTTTTATGAAATTAATTAAATCTATAGTACTTATGTTAGCTCTAATTTCATTACTATGCCCTGTATTTGCACAGGCAGAAGAAAGAGAACAAAGCTCTGTAGAATCTGTATATCTTGAAACAAACGAAGATATGATTATTACAGAAATGGCAGCGTCTGAAAACTATGAAGCTAAGCTACTTACACTTCAATACATCCAAGAAGCGCTAGACGGAGGTCGTTCTTCACCAGCGATTGAAGCTGCTTTACACAGTTTAGCAGGAGAAGGTGTTTTCACTGAATCTAGAACTGCTGGAAGACTCAACAACAACTACACAGAAGTACGTCGCCAAGCAGCTCTAATGCTAGCAGATATTCCAACTGTTGAAACCAAGGAAGTTCTTTTAGACTTAGTTAGAGAAGAAAATGAACCCATGGTTCTTTCAGCTGCAATTTATTCACTTGGTGAAATTGGAATAAATGAAAGAGATGACGTTATAAACGAAATAGCCTTAATTCATCGCCGATTCGCTATTCTAAATCCAACAGATAGCCTTGCAAACTCTATTTTAGATAGCTTTGAAAAATTATATCCTACAGTAGAAAATCCAGGAGCACTAGTTGAAACAATTGCATCTATAGCAACTAATTACAACTATGTAATTCCTGTAAGACAAAAAGCACAAGCTATTTTAATGAGCATTAAAGAAAACTAATACTAATACAAGCCGCAAGATTTTCTTGCGGTTTTTTTGTATACTGTAATCATGAACCCAATAATCTTAACATCAACATCGCCAAGAAGAAAAGAATTACTTTCACTAATAGGAATCCCCTACTACATAATTAAGCCAACATTTGAAGAAGTAATAACAAAATCAGCAGGTAAAAATATAAGCGCCTATTTTGCAGAACAAAAAGTACTTTCAATACTACCTGAAATAAAAGACCAACATTTAGATGCTTACATAGTTTTAGGAGCAGATACTGTTATTTTGCATAATAACACAGTGCTAGGAAAACCACAAAATAAGGATGATGCAAAGAAGTATCTAAAACAATTATCAAACGATAAACATATAGTCGAAACTTCAATGGCAATTTACAACAGAAACACATCCAAAATGACTATTATTCCAACTGAAAACATTGTAAAGGTTAGAAAATTATCAAACGATGACATTGAATGGTATTTAGATAAAAATGAATGGATAGATGCTGCTGGAGCATATAAAATACAAGGCTCTTTTCAAAGATTTATTTCCCATATAGAAGGGACACAAAGTTCCATAATGGGCTTGCCATTATTCGAACTTTGTGATACACTAATAACGCAAGGATATGTTTTTACATAATTTTTGCCTTGCTATATGCGTTTTGTTTGAATTATTATAGCAAGAATCTTCCGCAAGCATTAGCTTGACGAGACACAGAGTATGGGGAATAAGCATAGAATAAATGCACAATTGTGTATTTTTGCTTTTTTCGATGAAGGAGAAATCATGGCAGTAGTAACCATGAAGAGTCTGCTTGAATCAG
>CAYJKA010000151.1:0-4288 GCA_964370655.1 uncultured Treponemataceae bacterium | reverse complement strand
GGTATCCACCTTGTCCCTGAGGTCTATTGCCTTGGTATCCACCTTGACCTTGAGGCCTGTTACCTTGGTACCCACCTTGTCCTTGATAGCCGCCTTGTCCTTGGTATCCACCTTGACCAGGTCCACGATTATTTCGCTGGAAGCCTTCACGTGCTTGCGCACCAGTAAAACCAGAGTTTCCACCATTAGAAGGATATCCGCCTCTATTTCCTTGAGGTCTTCCACCGCGTTGTTGAGATCTATCTAAATTTCCAGCCTTTACATTTGGGCGAGAAGGACTTAATTCAAAAGTCGTTTCTCTCTTAACTTTAGGCTCTACATCTTTTTTCTTTTCTTCTTTAACAACTTGTTCTGAAGAAGATGGTTTTTGAGTAGGAGCAGCTTTAACTGCAACAACGTTTGGTTTTGAAACTTCACTCTTTTCTGCGGAATGTGTTTCACTTGTGTGCTTTTTCTTAACCACAACAACCTTTTTTTTCTCAGGCGCGTTTTGTGTAACAGCATCTACATGAGTATTCCCCTCATGTGTATCATGCTTTTTAATAATACGTGCTTTTGCTACTTTCTTTTCTGATTCATCTGCCATTAATTACCCTACTCTTCATCCTCATACTCAAAACTAAGACCAATACCGCAAGAAGGACAATTTGCCATATCAGTTGTTATTTCAGCACCACATTCAGGGCACTCAAATACATCAGCTTCTTCATCTTGGCCTTCAGAGCCATCTTCATCAACAATTTCATCTTCATTAGAAGATACTATTTCTTCTTGCTCTTCTTCAACAAACTCTACGCTTTGGTCAATGAGAGCAGCAATAGCTGAAATGTCTTCATCTGTAAGCCCCTCAATGCTTGCCAAAGTTCCGTCTTCACTAGCGTTTATGAAATCTTGAATATCAACAATATTATTATCTGCCAATAATTTTGCAATATCTTCATTTACATTTGGAAGTTCAGCAACAGTTGATATTTCATAATCACTGTCATTTGATGAGAACAAGTCTTGCGCTGCCTTTCTTGATTCTGCAAGTAATGCATCAACATCTTCATATTGTTCTTCAGTTTTTACATCAATATTCCAGTCTACTAACTTGTTAGCAAGACGAACATTTAAACCTTGTTTACCAATTGCAAGTGAGAATTGATTATCAGGAACAACCGCAAGAGCTGTTCTCTTTTCTTCATCTAAAATAACAACACCTGTAACTTCAGCTGGAGATAATGCATTTTTTATAAAACCTCTAGGATCTGGATCGTATCGTAAAATATCAATCTTTTCACCTTCAAGTTCTCTTATAACTGCTTGAATACGCACGCCCTTAAGACCAACACAGGCTCCAACAGGATCTACATCTTCTCTTCTTGAAGAAACAGCAACCTTAGTTCTGTATCCAGCTTCACGAACAATACTGTTAATTTCAATAGTGTTGTCATAAATTTCAGGTACTTCAAGTTCAATTATTGAACGTACAAATTCTGGATCTGTTCTAGATAAAACAACTTGTAAGCCTGATCCAGTTTTTTTAACATCAACAATAAGAGCCTTAATTCGGTCATTTTTTGTGTATGATTCACGAGGTGATTGAAACTTACCAGGTAAAATACCTTCAACTTTTCCAAGATCAAGATAAATATTCCCGTTCTTTTCACGCTGATAGTAGCCAATCATAATTTCGCCAATTTTTTCTTTGTACTCTGCTAAAAGAGTATCTTTTTGAATTTCTGTTAAAGACTGATGAGCAATTTGCTTACCAGTTTGTACTGCAGAACGTTCAAAGTCTTTAGGATCAATTACAATATCAAGCTCATCACCAACTTCACAGTCAGGATTCATTTCAAGAGCTTCTTCAAGTTCAATTTCTGTAACAGGATCATATACCCCGTCAACAATCATTTTACGTGAATATACGGTTACGTCACTTAAATCATCTTCAAACTCTACTAAACAGTTTTCAGATGTTCCAAACTTTCGCTTATACGCTGCTTTAATTGTGCTTTCAATTGTTTTTAAAACCGCTTCTTCAGTTAAACCGTTATCCTGAATAAGCTGTTGAATTGCTTCTGCCATCTTTGATGCCATATTAGCCCTCCACTAAGAGTTTAGCTTTTGCTATTTTTTCATACGGGAAAACCTTGTCTTCTCCCCCGTCTGTTATTTTTACTGTAACTGATTTTTCATCAGCTATCAGAATAGTTCCATGAATCCAATCGGAAATTTCGGTATACCATACCTTTACACCCCTACCTAAAAAAAGAGAAAACTCTGCTGCATTTTTAAGAGTTCGTTCCATACCAGGAGAGGTAACTTCCATATAAACATCTTCAGAATTAAGTGCTTCTTCAAAGTATGGAAGTAGAAGTCGATGAACCTTGGCACAATCGTTTATACCAACCGTTTCGCTACCCTTGTGGGCAATTACAACAGAAACCTTTATGGAATTCTTTGCAGGTACAACATTGAGCTCTACAATTGAATATGAAAGAGCATCAACCATTTTTTTGCATTCTGTGTAATTTCTTTGACTTTCGAGTGCTGTGTACTCCATTATTCTCCTAATACATTATAGATAGCCGATATAAAAACTCTATGCAGTTATAAAATATAAACTACACTGTTATAAGTACAAAATTTAGTTATTTTTCAAACCTTAATCGGCACTTGGGTAAAAAAAAGAAGTCGTTGAACGACTTTCCATTTTGAGGATACCATTATGTTCTATACTTTATAATACAATAAAACATAAATAATGTCAACACTATGCACTCTGGAGTTGTGCCACGAGCTCATGGCGCACTTCACTAACGCTCATCCTCCTCGAACGCACAAGTGCGCTCTTGCGGTGGACGCTTCGCGGTGCTCTAATCGCGCTCTCCATGCTACACGATTATTACACGAAAATTAGCCTTCATTCCACTCATCTAATTTACGATGAAGAGTCTTACGTCCAATGCCCAGAGTGTCGGCGGTTTTGGTTTTATTTCCATTATTTCTAGAAAGATTTTCCATAATAATAATTTTTTCTGCATCGAGCATAGGTGTGCCAACAGGGATAGAAATACTTGCACTTTTATTAGAGCTTACAATAGTGGGCGGTAAATCATCCATGGTTATGGTTTTTCCAGAACACATAACAACGGCACTTTCTACACAGTTCCTAAGTTGACGAATATTACCTGGCCAATTAAAATCATAAAGCACCCGCCTTGTTTCAGAATCAAAGCCTTCAATATTTTTTTCATTTTCACTATTAAACTCATTTAAGAAAGTTGCAGCTAAAAGTGGTATATCATCCTTTCTCATCCTAAGTGGCGGAACAAAAATATTAACTACATTTAAGCGATAGTATAAATCCTCACGAAAGCGCCCTTCTTGCACTTCTACCTCAAGATTTCTATTGGTTGCTGCAATAACCCTAACATCACATTCAATTGTTTGCTCTCCTCCAACTCTTTCGAATTGCTTTTCCTGAAGAACGCGTAAAATTTTTATTTGCACATTTTGGTCAATTTCGCCTATTTCATCTAAGAAAATTGTGCCTCCATTTGCAAGTTCAAATCGACCTTTTTTAAGCCCAGTAGCCCCAGTAAAAGATCCTTTTTCATGTCCAAACAACTCACTTTCTAATAAATTTTCAGATAAGGCTGCACAGTGAACTTTTATAAATGGCTTGTCCTTTCTTGATGATAAATTATGAAGAGCATCGGCTACGAGTTCTTTTCCTACTCCAGTTTCCCCTGTAATAAGAACCGAACTTTTCGTATTGGAGGTTTTTTCAATAACTTTTAATACTCGTTCCATTTCTGAACTCTTTGAAACGATTTTTTCAAAACTTCTATGTTTTTGAACTTCTTCTAATAAAGCCTTATGTTCAATTTCAAGTTTGCGGCCTTGTAAAGCCCGTTTAATTATAAGCGTAAGTTGATCTAAATTTACAGGTTTGGTTAAAAAATCATAAGCCCCATGTCTCATTGCATCAACTGCAGAATCAATACTACCATGACCGGTAAGTATTATTACCTTTGTAGCAGGATTCTGTGAAATTACAGTAGAAAGAACTTCCTCTCCACCCATATTATTCATTCTAAGATCAGTAATAATGAGGTCAATGGCTTCTTTTTTAAATATTTCTAAGCCGATTTTCCCATCTTCAGCAGTAAATACAGAGTAGTCTTCAAGCTCTAAAGCATCAGCTAAGCCTTCGCGTATGTTTTTTTCATCGTCTATAACTAGAATTGTTCCATTCATAATATTTCCTACCATATCTACTATTAGTGTACAGCATACC
>CAYJKA010000150.1:0-4312 GCA_964370655.1 uncultured Treponemataceae bacterium | reverse complement strand
TCAAAAATCACCTTAGTCGGGGTGTAGTACGTAAAAGTTGTCATGTTACATTCCTTAAAAATTAATATATTTAAATATATCATGGATTTTTACATTTGGCAAGTTTTATTGTCCAGATTATTGTCCAGAGCTAGTTTTCATAAATCACACAAAAAATCCCATTCTAACAGTTTTTCATACAGTTACTCTATGATACCGTTTGTTAAAAACCAAATTGTAATAAAAAAAAGCTAAGTCACTGTATTACAATAACTTAGCTTTGTTCACTCTTGAGCCATGAAGGATTCGAACCTTCGACCTGTAGATTAAGAGTCTATTGCTCTACCAACTGAGCTAATGGCCCTCTTTTATTATAATATCATATCGCAAAAAAAAAAGCAATACAAGAAGAGCACACAAAAAAAAGAAAGTCAACGATAATGACAAATTCTTTACCAAAAAATTTGTCATATTTTTTAAGAAAATAGTTGCGAAATTAATATTTGGAGTGTATAATTATCTTAAGGGCAATTTTTCATCATTAGGAGTTTCATATGCCTTCATTTAAAAATACTATACAATACATCTTTATTATTTTCCTTTTTTTCTTTGGTGTAATAGAGCTTTACTCTGAAAACAATACTATTTTAATAGGATATCAAGTTGCAACAGACTTAATAATTGACGAAGCAAATACTGGCAATGAAGGTATATCTTATGAAATCCTAAAAAAAATTGAAGAAAAGACCAACTTAACGTTTGACTTTGTAGAAGTAAAAGGAGACATATTTAACTCACTTCGAAACAATGAAGTAGACATGATAGGCCTTTATTTTAAAAGCCCTGAAAGAGAAAGCGAGTTTTTATATGCAGAAAAAGCTTTTAACACCGTTATATCTGGCTTAGCAACGAAAGGAAATCAAGGTGTATTTTATGATGACCCACAAAGCATAAATGGAAAAACAGTTGCAGCTTATTATGGAAGCCCAGCAGTACCAGCACTTGACCAATATTTAGAAGAAAACAATATATCTGTAGAATATAAATATGCATCTCTTGACCGATTTTTAGACTTAGATGCAGATTATTATATTATGGCATCTTCTGTCGAAAGCCCTGAGTTATATTACACCATACTTAACTTAATGGTATCAGAAACGTACTTAGTAACTAACTATGAAAATGCAGATATTATGAATATTATTAATGAAGCGTATAATGAAATAAGCATAGAGGAAGGCTTTTATATTCGCGAGCTCCTTGATAAATACAACCACGATGCAGTAAACTTAACACATAGAGGGCTTACTCGTGAAGAATGCAAAATATTACAACAACGCCCCTTACAAGTAGGATTTATTGAAAACCATCAGCCCTTTACCTATAAAGATGAAAATGGAAATGCTGCAGGAGTTCTAGTAGAGCTAATGGACAAACTTGCATCAGAAAACAATTTTGAAGTAGAATATCATCCATATAATTTATCAGAAGAAGAGTCTTTGCACAAAGATTTTGATATTTTAATATCACTACTAGGAAATACTAGACATGAGCTAACATATTATGAACCGACAGAAGTTTATTATCAAATGCCTATGGTTGCAACAGTGCCTATAGAAAAGGTTAAACCGAATCAAACCCGAGACGAAATCATTGCCCAATCTAAAAGGATTGGCATATCACAGTATCTCTATACTGACTTTAGTTCATTTTATAATACTTTTCCAAACCATTCTGTCGTTTTTTATGATTCTTTTACTGAAATGCTTTCTTCGTACACAAAAGGCGATATAGATATGGCAGTGTATACATCTACTGGTTCTACCTATGTTGATGCATACATACCCCATGACAATGAGTATCTTTTTGCAACTGATTTTTCGCTGAATTTTCATTTTAGCATTGCAAAGCCAATAGCTAGTGAGTACATTCCAATATTCAATGTAATGTTTGATAGAATTACCCCACGAGAATACGAAGATATATTTATAAGTAACTCAGTATATTATCCCGAATACAGTCTATTAACTTTTATAAAAAAATATTGGGCTGTATTTGCCATCTTTATTTTAGTAATGGCAATGATTTTTATTATCTATCATTCTAGAGTTAGAGAGCAAAAAAATAAATTAATGTTAAAAGCATATCAAACTGATACATTAACAGGATTGCATTCTCATACATATTTCTATGAAGAAGCACAAGAAATAATATCAAAATCTAAACCTAATGAGTATAAATTTATTAGTTTTGATATTGACTACTTTAGAACCATAAATAGCTACTTCAGCATGGAATATGGTACAGATGTTATTATAGCTATTGCAGAATCACTTAAAAAAGCATTTGCAGGTACACCTACACTTTTTTCGCGTAAAACTGCTGAAAACTTTTTTATACTAAAAAAGGTTGAAGAAGGTGACACAATAAAATATATTCATGACACCTACATACTTCCAAGCATACGTGCTGTTCTTGGGAGCAAATATAATGTGAGTTTATCATTTGGAACAACAATCGTAGAAGATTGTAACGAAAAGCTTTCAGACATTGTAGCTCACGCAGATTATGCGCGCCTTACAGGAAAATCAATTAGAGAAACAACTTTCGCAGTTTTCGATAACATTATGAAAAAAAACTATAATTCTATATTAAATATAACATTTAATATGGAAAAAGCAGTCGAAAATAAAGAATTTGAAATATATTATCAACCTAAAGTAAATCTACAAACCTTAAAAATTTGTGGTGGAGAAGCATTAATACGTTGGATTCCACCGCATGGAAATATGGTGTATCCTTCGGACTTTATTGAAGTTTTTGAAAAAAATGGATTCATTTCTATAATAGATATTTACGTGTTTAGACATGTTTGTGATTTTATTTGTAAGAATAAAGGAAATCAAGCGATACCACCGTTATCGGTTAATATATCTACCGTAACCTTGCTTGAGCCAACACTCATTCCTCAGCTTTTAACTATTTTAGCTGAAACAAATATCGAAGCCTATGAATTAGAATTAGAAATTACTGAGACCGCTATTTTAGGTGCAGAAGAAAAATTTATTGAAAAAATAAAGCAACTAAAAAAGGTCGGTTTTAAAGTCTCTATTGATGATTTTGGATCTGGCGTTTCATCTCTAAACAGACTTTGCAGTATCGATGCTGACGTATTAAAGCTTGACAGAGTATTTTTTGAGTACGATGAAGAAAATGAAAAATCGCGAATTATCATTGATGAAATTATTACAATGGCAAAGCGTTTAAAAATGAATATAATAGCCGAGGGCGTAGAAACAGCCGAACTTGCATTGTTCCTTCAATCACTAGGTTGTGACAGCGCCCAAGGATATTATTTTTCAAAACCTATTTCTGAGAGGGACTTTTTCGCCCTTATTGAAATGCAAAATCAATACTCATTAGAGCTAGCGCCTATATTAAACAACAGAAGTCTTTTTAGTCAATGATTTCAAAAACCATAAAAAGGTAATGCTTGATAGTATTACTGAAAACACATCCGCGACAGGCTGTGACCAAATAAGACCGTCAAGGCCAAGCGTGGCGTTTAATATCATAATAGCTGGAATAAAAGCTAATCCTTGTCGGCAAACCGATAGAATGAGCGCAACTATAGCCCTACCCGTTACTTGCATAAGCGTCATAACTATGAATATAATTCCCAAAAATGGAGCTACCGATATTTGAGCTCGGAGCATTCTAATACCATGATAAATTATATCTTCATCATCTATAAAAAAGCGAATTATATGCTCTGCACCAAAGAAAAACAGTAAAAAGAAAAATACACCAATTATTGTAAGCGCTTTTAAAGTATAATAAATTGCACTCTTTAATCTTTTTACATTTTTTGCTCCATAACAGTAGCCAAATAAAGGTTGAACCCCCGTGTTTACTCCCATGTAGATCATTATAAACATCATTACAACTTTCATAACAATACCCATTGCAGCTACAGGATCATTCCCATATTCTACTAGATACAGATTATAAAAAATGTTTGCAAAACTCATGAGGATATTAGAAAGAGAAGCAGGAACACCAATTGCTAGCACTTCCTTTGCTATACCTTCGCCCATTTTAAAGCATTTTGGACTTAGAGATAGGTGACCTTTAGAGCGCGCAATTGCAATAATGTAGTAAACAGTTACAACAACATTTGCCAAAACAGTAGCGATAGCAGCTCCAGCAACGCCATAACCAAGCGTAAAAATAAATATTGGGTCTAGAACAATATTTATAAGAGTACTAATAATCATACCAAACATGGCAGTTTTTGCACTCCCCTCACTTCGAATAATATAAGCAAGAGACG
>CAYJKA010000149.1:0-4437 GCA_964370655.1 uncultured Treponemataceae bacterium | reverse complement strand
CGCTACTTATTGGGCACGTAAAACCAGAAGATGATGTAAAACAAGGCGCACAAAAAACATTTTTGAAAAAATAAATATTAGTTTTTACTCTTCATTTTTTTTTCAATTTCAGACTTCACAAATGATAGATTGCTACTCGAGAGTAGAGGAATTAATGTATTTATTTCTTCAATAGATTTGTCCCACCACTTAAATTCAAGTAATAAATGTATCAAATCATCGTCGAATCGTTTACGTATATACTTTGCGGGATTTCCTGCTACAATGGTGTATGGTTCAACATTGCTGCCTAGAACGCTATTAGCCCCAATTATTGCACCATCACCAACGGTAACACCTGGCATAATAGTAACATTTTGACCAATCCAAACATCATTTCCAATTATAGTGTCTCCTTTTAGTGGCATTTCATTTATATTGGGAACTTCCTGATTCCAGCCTTCTAAAATATAAAATGGAAATGTTGAAACTGCATTCATTTGATGATTTGCACCATTCATTATGAAAGAAACTCCAGATGCAATTTGGCAAAATTTTCCTATAATTAATGAGTCATTATAAAAATCATAGTGATGTGTAACATGATTTTCAAAATCTTTATCGGAAAAATAGGTAAAATCTCCTACAATAATATTGGGCTTGGTTATAGTTGGTTTCACATAGGTTACTGTATCAAATCCTTTTACTGGATAAATAGAATTTGGGTTGGGTGTTGTTGTATCCTTCATAAAATCTCCTCAGTCACTATGTTTGGAAAACAAAAATAGTAATAATTATTAATCATGCAATTGAAAAATATTGTGTACCATCTACAGTAGTTATATCATACAACATATCCTTTATCAAGCGTAAATATTGATAAGGACGCATTTCTCATTATACGTAATATTGTATTAATTACAGTTTTATGCATTGATTATATTGAAGATATTTGATAGAATAAAACATAGGGTCTAGTATTTTTTAATACTGACTGATATTTTGCAAAGGCAAAATCTTATTCGTGACACTCCTTTTATACAAAAAATAGATTTATGTCGCAGTGGCTAACATTGCTACTGAAAAAAATGGTAGAAAGGTGAAAATGATGAAAAAGTTTATAGAATGGTTAAATAATGTATCTATTCAGCGGAAGTTTATTCCTGTACAGTGGTTTATAATAATAAGTGTTATTTTTGTAAGTCTATTTTCTTTTTTTTCAGTTGCAACTCTTAATAAATCAACAGAAAATATTATTGACATTAACGTAAGGCACAAAGAAAAACTTAGTGCAATTATACGTAATATGTATGTTTGCCGCGTATTAGGCCGCGATATATTACTACAAGAAGATGTAGACGTAAGAAATGATTTGTACGAGCAGTATATTGTTGCGTTTAATGACCTTGATAACAAGATGGATGACTATTCAAAAATTTTATCTGGTACCCAATTAGTTGAATTTAATAGAATAATTGAAGAAAAAAATAAGTACAAAGATAGTATGATTTTATCAGCTGATATTCGGATGGCCGGTGGAGCATACGAAGATGCTTTGTATGCTCTTCAAGTAGTTACGCCAATTGCAAATGCATTTTTTGGTAGCATTGATGATTTTTCAAATGAAGAAGAAAGATTATTGAACATTATCCTTAAAAGTAATGATAATCTTGTATTTGCCATTTTTGTATCTGGGATATCAATCAGTATTTTTGTAATAGCACTAGTGGTAATGTTTATTAGGTTCTTTTCTAAAAACATTAGTAAAAGTTTAGTTAAGCTTGAGCGAGCAATGGCTGAAATTGCTGAAACAGGCAATATGAAAATAAAAATACCAAATGAATTATACACGAAGGATGAAGTCGGTAGCATCGCCACAGTTTCAAATAAAATGAAAACCATGCTTCTTGAATACTCATTTCATGAAACTCTTACAGGCGGTTTAAATACAAAAGCTTATCATGAAGAGCTTAATCTCATGTTTGAAGAAGATAGCGATCAAAAAGATATTTGGTGTGTTATAGCGGATATGAATAACTTAAAACTTATTAATGATAATCTAGGGCACATGGAAGGTGATAATGCTATACGTAACTCTTATCACTCTGTAAGTGAAAATTTTAGACAATACGGTAAAACTTTCCGAATAGGGGGCGACGAATTTGTTTCAATTTTATCTGGATGTACTCAAGAGGAAGTTGAAAATGCTATTTCTACTATAACAATGCAAATTGAAAGGTTAAATATCAAAAATGAAAATAAATTCTCTCTAGCTTTTGGATTTGGCCAATTTAAAGGGTATACCCTGTATGAATATAATGAATTTTTCAAAACTGTAGATAAAAAAATGTATGAAAACAAAGTAGCAAGCAAGCAAGCAAGGTTGAATGCAAGAGTGCCGAACCCACTGGAAAAAGAAAGCTTAGCTAATAAATGATCATTGTATCAAGAGGCAAAAAAATGGAGCACAACCAGTACATTAACTTAAATGAAGTAGACCCTGATTATAATGTTTTTAGATACGAAAAGTTCAAGCTAGATATTAGCGAAAAGAAGATAAATAAAATTTGCATGACAGAAATAGTCAATGCGGATATGATGATTGCAACCTTTGGGCTTAGTGCTTATATGGATGGTTGTAAAGAAGTTTTAACGCAAGGGCGTTCCGATTTAGTTAAAATGGGGCTTAGTGATAAACTTATTCATTATATGTACAACTATAAAAACTTTATTGTTGCAGGGACAGAAAATATAAGTGATAAAGATTTTGGCGATATTATGGAAATCACTTATGAGCATTATGTGCATTCAGTAGCAAAAGAGTCAAAATTAAATGCTTTATCAAGATTTGTAGTCGTATATGGAGGCGACTTAATTGATAGGGCTCAAAGCGCATTTTACTTACATAAAAAGTCTCAGAATAACTATATTATAGCCTCTAACGAAAGAGAATTATTAAACACTGAAAACAGGGCCGATGTCGAAATTTTTAATCTACTTAACTACGCTATTAATAATGACACTATTATTCCCTATTATCAAGGAATTTATAATAACAAAAGAGGTGTTATAGATAAATATGAAGCTTTAATGAGAGTTGCAGATGAAGATGGAAAGGTTTATCCCCCTTACGAATTCTTGAACACAGCAAAAAAGTTTAAGCTGTATCATACATTAAGTAAAAAAATGATAGATAAAGCGTTAAAAGATTTTGAACTAGTACAATGTCAACTTGGAATAAATCTTTCTTTACTTGACGTAGAGAATGAGGATTTTGCTTCGTGGTTTGTTGAAAGAGTGAAAAATTATTCAAATCCAAGTAAGCTAACAATTGAGTTTGTTGAAACAGAAAACTATAACAGCGGTGAAAAGCTATATACATTTTTAAATACTATTAGAGAGTTTGGGTGTAAAATTGCTGTAGATGACTTTGGGGTTGGATTTGCAACCTATACTTCTATAATATCGCTAAAACCAGATATTATTAAAATTGATGGTGAGATAATAAAAAATTTAGCAAAGAGCAACGACAGTAAAATTATTTTAGAGTCTATAATTTATATGTCAAATTTAATTAATTCTAAAACGGTTGCAGAATTTGTGGAAGATAAAGATATACAAGATATTGTCATGAAAGAAGGTGTGGATTATTCGCAGGGTTATTATTTTTCAAAACCACAACCCTTTTGTAAACTAGGTATAGACTAAGGAAATATATACAATGGGTATTATCTGTTTTCGTGCTTAGTAATCCATTTTATTGGATTGTTATCTATATAATTCCAAATTTGTGTAAAATCATTTTCATTAGTAATGATACGATCATTAAACGACCGCTGCCATATTTTTTTATCAAATGGTGGTAAAATGTTTTGTTTTACCATTTTAATATATTCGATTGTTGAATGACGTTTAAATGATTGAATAACTGCAGATAGTGTAGGGGATGGCTTATTGTCAATATTTTCAATCACAACAATTGCATGAAAATGGTTTGGCATAACTACATATTTTGGGCACGAAATATTTGGTAACTCGTTGATTGTATGATTCCAAATATTGGCAATCATACGGGCGGATATGGAATCCGCCCCTGTGTTTGCGAATGTGGAACAACTGGTTGATATGGAATCCATCCCTGTGTTGGCTAACGTGGAATTGCGTTTTATTTCGCCAAAAATGTGTTTTTGTTTATAGGTGCAAATTGTTACAAAATATGCACCATTTTGAGAATAATCATATCCCTGTAATCGTGTTGGTTTGCGTCTTTGTTGTTCCATTCTTTATACATTATATCACACATACGAGGTGTCTCGGAAAAAACAGGCAAAAAAAATCAAACCGTAGGGGCAGATTCCATATCTGCCCTACGGTTTGTGGTAAACGTGGAACAACGGGCGGACAAAGAATCCGCCCCTATGGGTAAAATTCTTCAATATAATCCTAACTAAAACTTAA
>CAYJKA010000148.1:0-4443 GCA_964370655.1 uncultured Treponemataceae bacterium | reverse complement strand
TATAATTTTCAAATGCCTTTGGGATATCAGTCCATACGCTTTCTAAAAGCTCTGCGGACATAAAGTCTGAGTTAGAGGTAAAGCCCGCGTCCCACGCATCATAGAATTTTGCAGGAGTACCGTCTTTTGTAATGTAGGCAGCAGCTATGCGCACAGAAAGTCTTTCGCCAAATGACACAAGGTAATCGCGTGTGCGTTTTGTAAGCTCTTTTAACATTGATATACCGGTAAGGAGTGTTTTTAGTTCTTCTAAAAGATTTTTTACTTCTTGTAATTGAGCATCATTCATTCCGAGGTCTTTTGCCGTGTCGTAGTGAAGTTTTTCAATTTGAGAAATATCAACATTTCCAAGTACTGCATTGTCTGCAGCTTCAAGCAAATGGTCTGTAGTGTCGCCCATTGCAGAGAGTACCACAATAGGTTTTTTTTCTGCATAGAGCTTAATAATTGAAACAATGTTTTTAATACGTTCTGCGTTAGCTACGGATGATCCGCCAAATTTCATTACTATCATATAGATATTGTAGCAAAAAAGGGGAGGTTTTGCAAGGATGTGAAAGTTTAGAATATACAACAAGCAAAAAAAAGAACTGTACAAGGTTCTGAACAGTTCTTTTTTGCTTTTAAGAGGTACATTTTTAGAGGTTAGTATGTAACACCTGTTATTGTTAATACTGAACCATCATATTTTGTACTAAAGCTGTAAACACCTAGTTGATTGCCGTATTTATCATCTGGGGATACAAAACCTGCATTTATATCATCTCGTGCACTTTCTAGGTCTGACTTACGAACGCTTTGGGCATAACTTGGTACCTCAAAGGTTCCATTGTTGAATTTAACGCTTGT
This sequence comes from uncultured Treponemataceae bacterium, assembly GCA_964370655.1. Lineage (GTDB taxonomy): Bacteria > Spirochaetota > Spirochaetia > Treponematales > Treponemataceae > CAYJFX01. Next base: position 3,594 of record CAYJKA010000148.1, on the reverse strand, counting down.
AGCTAATGCTTTTTCAAGCGGTTTAATAATATAAGCTGATTTTGAAGCTGCATCTAAAAACTCAGATAAATTTTCATCATTTTGAAGTGAGCTTACAATAACTACTTTTTCGATGATAAAGTCTTCTTCGGTTGCTTCAGCAATGTTACCGCTTAGGACACTGTTAGTATCTGCCATTACATCATTTGCTTTTCCTAAAAAATCATTCATCGAAGCGCAACCTGTGCAAAAAACAAAGCCTATTACCAATAAAGATACAATTTTTTTCATTTTTTCTCCTATAAAACAGTAATATTTGTTCAATTTTTATTCTTTAACAAAGATATTTTGAATTGTTTAAATAATAACTGTTGGTTATATTATAAAATAACTGTCAGTAAGTGTCAATAGTAGCTGTAAGTTATTATTATGTTAATATGGCAACAATTTATGAAATTTTAGGTAAAAATATTAAAGCTCTTAGAAAAGCGCAAGGTTGGTCTCAGGCTACTTTAGCAGAAAAAGCAGATGTGTCGGTTCCTTATATAACAATGATAGAACTAGCACAGAGGAGTGCTTCACTAGAAGTAATACAACTGATAGCTACTGCTTTTTCTGTTTCTGTTTCAACTTTGTTTGAGGAGGAGATACGTAAAGAGCGTATCCCTACATATTCTTTGGATTTAAGTGAAGGGAATTTTGGACATTATGTTGCAGCAGAATCACCTTATGATTTTAAACTGCTTGAAGATATCCTTGAAAAGCGCATTAAGAAGCTTGTAGATGAAACACTAGAAGATTATAAAAAGTCTCTTTGTTAGATTGATATTCAAAATTATACAGATGTTGTACTTGACGAGAGGCGTACCTTGGTTTATAGTTATACTATAAACTATATTCATGATTTATACGGAGGTTTTTATGAAAAACTTGTTTTTAGGACTCGCGATTTTTTTCTGTGTGACTCCATTCTTTGCAGATCCCACAATAACTCTTTTTTCTGCAGATCCACGGACAGGGTTTGCAAGTTCTGCTAGTAGACAGTCTACAATGTTTACAATGGGTACAGAGGCCGATAGTATTCATGCAAAGGGGATAGTTGATATTTCACGTCCATTTCTTGCAACAGGCTATCTTGGAGATGGCGGTGTTGTTTACAGTCCTAATTTACAGGGTGTTTGGGCAACACCGATTGGCGAGGATATGGCATTTGGCTTTATTGCAGATTATCAGATAGATGCTTTTAGAGATGAGCAAGCTAGTGGAAATATTATAACTGATACAAGTAATACGAGAACTGATGAATCATCTTATAATGTGCGCACCGCATTTGCATGGAGAGACTTTGGTGTTCATTCAAGAATATCTAAAACAGGAAATGATACAAAAACCATAGAAGATGCAGCTTTAATTGCAGGGAAGAATGCTACAAAACAAGAATATGAGCTTGGTCTTTCACATAGAATAGCAGATGTATACAATTTTTACACAACGGTAGGCCTTATTTATGATAGGACAACAAATGTTACAGACTCTTATGTAGATTCAGATGGCACAACAACAGTTACAGAATCGAAGAATGCGGTAACATTTTTTGCCTTTCCTCAAATAGAGTTTCCTGTATCATTTGGACCACTTGTGACGCTTAGAACTGGTATAAATATTGGTGTGGATGTTGACAGTTTAGGAAATCCTGTGGAAACTTATGTTACTTTGCAAGGATCTGAAACCCCTGGTGAATCGAATACTTATAGTGCTATTTTTGAAGATAGAAAGAATTACACAATAGGTATTGATGGGGGAGCCTCTTTGGTTTGGTTTAAGGAAAAAATTCTTGTTTTGGCAGAGCCATATGCAGGATTTGACTATGCTAGAAGGCAAGATATTGTTGCAAGTTATACGCGACCAAATGCAACTGGTGTAGCTGAAACCACAAATCCAAATGATAAACGAGTAATAGATTCTTACGATACTTATGCTGGACTTAATATTGGCGTTTCTATTAAGCCAACTGATTGGTTTGAGTTTAGAGGGGGATTGTCTTACGGTCTAAACTGGGACAGTTCAATTATTAGAATAAATAACGCAGTTGACGAATATGATTTTCATTTAACCACTACATTTCTGGCAGGTTTTGGTGTGGGCTTTATTCTAGAAGAAGATTTCTTGCTAGATATTCATGTTGAATCTCCTGGAAATATTTTAGAATTGGCTACTTTTGGCGTAAGCGCCTTGTACAGGTTTTAAGATATATTGACAAGCCATATACTGTTCTTTATAATGGTATATGGCTTATTATTACGAACAACCTTCAAGAACATTTGCCGAGTACTTACTTGTACCAGGCTACTCTTCCAGTGAATGTGTTCCATCAAACGTTTCGATGCGAACACCATTAGTTAAATACAAAAAGGGTGAAGAACCTTCTCTTTCAATGAACATTCCTTTAGTCTCAGCTATTATGCAATCGGTATCAAATGATACTTTGGCTGTAGCTTTAGCAAAAGAAGGCGGAGTTTCATTTATTTATGGATCTCAATCAATTGCAGATCAAGCTGCAATGGTTTCGCGTGTAAAACATCATAAAGCAGGATTTGTAATTTCGGATTCAAATCTTTCTCCTGAAAATACTCTTGCAGATGCTGTTTCTCTTACCGAAAAAACGGGCCATTCTACAATTGCAATTACTGAAGACGGAAGTCCAGGTGGAAAACTTGCTGGGATTCTTACAAGTAGAGACTTTCGATTGTCTTTTGCAGGAGAAGATGCAAAAATAAAAGACTACATGACCCCGTTTAAAGACCTTGTTACAGGCAAGGATGGAATACGATTAAGCGAGGCGAATGAACTTATTTGGCAGCACAAGGTTAACTCTCTTCCTATTATTGATTCCAATGGTTGCTTAAAGTCAATGGTTTTTAGAAAAGATTATGATGCACATGAAGAAAATCCATTAGAAAATTTAGATGCTCAGCGCCGTTATATTGTAGGGGCTGGTATTAATACTCGCGATTATATGGAACGTGTTCCTGCTCTTTTAGAAGCAGGAGTAGATATTCTCTGTATTGATTCCTCTGAAGGCTTTTCAGAATGGCAATCAAAAACTATAGCAGAGGTTAAAAAGAACTTTGGCCAAGATGTAAAAATAGGGGCTGGAAATGTTGTAGACCGTGAGGGCTTTATGTTTTTAGCAGAAGCTGGAGCGGACTTTATAAAAGTTGGTATTGGCGGCGGCTCTATTTGTATTACTCGTGAACAAAAGGGTATAGGACGCGGTCAAGCAACGGCTACAATCGAAGTTTCTCAGGCTAGAGATGAATATTATAAAAAAACAGGCATATATATCCCAATTTGCTCTGACGGTGGTATTGTTCACGATTACCACATGACATTAGCATTAGCAATGGGTGCAGATTTTGTAATGCTTGGCCGTTACTTTGCACGCTTTGATGAAAGCCCTACAAATAAGCTTAATATTAACGGAACCTATGTTAAAGAGTATTGGGGTGAAGGCTCAAATCGTGCACGAAACTGGCAGCGTTACGATATGGGAGGAGGAGCAAAACTTTCTTTTGAAGAGGGAGTAGATTCTTATGTTCCTTATGCGGGGACACT
>CAYJKA010000147.1:0-4453 GCA_964370655.1 uncultured Treponemataceae bacterium | reverse complement strand
TTAGGATCTATTTGAAATGGCATATCTATTTTCCTCCCTTTGCGTCTAACTTAGCCTTTGCTGCTGCATCTTTTTTTCGTGCAATCATTTTACCAAGTCTAAATCGGTGAATAAGTCTCACGTTAGCAGGGCAAACATAGGCGCAAGAACCACATTCTACACAGTTCATTAATCCATATGCTTTTGCGCTGTCAATATCGTTTGCTTTTAGTGCACGAGCTATCATAACAGGGGTAAGTCTGCATGAGCAATCGACTACGCAACGACCGCAGTTAATGCAAGCACTTTCTTCTGTAAGGTTTGCTTCTTTTTCATTTAAGAATAATACACCAGATGTGTTCTTTTGAACAGGGAAGTCAGCGCTTTTCATTGGGAATCCCATCATAGGGCCACCAGAAAGGATTTTTCGTGTTTCTGTTACAGATGCATCAAAAAATTCTGGAATTAAGTCGCTTACTAATGTTCCTACGGGAACTTTTAAGTTTTTAGGTGTTAGACATGCTCCGCCAGAAACAGTGAAGGCTCTGTCAATTAAAGGTTTTCCTTCACGGAAAGCTTCACTTATTGCGCAAACGGTTCCAACGTTTTGAATAATGCATCCAATATCAGCAGGAAGCCCACCTTGTGGAATTTCTTTATTTAAAACTGCTTGTACTAGATTTCGCTCTCCACCTTGTGGATATTTTGTTGCACAAAGAACAATGCCCATTTTTTCACTCATTCCTGCTTTTTCTATTGCATCTTCAATAATAGGAAGTACATGAGTTTTGTTGTCTTCTATGGCAATAATACCACTTTGTGCATTAGAAATGTGAATTGCAATTGCAAGCCCGTCAATAATTTTATCGGCATTTTCAATCATTGTTCTTTCGTCGATTGTTAAATAAGGTTCACATTCTGCGCCGTTAATTATTACACATTCTATTGTTTTTCCTGGAGGAGGATTAAGCTTTACATGTGTTGGAAAGGCAGCTCCGCCCATCCCTACAATTCCAGCTTCTTTTACGCGTGCAATGGCTTCTTCTTTTGTGCAGGTAAATGGGTCTAAAACAGATAAAAACTCTGTTTTGTCTGATCCATCTGCTTCAATAATAATGCATGGGGCATCGGTGTTACCTGAAACAAGATTGTTTTTGATTTCTTTTACTACGCCTGACACTGACGAATGTACCGGTGCTGACATAAATGCATCAGTTTCGGCAATTTTTTGTCCGCGTACCACTGTATCCCCTACTGCTACAATTGGCTGGTTTGGGGCACCTCCCTGCGTCACAGGGATGTATACTGTTTTTGAAGAAGGAAAGGCTACTAAAATACTTTCACTGTTAGAAAGCTCTTTCCTCTCAGGCGGATGAATACCGCCCTTAAATGTGTGTGTACTCATGTTAATATTTTAATGACTTACGCCCTAATGGTCAATGGAAAAAAGTGTATTAGGAGCAAAAAAAATGAAATATCGATAAAATTTTATCGTTTTGATGATTTTTAATCACTTCCAATGTAAAATAATACGGAATCGGTTTTTTTTAACTCGCGCACAACAATGTCTGCAAAAATACCTTCTCTGGTATAACGAATAGCACCATTTACAATTGTTACGAGTTCTGTTCCATTGAGCGACAGCGTTCTCATTGTCCAACGGAAGTTCTTTTTTTTCTGTTTTATTATATTTTCAAATGCTTTTACTATAATTTCTGAATCATCTTGGTGTACGGTATCCATAAGAAAAGTGTCTGCATGAGAAAAGGCATAGTCTCTACTTGCTGCGTGTAGTTCTAAAAAAGCATCATTTGCATATTCAAGTATTAAGCCTTTTTCAGTAAGTTGCATTGTTGCCAATCCATTTTGTTCAGCTTCGTTATAGATTGAAAGCTGTCTTTTATAATCTTCATGAATTTGTGTTTCTTTTTCTAAGTAGTTTATTTCTTCTTGTTGTGATGTCACATCTTCAAGATTTGCTAATACAAGAGTTGAAGTTTTTGTTTTAAACAAAAATCTCATACTCATTTTTAGCCATTTTGGAGAAGATCTTCCTGGTATATTAATTCTTCGAATAATCATACTCAGTGGCTGTTTTGTTTGCAATGTGAGTACAAGACTCTTTTGTAACGCAACTAAGTCCTCTTGTTGAATAAGTGCTAATAAATCTGAAAAGGTATGGTGTTTTCCACTCTTTTCAATCTCCATAGCTTGCAAATATTCATCATTCATTTTAAGAACTTTTACACTCGTTGCATCGCTTGTAATTTCATATATTGCGGCAGAACCTGCGATAGTGTTGAAAATTATATTAAAATTTGAGTCTGGAATCCATAAGTCATTCATGTCTATTGGCAATGATGATGCTTCTTCTGTCTGAGTGAGTTCAATAGTTTTCCATTTTTGGAGTAAATCTTGAAAATCACTTTCTTGTACTGGTTTTGAAAATAAATAGCCTTGGCCAATATCACAGCCAATGTTTTTAAGGAAATCAAGTTGATGTTCTGTTTCAATTCCTTCGGCAATTAGCGTTAAATCCATTTGACGCGCAAGGGACACAATAAAGTGAATTATTCCTGCGTTAGATTTTGATTCTTCATAGCTTTTTATAAAACGTAAGTCTAACTTTAATGTGTCAATTGGAAGTTCATGAAGCATTGTAAGAGAAGATATTCCTGTTCCAAAGTCATCCATTTCAAGATGCATACCCTTTTCATGAAGTTCTTTTGCACAGTTTATTGACTTATCGGTATCAACAGAATATGAACCTTCTGTAATTTCAAGATGTATGTATTCTTTTTCAATTCCATAGGTTTCCATAATAGCAAAAAGTTTGTTTGGCAATTCTTCATCCATCATGCTAATTTGAGTCATGTTGATAGAAACTGGCACAAGTGGCAATCCTGCTTTTTGCCATTCTTGAATGTTAGCGCAAACTGAGGTAAATACATAAAGATCAAGCGTGGCAATAAACCCATTTTTATAAAAAATAGGAATAAAATCCGATGGTGGTATAAGGCCTTTTGTTGGATGTTTCCAACGTACCAGCGCTTCTGCTCCTACGAGATTCTGTGTTTTTAAATCAACTTTAGGTTGATAATACATTACAAATTCATTGTTTTTTAATGCTTTATGCATTTCCGATGAAATAATTTGTTGGCTAATAAGCTCTGCGTCCGTTGCTTCATCATATAGGAAATAATGCAGACTAGATATATCTTTACATTTTCTTGCAGCTAAAGTTGCCTTTGCGTAAATATCTCTCATCGGTTCGTTTGTGTCTTTTATCAAATATAGTCCAACTGAAATATTGAACCGATAATCTTCTCTAAAACCTTCTAGAAAGCGTTCTGTTGCTTCAATAGTGGGTTCAAAGTTTGCGGATTCGTTAAACTTTATGCATAAACAAAAAATATCTGCATCAATTCTTCCCATAACACTGTCTGGATTTGTTTGTTTTAGTGTTAGAATTTCGTTTGCGCAGTATTGTAAAAGCCTATCCCCTTCATCATACCCGAAGAGAGCATTAATTGTTTGAAATTTATCAATGTCGTAACGTAAAAAAAGAAACTTATCTTCGGGGAACTTTGCAAAAAGAGATTTTACTTCTCTAAAAAAGGCATCTTTGTTTAATAATCCTGTAAGGGAGTCAGTTGAGTCATGCTTTATTAGATTTGCGTTTTCTTTATTAATGTGTTTGAGAATTTCAATTTGAGACTGTAACTCTTTGATTGTTGAGTCTTTATCTTGTTTTTCGCTACTCAAAATACTATCCTGATTTCTTTTTTTAATTGTTAGATGTTATTATATATCAAAAAAATAAGAAAAGCAACTAACTAGCATTTTTTGTTGCTTGTAGAATAAAAATTTGTATCAAATGTGTTGATGTAGATACAAGTACTTGAAAAAAATGATATTTTCGAGTAAAATTACTGTATGAATATTTCACTTATCGACAAGGCGATTCGCCGTGTACCTAATTTTCCTCATGAAGGAATTTTGTTTTATGATATTACTGGGATTTTAGTAAACCCAGAAGCGTTCAGCCATTGTCTTGATTGCGCAGTAGAAATGTATAAAGATATCAAAGTTGACGCTGTTGCGGGAGTTGAATCACGTGGATTTTTATTTGCAGCTCCTTTGGCTGATAGGCTAGGGATTCCTCTTATTCTTATCAGAAAAAAGGGGAAACTTCCAGGAGACGTTTGGTCTTGTAAATACGAACTTGAATATGGTAGCGCAGAAGTTGAAATTCATAAAAGTGATATCCAAAAAGGCCAAAATGTTTTAGTAATTGATGACCTTATTGCAACTGGCGGAACTTTAAATGCTGCACGTTCTATTCTTGAGCAAGCAGGAGCCAGTGTTGCAGAATTCTTTGGTGTAGTTGGACTTCCATTCTTAAACTATGAAAAAGTTCTTGCACCAACAAAGGTTAGAACGCTGATTAACTACGATTCGGAATAGGGTAATT
>CAYJKA010000146.1:0-4500 GCA_964370655.1 uncultured Treponemataceae bacterium | reverse complement strand
CTTAGATAATTAATAATGAATAATTAACAATTAATATGTGGGTAGTATATAGGAAATGGTGGGGTTTTACAAGGGGATTTGTTGGGCGCCACCCGTGCATGGCAACACGCAAGTTGCCATCTACGGGTCGGGCTTTTCGGGGTTCCGCTAACGCTTCATTCCTTCGCCCGCGGGCGCACACATAGGTACGCCCTTACAGCCGGGCTCGGAACACCTGCGGTGCCCCTACAATCCCTGGCGCGGTAGCGTAGCAGTAACACCCAACGCGTAACTTCCGTAGTGTCCGATGAGTCAGGCGGGTGCTACGGGATGGTTTGCATGTCATTCTGATTTTTCTCCATATCTTTACCCATGAAGAATCTCCTTTTACCTGTGCTTTCATCCTATTCATCTACACCCTAACAATTGTACATTATACATTGTAAATTGACTAAATTTCCCACCTATGCTACACTAACAAACATGAACACACCAGTATGTTCTACTAATAAAAATATCTCGCCTGTGAATTCAATTCGACACAGGTAGGCGAGAACAAACATACAATAGCACTGCAATTAAAACCGCAAAAAGACCGCCAGTAAGGGCGTTTTTTTATATGCAAATGATTGTATAAAAGGGGAAAAAAATGAAAAACTTAATTGGAACTGCACTGCTTTTAGCAGCTCTATTGTTGTTTGCAGCTTGCACACACCCTACAGGTAGTTTAGATACTACCACTACCGCCACGTCGGTAAAAGTGGTGCAAAATGCTACAGAGGTAACAATAACACCTGTAACAGAGGGGAGTGGTAAAGCATTAAATCATGCACTAAATGACGCACTACCACGTAGCGACCGAAAAGGTATTACAAAAATAACTATTGTCGTTTCTAAGGATGAAAAAATAATACCCGAAAATGACCTATCGTTTTTGTTTGCAGATTTTTCCTCTGTTACGCAAATAGAGGGTTTACAACATATAGATACTTCTAATGTAACAAATTTCTCGAATATGTTTGCTTTGTGTAAGAAACTTGCAGAAATCAACCTTAGTAGCTTTGACACCGAAAAGGTAACAGATGTGTCATGGATGTTTGGTAGTTGTGAAGAACTTACAGAACTAGACCTTAGTAGCTTTGACACAAAAAATGTAACAGATATGTCATTTATGTTATCTCATTGTAGCGGGCTTGCGAGTCTAGTATTAGGGGAGAGTTTTAACACCGCAAATGTAACAAATATGGTAGGTATGTTTGATAAATGTAGTGGGCTTACGAATCTAGTATTAGGGGAGAGTTTCAACACCGCAAATGTAACAAATATGGCATATATGTTTCAAAGTTGTAGCGGGCTTACGAGTCTACCATTAGGAGAGAGTTTCAACACCACAAAGGTAACAGATATGACAGGTATGTTTAATGCTTGTAGTAGTCTTACAGAACTAGACCTTAGTAGCTTTGACACAAAAAATGTAACAAATATGTCATTTATGTTTTCTCAGTGTGATGCGCTTTTAGAGCTAGACTTAAGTTATTTTGACACCTCTAATGTTACTTATATGCATTGGATGTTCGAGAGATGCAGTTCTTTGACGAGTTTAGACCTTAGTAGTTTTGACATAGCAAATGTAACTGATATGAGCTATATGTTCGATGGTTGCTCTGCAATTACAGAAGCGTATGGAAGGACACAGGCAGATTGTATTACGTTTAATGCATTGTCAAATAAGCCTAGTAATGTAAACTTTGGAGTAAAGACACCATAAAATAGCATAGAAACAGGGGTAAAACTACCTTTGCAGGAGAAAAGAAAATAAAAGTATATGTAATAATTAAAATGGCAGAGGTTTGTTCAATGGTTTGAGCATACCTCTGCTTTTTTGTGCTATTCTAATGCGGACATGGCTATCCATGTCCCTTATGTTTTTTATTCTCAATTCTGTAACAAATAAAAATCCCATTAATTCTTGCGGATACATAATGACCAATCTTGGTGGCACACGCAAAAACAAAGATTTTCTACGCCACGACGGAGATTCTTCACGGGTGAAGATATAGGGTAAAAATCAGAATGACAGGCAAGGGTGTGCAGGAATATGGGTAAAAATCAGAATGACAGGCAAGTGGTATACGCACAAAATAAAAATCACTTTTTTAAATTATTTTCTCAAATTCTCTGTTTTTTTAAACCAAAACGACTATAAGAATAGTATACAGATTTTTCTGTCTATCGTTTAATCTGCGATTGAAAAAAAACAAAAAAAGAGGTATACTTATGGTAGTAAAAGAACTTTCGAGGATGAATGACTATTTTGCAAGGTATTTGCTTGGGCAAAAAGGAAATGAGCCATTACTGCTAAGTTTTATAAACGCAGTTATGAGAGACAATGATTTAGAAGAGTTTGCAAGCGTTACGGTAATCAACCCGTATAATCTAAAAGAACACGCTTCGGACGCGGAAACCATTGTTGATGTTAAAGCTATTTCATCTTCTGGCGAAAAGGTCATTATCGAATTACAAGTGCGGGGGAATAAAACCTTTTTTGACAGAGTGTTAGAATACTGGGCAAGAGGTTATCGTGCAGAAAGGCTCAAAACAGAAAAGGGTGATGAAGTAAGGCGGTTTATGCCCGTAATAAGCATAAACATTGTGAGTTTTACAATGTTTGAAGATGTTGACTTTGCGCACACTTCACACATGATACATTGTGTGCAAAACAAAAAAGTAACGAGCGATAAGTTAGAAATACATTTTTTGGAATTACCAAAGATGCATACTTTGGTAAAAGAGAGCGAGCTAAAAACATGGTTAAGTTTTTTTGGCTCACAAGATTTTGAAAATGAAAAGGAAGCGATAGCAATGCAAGGTGAAGTATTTAAGAAAGCTGTAGGCGATTATGAATATTTTAGAGCCGATAATGATTTGGTAAGCGAGTATGAAAAAAGAGAGATTTACCTTAACGGACAGTCTGCAATGTTAAACTATGAACGCCAAGAAGGTCATAAACAAGGTTTAGAAAAAGGTGCACATGATGCAAAGATTGAAGTTGCAAAAAATTTTTTGTCTATGGGCGTATCTATCGAAAAAATCTCGCAAGGAACAGGTCTTACAGAAGAAGAAATAAGGGTAATTAACAATTAATACGTAATAATTAACATTCTTGGATAAAAGATGTTGTTCTTAGCGTGCACCACGGAACAGTTTTGTGGTTTTTTCTAAAGTGAAAATCTGTGCTATTCTAGCAGATGAAAATAATTCGGAATTATGAAAGCGAAATTGCGAATAAAAAGTGGCGGGTAAAGCAAAGAAGAAGGTAACCGCAGATTTGTATGGGGTGCATAATAGGGTAGGGATTTTGGCAAACTTAGTTGATTACACAGATTAAATTCTTTGCGTTCTGAAAGCACTTTGCCTCTATCACGAAAAATTAAACAAAAAGAGTTTTCACCGTTTAACTAATTTTTATTTTTAGCAAAAAAGTCAGAAAATATTGATACCATTAGAAATCTGCGTAATTCTTACACAATTCTTGCGGATATAAAAAGACCAGTCTTGGTGGCATACACAAAAGTAAAGATGTTCTACGCCACGAAAGAGATACCTCGACTGCGCTCGGTATGACAGGCTAGGTGGCATACGCAATAACCTCAAACCAATTGCTTGACAATTTACAGGGTTTGATATATGCTGAAGGTATCGGTAATGGAGAGCAAATGCCTTTAATAAATGTCACAAACCTTACCTTTGGCTATGAGCAAAACTTATTTGAAAACGCAAGCTTTCAAATTGATACCGATTGGAAGCTTGGCTTTGTTGGGCGAAATGGTAGGGGAAAAACAACCTTTTTAAACATTCTCTTAAAAAAACTGGAATATTCTGGGACTGTTAGCTCTTCTGTAGATTTTGACTATTTTCCTTTTACAATAGAAGATGAAAGCAAAACGACGGTTGAAATAGTAGGCGAAAATTGGGAAGCCTATAAAGAAATCTCGCTATTATCCATTGAAGACGATGTTCTTGAGCGTCCTTTTAATACCTTGTCTAATGGAGAAAAAACAAAGATAAAGCTTGCACTACTTTTTTCAAAAGATGAAAAATTTTTACTTATTGACGAGCCAACCAATCATCTTGATATACAAGGGCGGGAACTTCTTTCGACCTATTTAAAATCTAAAAATGGTTTTATATTGGTGTCGCATGATAGGGCTTTTTTGGATGGGTGTGTTGACCATATTCTTTCAATAAATAAAGCTACTATAGATGTTGTAAAGGGAAATTTTTCTACGTGGTATTATAACAAAAATGCCACCGACAATTTTGAATCAACAAAAAATGAAAAATTAAAAAAAGATATAAAACGCCTTAGCGAATCTGCACGGCAAAAATCTCTCTGGTCAGATAAAATTGAAAAGTCTAAAATTGGGCAAGGACCTGTAGACAAAGGGTACATTGGCCATAAGGCTGCAAAAATGATGCAGAGGTCAAAAAATATTGAACGCAATGTAGACAGAAATATAA
>CAYJKA010000145.1:0-4517 GCA_964370655.1 uncultured Treponemataceae bacterium | reverse complement strand
TTTCTTTTGTTGTTTTATAAAGTGTTATTTTAAAGGCGTTGTCGGTGGTTTCAATTTTTGGCTTTTGCTCTGCATTTGCATAACTTTCCATGATTTTTGGTATTCCTGTTCCAAATGCTTCAATGAGTTTTAGCCTATAAAAAACGTTGCCTAATTTTTTATTGCGTAAAATTGATACACCGAGCATCATATCATCTATTGAAATTCCTTTTACCAAACCACCAATGGTAACAAATTCAATCCTGTCATCAAAGATACTAATGAGTATGCTTGAAGGAAAGGAGTAGTCTTTATGTACAATAGCATTAAGTAGACTTTCTCTTAGAGCACTTTCAGGGTAGTCTCGAGTATCTATTCTGTGTAATCCTGAAAAATCTGAGCGCGTGCTATTGTATTGGTTTATAACTCGGTAGCATTCTCTTGCTTGTTGTAATAGAGAGCCTGCAAATTCGTGCCTATCTTTGAAAATTTCTTTGTTGTTTCCTTGAAAAATTGCAAGTTTAATAGAGTGTTCGCATGAAGAAGATAAAAGTAGGGCTAGGTTTGTATAAAGATTGTCATCGCCTAAAAGTCCTAATGTTTTTAATTGGGACTCCTGTATTGGTATGTGTATATCAGAAAACTCATTGTAAAAATTTTCAAGATTAAGTTCTTGTAGAAGGCTTCTTTTTTCTTCAAAACTATCATACGAACTTTCTTTTATCATTTTTAATATTGCGGTTTCACTAGCAGGGATGGTTGAAGAGCCTTTTCGGATAAACACACCTTCTGGTCGAATGCCTTTTCCTGTTAAGTAGTAGGGGCGAGCGATTCCTGTTTGAACGGAAACTACTACAACAGATTTTTCTTCTATAATTTGAGTTTCGCAATTCATAAATAAACTTATATCGGGGTTAATGCTATCTTTGCTCATGTTTACCACTTGCTGCATGACAAAATCAGGATTTTCGACTCCTATAACTTTTGCATCATCGTCAATGCCTATGTATATTTTACCACCTTTAGTATTTGCAAGTGCACAAAGAGTCTTTTTTATGTTACTGGAAAATTCTCGTTTGTATTCAGTAGTTATATCTTCTTTATTCATATTGAGCTCCTGATATAAAGAAAAGTATTGTAATAGTATTATAATACTTTTGTAATACTGTGTCAAGTATAAGAATGCATAAAAAAACAACCCTTCTAAAGAGCCTAGGTACACTACGGCACAAAACCCATCCGCTTGCCGTTGCTTTCTTCCGAATCTGGCGGAGTCCGGCGGCGGGTTCTTGCATAGGACCTAGACTCATTACAAGAGTCGTTCACTTAAACAGTAAGAAGATAATACCAAAAATTATATGTTTTGGCAAGTCATAGGATAACTTTTTTTAAAACATCGATTGTTTTACTCTTTATTCACAGTTTCTTTTTGTGATATACTTTAAAAGAGGTGTGCATATGAAGAAAATTGTAATTATTCTTTTTATTTTTATGGGAGCAAGTCTTTTTTGTAGTGGTGTAAAAGATGCACCTGCATATGTTTTTGATTCTTTAAAACAATATGAAAATGATCCCAATAATCCTCCTAATATGAAAGCAACTGATGTTATACGGTATGTATTGGAGCAAGGCCTTGATGCGCATATTGCGGAAGATGAAAATAATACGGCGTTAATATATGCTTCAATGTTTGGTTATACAGATACGGTAAAAAGTCTTATAAAAGCCAAAGCCTCTCTTGAAGAAAGAAATGATGAAGGCTGGACAGCTTTAATGGCTGCGACTATACATAATAAAAGAGATGTTGTTACAGTGCTTATTGAAGCAGGTGCCGAAATCGATGCTAAAGCTAATTTGGATATAACTCCTCTTATGTTTGCAAGTCAAGCAGGAAATATAGAACTTGTAAACATATTACTTCAAGCTGGTGCGAATGTTCACAGTGAAGGCTTTGAAGGCTCTACTGCCATAATGGTTGCAGCCCATAATGGGTATTTAGATGTTATCAAGTTGTTGTATGAGTCGGGCTCTAATGTAAACGATAAAACCAATGAGGGTGTAACAGCTTTATGGCAGGCTACTGTAAATGGGTATACAGATGTTGTTGCCTATTTGATTGAAGTAGGTGCAAATGTTAATGAAACATACACTGGCGGTGCTACAGCTCTAATTGTCGCATCTCAATTGGGTTATGCTGATGTTGTAAAAGTTTTATTGGAAAATGGTGCCGATGTAAATGCAAAATCGAATAATCAATGGTCTTCCATAATGATTGCAACCCAAAATGGCCACATGAATGTTGTGAAATTATTGGTAGAAGCTGGTTGTGACATAGAGATAAAAACCGATTTGAGTTTTACACCCTTGCTGCAAGCTGCGCAAGATGGACGTATTGAAATAGTACAATATCTCATTGATATTGGTGCAAATATAGATGCAGTTCAAAATAATGGCTCAACGGCTCTCATTATTGCGGCACATAGAGGTTATTTGGAAATAGTAACCTTGTTGGTAGAAAATGGTGCTAGCCTAGATATTTCTAACGACTCCGGACGAACAGCATTATTTCTAGCAGCAAACAATGGGAATGCAGCTATTGTTCGTGTTCTTGTCGATGCAGGTGCAAATGCCAATAAGCCTAATGAAGTTGGAGAAAGTCCATTATCTGTAGCGGCACAATGGGGGCATTTAGATGTTGTTGATATTTTAATAGAACATGGTGTAGATATTAATGCCAAAGATAATGAAAATTGGACTTCACTTTTGTATGCTGTATCTAATGGGCATATAAGTGTTGTGCAATCTTTGTTAGATGCAAATGTAAGTTTAAATACAAAAACTGAAATAGGTGGTACTCCCCTAATTTATGCAGCGCAAAATGGCCATATGGAAATTCTTCAAATGCTACTTGATGCAGGTGCTCAAATCAATGAAACTGATATTCAGGGTGGAACGCCTTTAATGATGGCAGCAAAGCAGGGGCATGTTGAAATTGTACGCCTGTTGGTTGATAAAGGCGCAGATATGAATGCTACAACAACACCATGGGGCGATACGGCCTTATTAGCGAGTGTCCAATTTAACAAACGTGAAGTTGTTAAAGCTCTGATTGAACTGGGAGCTGATTTAACCGTCCAAAGTAGTGATAAAAAAACAACGCTTATGTTTGCAGCCCTCGAACGCAATGAAAGTATGGTTGAAATTCTTTTGGATCGTGGGGCTGGTAGCGAAGTAAATGTGCAAGATGAAGATGGGATAACAGCTTTAATGGTAGCTACAAAAAATGAAGATTATGGTATTGTTCGGGTGCTTATTGATGCTGGAGCTAACATAAACTTACAAGATAATGAAGGAAACTCTGCAATGATGATAGCTGCTGCTATGGACCATGAAGGGATTGCAAATTTATTTTATGTAAAAGGTGCAGATTTATCTTTAACTACTCTTGAAGGTAAAACAGCCTTAGATTTAGCAAAAGAAAATGGGCATGATGCTATAGCTCTCTTACTGGAAACAGGTGAGGGTGTTTGGAATCAACGATAATTTAAATGATATATAAAAGGATGTGTAGGATGAAAAAAAATATTTGTATTTTATTATGTATGATGGGCATAAGTTTATTTGCCCAAGAGTATCAAAGGGCGCCAGATTACGTTTTTGATGCTCTTTCTTTATATGAAGATGAATCAACTTCATACCAGCTAAAATTTGGCAAACGCTATGATTCAGTAGATTTAATTAGGATAGCCTTAGAGTATGGTATTGATACTCCTAACAAAGGTGATGAAAATAAAACGCCCTTAATGTATGCAGTAATATTCGGTTTTGAAGAGCTAGCAAGTTCTCTGATTCAAGCAGGTGCTGACCTTAATGCAAAGAATGATTTTCAAGCGACAGCCTTGATGTATGCAACGGTTTTTAAAGAAATAGAGATAGTAAAAGATCTTATATCTGCAGGAGCAGATGTTAACATTAGCGATGGCGATGGTGCTACACCTCTTTTGGGATCAGCGCAAATGGGTTCTCTTGAACTTGTAAAAATACTTATTAATGCTGGAGCTGATGTTTCTCAGATTTCAAGTGATGGGTCTTCTGCTCTTTTGCTTGCAAGTTATAGTGGGAATGCTAGTGTAGTGGAACTACTAATTGAAGAAGGTGCCGCTGTATCGCTTGCTGCCAATGACGGATATACTCCTCTTATGCAGGCCATAGAAGGGGGATACTTGCAAGTAGTGAGGCTTTTGGTTCAAGCGGGTGCAAGCCTAAATGATAGAAGAAACAAAGATGGGGCAACGGCTCTTTTTCAAGCATGTGGAATGAATCAAATTGATATTGCAAGATATTTAATTGAAGTGGGTGCTGATATAAATCTGCCTTTGCATGACGGAGTTAGCCCCTTAATGATTAGCTGTGGTGAGGAAAACTACGATGTGGTAAAGCTTTTAATAGAATCTGGAGCAAATATTAATCAACAAACAACTCGTGACTGGACAGCGCTTATTTTTGCATCAATTGTAGGCAACGTGGATATTATTGAG
>CAYJKA010000144.1:0-4534 GCA_964370655.1 uncultured Treponemataceae bacterium | reverse complement strand
TACATTTCAAGTGAAAACGCCATTGTTTCCTCCATATAGTAATTTGATATTGTTCTTATGGCAAAGCCACGTTTTAATAATATAACAGTTTATGCAGTAATTGTAAAGAGTAGATAATGTATAATGCACAATTTACAATGTACAATGCATTCAGGTCTTTTGTTTTTCATAAAGAAATCATAAAAAATCAAACATATGTACAACTTTTTTTGTTTTTTTTAGAATTTAAAGTTGAACATTTGTATAATATTGTATATAATAGTTAATATATCAAAGTTAAACATATGTACAAAAGGAGATATTTTTATGAGTGATGTTGTGTTGTTAAAAGAAATGGATTTAGTTTCAAGTACTTTTCTTTGCCCTGATACTGTTCGAGCTATGTGGTCTAAAACCTATAACGCAGATGGCTTACCTGATTGGACCCATATTTTCCCCTACTATGACGATAGTATTGTGTTTCAAGATTGTATTCAGCGTATTGAAGGATTTAGAAATTTTGAAGCTTTATGTAATAGGCTTACTAAGAGATGTACCAGTTTGCGAATGGAATTAAACGATATTATCCAAAAAGATAATGTTATTGCCTTTGATTGGAAAATGACTATGTCTTTTAGAAAATCTCCTGATACCCCTATTTTTGGATTTACTAAACTTACACTAGGTCCAAATGGAAAGATTATTAGCCAAAGAGACTACTACGATTTATGGGGCGACATATTTAATGGAATTCCGCATTTTAATAAAATGTATCGCAGGTTTATGAGTAGGTTTTTTGGGTGATTTAAAACCCAGAGATTACTTTCTGATATTTTTAAAGGATAGGATATGAAAAAAAATGTACCGGATGAGCTCGCTTTTTTAATAAACAGAAATAAAGAGCAAAAAACAACATCCGCGATGTTAACAAAAAAATTGTGTGTCATTACAGGTGCAACTTCAGGGGTAGGTTTTGAAGTTGCAAAAGAACTTGTAGCACATAATGCAAGTCTTGTTTTAGTTGCAAGAAATAAAAATAAGGCTGAATTTATAAAAAAGAAATTATTAGCTTCAAATACTGTAAAGATTGATATTGTAATAGCAGATTTTAGTAACTTAGCTGACGTGAAAAAAGCCGCAAACGAAATTATTTCAAAGTATAAAAAAATTGACATTCTTATTAATTGTGCTGGACTTCATTCAACGACTAAGATACATACTAACGATGGCTTTGAACTTGTATTTTGTGTAAATCACCTTGCGTCATTATTGTTTACGCTCTTACTTGAAGGTGTTCTTATAAAAAGCGCTCCTTCTAGAATTATTCAAGTTAACTCTGAAGGCCATCGTTTTAATGGATTAAACGAAAATGACTTACATTGGAATAAAAGGATTTACACAGGCCTCAGAGGATATGGAGCTTCTAAAACTGCTCAACTTATGAGCGTATGGGAACTATCAGATAAGCTTTTCCCTTCTGGTGTTACTATTAATGCTGTACATCCTGGAGAAGTAAAAACAGAAATTGGTAGGAATAATGGACTTTTGTATCGATTTTTCTCCAAGTATGTTATTTCTCGGTTTTTGAAAGATCCTGTTATTGCTGGAAAAGCTATTTACTATCTAGCTGCAGATCCAGAGTTAATTAAAACAAGTGGAAAATATTTTAATTTAACTCATGAAGAAGTAGCAGCAAAGCATGCTATCGACAGAGTTAAGGGGAAAAGGATTTATGAGGAATCATTAAAAATGATTTCACCGTATCTGTAAAAGTGGAGGTTTAAAGTGAAAAACTATGATGCTATTGTTGTTGGTGGTGGAATTGCAGGGCTTACATCGTGTGCTTATCTTTGTCGGGAGGGGTATAAAGTATTGCTTTGTGAAAAGGAAAAGGATGTTGGAGGCTTGGTAAAATCATTTACACATAAAGGCTTTACATTTGATTGTGGGATAAGGGCAATTGAAGTTTCCACAGGTGTATTATCTATGTTAAAAGACCTTGGCATTACAGTAGAATTTTTGGATAATCAAGTTACTACAGGTATCGAAGATAATATGATTGAGGTATGCGACGAAGACAGTATTGAAGATTATGAAAAACTTTTAAAATATACTTTTCCTGAAAATGAAAGTGATATTACAATAATTATAAGTGAAATAAAAAAGATAATGGTATATATGAATAATATGTATGAGGTTGATAACCCACTTTTTAAAGACTTAAAAAACGATAAAGACTATATTTTTCAAGAACTTTTGCCATGGATGTGGAAATTTTTAAAGAGTCTAAAAAAATGTGATGAGCTACAAATACCTGTTTATGAATTTCTTTTTAAATATACAAAAAATCCAAAGCTAGTTGATATGATTGGTCAACATTTTTTTAAGGATAGCTCTGCTTTTTTTGCGCTGAGCTATTTTAATATTCATTGTGATTATATGTATCCAAAAGGGGGAACGGGTACGCTAACGCAAAGCTTAAAAACCTATATTATTGAACACGGAGGGAGCATTCATACGGAGACTTCAGTGAGAACCGTAAATCCTGCATTAAATATAGTAGTTGATGAAGGTGGAAACGAGTATAGTTACAAGTCACTTATTTGGGCTTGCAATGCGAAATCTCTGTATCGTTCTGTCTATACAAATACATTAAAAACTAAACGAAAAAAGAATGCTATCCGAAAACAAAGAAGAGAAATAAAGTCTCTACGAGGAGGAGATTCTGTTCTTACCTTGTATGCTACGGTTGATTTACCGCCCGAATATTTTTCAGATTATTGTTCCGCACATTGTTTTTATACTCCAGTAAAAGACGGTTTGTTAAGTATGAATTGTGATGACCAGTCTGCATTGGAACTTGATAAGGAAGCATTGTTTTTGTGGTGCAAAGAGTATTTAGAAAAGACTACCTATGAAATATCTATTCCGTCATTAAGAGATTCAAGTCTATCGCCAAAAGGAAAAACTGGTATAATTATAAGCACTTTAATGAGTTATGATATTGTAAACAAAATACAAAACCTAGGTTTGTATAAAGAGTTTAAGGACTTTGTGTCTCAAAGCATAATTGATGTTATGGAAAGAAGCCTTTTCCCTAACATACATGGGGCAATTATGCAAACTATTGTGGCTACTCCTCTAACTATACAGCGTATTACTGGCAATACTGATGGCGCCATAACTGGATGGGCTTTTACAAATAATATAATGCCTTGCATAAATAAAACAATTAGTATTGCAAAATCGACAAAAACACCTTTGGAAAATGTTTTTCAAGCAGGGCAGTGGGCTTTTAGTCCGTCAGGGGTACCTACTGCTATAATAACCGGTAAACTTGCAAGTGATGCATCAATTCGAACTTTAAAAAAAATAAGGCAAAAAGAATCCCAAGAAGTGCATTGTAATTTTTTGGAAAGTAGTTCTCAATGCGAAATGAAGTTTGTAAGAAAGAGTGCGATGTATCGGTAAGGGATTGGTTTAACGAAGATGTATTATAATAGTGCTAAGGACCTGAAGTTTTTCAAGCCCTTAACACTAATTTTTATGTTTACTTAACAATTGCTTCTACAGCATATTTGCTAAATCCTGTTTCTCCTGAATCAGATGACGCTTCAAAAAAGAACGATTTAGTTTCGCCAGATTTAATGTCTTTTGCATTGAACTTAAAGATTGTGCCGTTGTTTAATGCAATTGATGTTTCTACAGCACCTACAGTTTTGTTTGTATAGTTTGTAATAGTTCCTAAAAAGCCTTCGTCTTCATCGCTAAATATTACAACTGTTTGTACTCCATTTTCAGTAATTACAAATGCCTCTGAAAGATTTTTTGCGTCTTGCACTAAAAGTTCACCCATTTCAAGAAGTCCATATTTTGGAGCATTGTCAGAATCAAAACTCACTTTCCAACCATTAGTAAAAAGGTCATCTACTTGAGATTCATCTAGGTAAAATATAACTGGTACAGAAGCTCCCTTTGCTAATATAGTTGTGTTTTCTTTTACAACAACATCTCCTATTTCGTATGTTCCTGGAACTCCAAGAATTAAACTTGTTATAGTTTCATCTTTAGCAGTTTTAATGCTGATGTGCGCATTTGATATATCGTTATTTACTAAGTTTGTAACAGTTCCTGCAATTGAACCTGCATTTTCATCATAAGCTAAGTCAATTGCGATTCCATCAATTACGCCTTGCCAAGCTGTGTTACTTGAAATTACGGGGCTTGTTGTCACTTCTCTTGCCCCAGATGCAAATACCATTCCTGTCATGCTTGTTAATGCAAGCATACATACCAATACATTTTTTCCAATTTGTTTTGTTAATTTCATAATTAACTCCTTTTGTCACTTTCTAAGTGATGTTATTGCAGAGGCTTTTTATCTACATATTTGAAACAACGTTTCATTTTTTTGTAGCTGGCAAACTCTTGTATGCCGTTCCTCGTTTGTTACAACATTCATTGTATGAATATAATCTACACTACACTCATTACATGGCAATAACAGAAGTCTAAACAAAAGGTAAAAAAATATAACAGAAATATAAACTCAGAA
>CAYJKA010000143.1:0-4579 GCA_964370655.1 uncultured Treponemataceae bacterium | reverse complement strand
GGACTTCCTCTCCTGCCATTGCGGCACGTAAAATTTCATTTTGATCAGTTTTTTCTGTAAATAGTTCAGCAGTAACTCTTCCTTCTTTCATAACAATAATCCTATCACTCATACCAAGTACTTCTGGCATTTCTGATGAAATCATTATTACAGCATAACCTGCTTCAGCCAAATCACTCATTATATCGTAAATTGCGATTTTTGCACCAACGTCAACACCTTTTGTCGGCTCATCCAGAATAATAACTTTCAAGTCATTTGTAAGCTGTTTTGCAACTACAACTTTTTGCTGATTCCCACCAGATAAAGAAGACGCTGCATTAAATACGTTTGGAGTTTTTACACCAAGTTTTGTACTCAACTCACCTGCAAGCTCACACTCAGATTTTTCATTTATTAAGCTAGTTTTGCTTACCTTTTCAAGTGAAGACAAAGTAATGTTTTTAGCAATAGACCAATCCAAAATCAAACCTTGTTTTTGCCTATCTTCAGGTAAAAGTCCGAGCCCGCCTGCAATTGCATCTTTTGGATGCACAAAACAAATTTCCTGACCATCTAGTAATACTTTACCGGAATCAAATCGAGTAATACCATAAAGGCTTTCACATACTTCTGTTCGACCTGCTCCAACCAAGCCAGTAAGAGCAAGAATTTCACCCTTTGCAACTGAAAATGAAACATCCTTATAAAATCCTGTTCTTGAAAGATTTTCAACAGAAAGTACTGTTTCACCAATAGGTATTTTTCGTTTTGGAAACATTTGCGTAATTTCCCGTCCTACCATTGCTTTTATTAAGTCATCGTTGTTAATTTCTTTTGCTTCCCAACTTCCAATATATTGAGAATCTCTAAAAACTGTAATTCGGTCTGCTAATCTATCTACATCTTCCATTCGATGTGAAATAAAAATAATTGAAACTCCATCAGCGCGCAAACTCTCTGCAATAATGTATAACTCTTCACTTTCATGCTGTGTCAAAGCGGCTGTTGGCTCATCCATAATTATTATTTTAGCATGCATAGAAAGCGCTTTAGCAATTTCAACAATTTGCTGTTGCGCAACAGATAAATCGCCCATGCGTGTTTTGGGGCTAAAGTTTGCATTCAATTTATCAAGCCAAAAAATTGCTTCTTTTTGCATTGATTTCCAATTCAAATTATTAAACGGTTTTTTTGTTTTTTCATGTCCTATAAACATATTTTCAGTTACCGTTAAGTCAGGATAACAAGTAACATGCTGATAAATAGCTGCAATACCATGATTTTGGGCTTCAACAGGATTCTTAAAGACTGTTTTCTTGCCATCTAAATATATATCTCCTTCCTCCGGATGATACACACCAGTAATTACTTTTATAAAAGTAGATTTCCCAGCTCCATTCTCACCCATTAGAGCATGAATCTCACCTTCTTTAAGATTAAAATGTACTCCATCAAGAGCTTTTATACCAGGAAAAATCTTAGTTATGTTTTTTAGTTCTAAAATATAATCTGACATTTAATTTCCTTCAAACAAATTTTGTCTATATTTTTCATCTGGGCGCCCCATTATATGACGAATAGTTTGCTCATCCAATAAATTTATTCCACCAGCTATAATAGCACCCAAACGAACTTCTGCAGCTTTGCTAGCTGTTAAAGTAATATTAACAACTTCCTGCGCTGTTTTTCCAAGAGCAACAAATCCATGATTTTGAATATACATACACTTTGGAACAGTTCCATACTCTGAAATATAAGAATCAATAAGCTCTTTCATCTTTATTGCCATGGGAATACCTGGGTCTACATAAGGTACAAAAACAGAGTCTATTCCAAGCAACACAATTTCATCAGGATACATCCTTCCCATTAGGTTTTGCGGATAAGATGTTGCACATGTTAATTTATTTATATGCGTAGGATGCGTATGCCCAACAAAATTAACATCTTCATACATTAGACAAACTGCATGCATCAACGCTTCAACTGAAGGCCGTCGCACTTGAGATGGATCCACTTTAGCTTCGTTAAACAAGACTTTTAACTCATCTTCACTTATATCGCCTTTTTCAAGCAGTTTTAATATTGTTTCTAAGTTTAACTGAACAAAGCCTGTTTCATCAATTGTTCCAAGTTCCGTTCCACTTGCTTTTAGAAAATAAGTTCCATCGTCTAAAAGCGCCGATGTATTTCCCTCTCCAATCATTGCAAGTTTTCTCGATTCCTTACCCAAGCCGTGAGACATTGAAATCAAATCATTTAATATATTTTTTTGTCTTTCATTTAAAGTCATTACTTTTTTCTCCACCTTTAATTACACCCGTTTTGCAAGCACGGCTTTTTCATAATCCATAACAGATGAAATAATTTCATTATCTTGAGGCACACCAGCTCGTCTACAATATTCAGACCAAACAGCACCAAATGGTAAAGTTTTAGAACTTTCATACAAGGCAAGACGTGCAAAATAATTTTCTTCAAGTTCGTACTTAGCTAGCATTTCTCTTGGTTCCAATAGTGCTTGCAGAAGTGCTTTTCTACTTGCCCTAGTACCAACAGCCCAGGCACCAATTCTATTTATTGAACCATCAAAAAAGTCTAGTCCAATGTGAATGTTATCAATTTTTCCAGAATGAACAATTTCCCGTGCAAGTAATGCTAAATCATCATTTTGAATAACAACATGATCAGAGTCCCATCGAACGCTTCTTGAAACGTGCAAAAGAATTTCATCGACAAACATAAGTGTTGAAGATATTTTATCTGCCACAGATTCAGTTGGATGAAAATGCCCCATATCTAATGTTAATAGTTTATTTCGACTCATTGCATAACCCATGTAAAACTCATGTGATCCTACAACATAAGATTCTGTACCAATTCCAAACACTTTTGACTCAACCGCATCTTTTACATATTTTGTATCTAAATTTGATTTTGCAAAAATTGCGTCAAGCGAGTTCTTCAAGTTTTCTCTAAACATTCCTCTTTCTGCGGGTATGTCCTTCATCCCATCAGGAATCCAAATATTATGAATACAAGAATCCCCTTGTTCTTTCCCAAAATATGCTGCTATCTTTCTACAGCAATCAGTGTGCTCGATCCAATAATCCCTAATAGACTTATCAGGTGAAGATAGTGTAAAGCTTTCAGCCTTTGGGTGTGAAAAAAGGGTTGCGTTAAAATCAAGATTAATCTTTTCCTTTTTTGCCCATTCAAGCCAAGAAACAAAATGCTTAGGTTCAAGTTCATTTCGCTCGACTTTTTTTTCTGAAGTAAAATCTGCATAGTTTGCATGAAGATTTAACCTCTTAGTTCCAGGTATAAATGAAAACGCTGTTTCAATGTCACTTCTAAGTTCTGCAATTGAACGGGCCTTTCCTGGGTAACTTCCTGTAACCTGTATACCTCCGCCATCGAGAGAAGCGCCTGCTGTTTCAAATCCACCAACATCATCACCTTGCCAACAGTTCACTGAAATAGGAATATTGTCAACTAGAGAAAGAGCCTTTTCCACATCTATGCCGTACTCGCCATATTGACTTACGGCTTGATTAAAAATATCGTTTTTATCCATAACCAAATCCTTTTTATGATATCGCTATAAAAAGATAGCACAGCAGAACGTGTACTACCTTGACAAAAAAAGCAGAAAATAGCATAATTTCGTCAAGGATGAGGTAAAAACGCGTGTATAGACTTTTTTCTAATAGTTATTGGCAAGAGAAAAATATCCCTTTTCAGCTAGAATACAGAGACCCTCAGTTACCATTTCCAATGCACAACCACAATTTCCATGAAATCGTGTATGTCTTTGACGGTTCAGGAACCCATATCACACCTCACGGAAACAAAATTCTACAAGCAGGAGATGTGCTAAGTATTCGTCCCGAACAAACTCATGGATTTAAAAAAATAAATAACCTACGGCTAATGAATATACTTGTTTATCCACATTTTCTAAAAGAACGGTTATCATCTGTATCTCATACTGTTGCATACCAATCTCTGTTTGAACAGAATTTATCAAAAAACCAGGATGAAATAGTTCATTTAAATTTATCAAAAATACAAATTTTTGAAGTACAGGCATTAATTGAATTTATGAGCCAAGAGATAAACCAAAAAACTATTGGTTATCAAGCTCAAGCTACAAGCTATTTTACACAACTTTTAGTATTATTGATGAGAGCATACGAGGAAAAACAAATACACATGCTTTCGCCGGAAGCACTTATCATAAACTATGTCGAAAAGAATTTTAGGAATTATATCACTGTAAAAGAACTATCTGAAAAAAGTGGGCTTTCTGAAAGCAGCCTCTTACGTGCATTCAAAAAAGTTACAGGAGAACCTCCATTAGTATATCAAACAAAACTTAGAATGGAAGCCGCCATTGATGACCTTGCCCACACAAAAAAATCAATTACACAAATTGCCCTTGATGTAGGTTTCAATGACAGTAATTATTTTGCAAGAGCCTTTAAAAAAATGCACAACATGTCACCACATGAGTTTAGAAAGTGCTTAAAAAACCATACAAACACAGAAAAAGGTTCTCAAAATTGAGAACCCTTTTAAAATCGGGCACCTCTAA
>CAYJKA010000142.1:0-4733 GCA_964370655.1 uncultured Treponemataceae bacterium | reverse complement strand
ACAAGCTTTCGTTGTGAGCTGTAGTAAAACCTCTAGAAACAGAGTACCAGTAGTTGCCACGACCATCGGTAAAAAGTCCAATAAAGCCAAGTTCTTTACTCTTTTTCTTTGCAACAACGGTGCGCAAAATCCACTTTAGTGAAGATATTAATACATCACCTTGCTCTACAAAACTTACATTTAGCTGTCGTTTCCAATCAGATTCCTTCATTGGACTTAATTCAAGTTGAGAGTTTAGCATTAGAACGAGTGACAGTTTTTCACCTTGTAAAAGTGAATAATCGCCAATTGTTACCTTTGTTCTAAGCTTTCCTGCTTGCATAAGTCGCTCTGGCTTTTCTTCTGAAAGATTTGCCTTTTGTAAACTTTCCAAAGGAAGCATTACATATTTTTTTCCCTTTATAGTTTTAATCTTGAAGTCCACACCACCAAGAACAATACTATTTACATCTTGCTTTTCTACTTTTTGATTTTCTCTATCTTGCTTAACAAGGCGTTCTTTTTTACTCTTTTTGCCACTACCTGAAACAAGCCTATTTTCTATTGTACTATCAATTCTTGAAAGAATAGCCTTTGTTAAAGGAGAAACTGACATTGCAAACATACGAGATGTTCTAACTATCTCACCTGCAACAATATACAATGGGTCTGCCTTAAACATACTGGAGCCAGGGTGAATTTGAATGTGTTCTGCCGTTAAACTTCGGTACACTTCCCTTTTTTCACGCACACAAATAAACTGAACCATTCCACTTGCTACACAGGTTAAGTAGTCTTCCATACTACCCCCGCCAATTATTGGAAGCCCAAGACTACTTACAATTTGAGAAAGCTGCTCTTTTATGTTATTAACTTCGTATAGAATACGCTCATCAAAGTAATTTTTTTTACAAAAACTAGGCTTATCTTTTGCATCTGTATAAGCCTTAAAAATTTTCATGTATGTTACAAAGTCTCCATACATATCACGGAAAGTGTGATGAGCACGACGAGCATTCATTTCCTCTCCTGGTGGAAGTATGAATGGTGAATTAGTTGATAAAAAAGCGACTGCTGTTAACACTTCATCCATAACATCAGGGTACTGAATTATTGATTCAACAATTATGCGACTTTCCCTTGGCGACAAAGGAAAGGCTATCATATATTTACCAATTTGAGTTAAGGTTCTATCTTTGTTTAAGGCTCCGAGCATTTCAAGCGTTTCTATCCCACCAATAATGCCTTCTTGTCCAGGAGGAGCTATAAAGTCAAATTTTTCAAACTCACTTATGCCAAGCTCTGCCATTCTAAGTACTACTTCGCAAAGGTCTGTTCTGTAAATTTCTTCTAATGTGTAAAGGGTGCGAGAGTCAAAGTTTTTTCTTTGGTACAAACGATAACAGGTTCCAGGCTGGGTTCTACCCGCCCTTCCCTTACGTTGATTGCATGATGCTTTTGAAACTTCGGTTTCATTTAAGCTTGATGTAAAGGTGCGTGGATTGTAATAGTTGAGTTTAGCAAGACCTGAATCTATTACCGTTGTAATTCCTGCAATAGTGATACTTGTTTCAGCAATGTTTGTTGAAATTACTACTTTCTTTTTTCCAAAAGGAGCCTTTTCAAATACACGCTCTTGTTCTTCTTTTGCTAATCGACCATACAATGGAATTATGTGTAGTCTGCGTGAAAAATTAGATCGATTAAGCCGCTGCATACAATCTTTAATAATTTTTTCACCGGGTAAAAAACAGAGAATATCACCATCAACCTTATTTGCTAAAACTCTTTCAATGGTATTTTCAATTTTTTCTAAAAGCTCGTCTTGAGCTGCTAGGCTTGCTGTAGTAGTTTTACCCTTTGGAGGATCATAGATGGTTGTAACAGGATAAGTTATAGTGTCTATATTTACAATGGGGCAGTTTCCAAAGTATTCTGAAAATACTTCAGCATTCATTGTAGCCGATGAAATTATAACTTTAAAATCACTTCTTTCTTGAAGAACTCGCTTTAACAATCCAAGCACAAAGTCAATATTAAGGCTTCTTTCATGAGCTTCGTCCACCATAATAACAGAATACTTTGAAAGCCACGGGTCAAGCTTCATTTCTTGTAAAAGTATACCGTCTGTCATAATTTTAATTTTTGTCGTGTGGTCTGTTTTATCCTCAAAGCGCATTTTATAGCCAACAAGCCCTGGATAACTTGTGTTAAGTTGGTTTGCAATAAACTCGCTTACAGAAAGAGCTGCAATACGCCTAGGCTGAGTCACTGCAATCATTCCCGTGTTTGAAAATCCTGCTTCATGCAAAATAATTGGTATTTGTGTAGTTTTCCCTGAACCCGTAGGGCTTTGTACAACTACTGCCTGATTATGCTCTAAAGCGTCTAAAATAAGCTTTTTTTGCTCATATACGGGTAATTCTTTATAATTTATTGCCATATTGTTTTTCCTGTAATATTTTCCATATCTAGTAATCTTACCTTATAATAGTCAGCATTTTTTTTCGATTGAGTTTCTATAAACTCATCGTTAAGTTTTTTTATAATCATATTATTTTTATTGTCCTTATGAGTTGCTATTATTGTTGTATTAAGTGATAAGTGAAGTACAACATCTCCCACTTCTTTTGAAGAAAAAACCGACCCTGCCTGTTTGTCCTTAACGTTTACATGCATAAATATACTTGTCCCTGTATCCTCATATCTATGTAAAGGTTCTTCGTAGGAGGGGTAAAAGTTTTGCCCTGAAATAGTATTCCCAATTGAATACATTATTAACTTATCTCCTAAATCCGATTTTATTAGTTCCCATTCCTTTGTAACATGAGGATGATTACCCCATACTATATCAACTCCAGAAGCTAATAATTCATGAAACCACTCTCGTCTATTTTCACTTACTCGTATATCATATTCTGGATCTGCTACATGAACACTTAGAACAAAGATATCGTGGGGATGAGCCTTTTGCAATGCAATGATATCATTTTTTAAGTCTAGCCTTCTTTTTTCTGTTGGTAAATACACATCAAAGGTATCAACATGATTATAAAGGTTTACTATTTCTGTAATTGCAGCAAAAAGAATAGT
This sequence comes from uncultured Treponemataceae bacterium, assembly GCA_964370655.1. GTDB lineage: Bacteria > Spirochaetota > Spirochaetia > Treponematales > Treponemataceae > CAYJFX01. The sequence goes on along the minus strand of CAYJKA010000142.1, from coordinate 1,661 downwards.
CCAGCCTTGTGTTTCAATAATGTCATAGCTTAATTCATTTTCGGTTTTAATTCCTGCGCTATACACACCCTTAGAACGCATTCCTTGAAAAAACTTTCTTGTACTTAGTATACCTTGTAGTCCCTGGTCATTTGTATGATTATTAGCTAGCGAAAAAGCATCAAAGCCACCTTCTATTGCTGCAATAGCATAATCGGAATGAACATTAAAAGTTGGATAAGACTCATTTGGTAAATCGTCATTCACAGGCACTTCAAAATTGGCAAAACTAATATCATCAGATTGTAAAAGTTCTCGAACATCATCGTAAATAAGGGAGTAATCTTTCATTTCATAATTTACATTATGAGCCATTATATCGCCAGCAAAGGTAAGTAATAAAGGATTTTGCCTTGGAGGATTTTGACTAGGATTTTGCATTTCTACGTTTATTTCACTCCCTATTGTAATTGGGACTGATGCACATGAAACAAAAAACAAACAAAGAATAATGCACAGAAACTTCATTAGGTACAGTATACTCTCATACAGAATACTTTGCAATACCGTTACTGCTATTTAAGTATTTTTATTAAAAACTGCATTTCAACCTTGCGCTTAGGATTTTTATGGTGTATAATTTATTGAGACTTATTAATAAAAAAGATGGAGAACAAAATGTCACAAAACAAATTTGTGTACTTTTTCGGAGACGGAAAAGCAGAAGCAGATGCTTCAATGAAAACAGAACTTGGTGGAAAGGGTGCCAACTTAGCAGAAATGACTAACCTTGGAATTCCAGTTCCCCCAGGATTTACTATTTCAACTGAAGTATGTAAGCTTTACTATGAAAATAACAAAAGTCATTCCGATGAATTAAAAAAACAAGTTGCTGAAAACCTAGAAAAATTAGAAAAATCAATTGGTAAAAAACTTGGAGACGCTGACGATCCATTATTGGTATCAGTTCGCTCTGGTGCTGCTGTTTCTATGCCTGGTATGATGGACACTGTTCTAAACTTAGGTATGAACGACAAAGCGGTAGTTGGCTTAACAAATAAAACAAATAACCCACGTTTTGCATGGGATGCATACAGAAGATTTATTCAAATGTTTGGTAACGTTGCAATGAACGTAGACCATGACGATTTTGAACATGCGCTTGAATCAATCAAAAAAAACAAGGGTGTTACACTCGACACTGATTTAACAGCTTCAGACTTGGAAGAACTTGTAGGCGAATACAAAAAAATCTATAAGAAAAGTGTTGGTGAGGACTTCCCTCAAAACCCAGTAGACCAAATGTGGTTATCAATTAACGCTGTATTTGGTTCATGGATGAATGACCGTGCTATTAAATATCGACAATTAGAAAATATTCGTGGACTTGCTGGAACTGCTGTTAATATTCAATCTATGGTATTCGGTAACTTTGGTGATGACTCAGGAACAGGTGTATGTTTTAGCCGTGACCCATCTACTGGTGAAAACCAATTTTATGGTGAATATCTCATGAATGCACAAGGTGAAGACGTTGTTGCAGGTATTAGAACACCAGAACCTATTTCAAAATTAGCTAGCGAAAACAAAGAAGTATACGAACAACTTGTTTCAATTCGTGATAACTTAGAAAAACACTACAAAGATATGCAAGATATGGAGTTCACTGTTCAACAAGGTGT
>CAYJKA010000141.1:0-4828 GCA_964370655.1 uncultured Treponemataceae bacterium | reverse complement strand
CCCAATATATCTTCCAGCTTCATTAACTAATAACAGCGAAAGCTCATCTTCGTCACTTGCATGCTTGAATATTTCTGAATGTGTTAGGCTTTTATATGCGTGTAACTTTGAAGTAGGGTATTTAGCTAATAATGCTTGTGCTCGCTTTACTAACGCAATTGAAGAACAATAAGATTCAAGACACCCGTAATTTCCACATTGACATTTTGGGCCATTTATATCTATGCTAACATGACCTATTTCACCTGCAACACCATCATGCCCAATAAAAACTTCTCCATTTATAATTATGCCTGCGCCTACACCTTCTCCTACAAGTAGATGTACAAGAACACAGTCTTTGGAAATGTTATAATCTCCAAGCCACATATCTGCTAGCGCACACGAGTTTGCATCATGCATTACTATTATCGGGATGTTAAAGTATCCTTCTAATTCATTCATAATGTTAATGTCCTGCCAGCCTGAAGTCTCAGTTACTAATGCAATTTTTGATTCGTAGTTTAGGAATGGTCCTGGAACTGAAATGCCAATTGAAACAACATTTGGAAAACTCTCGATGTATTTACTTATAAAGTGTCTAACATCACTTAAGACTTCTTTTAATCCTTTTCCGTTAATATCCTCAGAATGATAATCAAATATTATTGCATTAAAGTCAAAAACGCCAATTGAAAAGCTTCTTCTTGAGATTGCAATGCCAATAAAGAAAAAGTCTTGTCTAAGCTTAAGTCCAACAGAGCGGCGCCCCTTTTCACCTGCAAAAAAGCCTGTTTCTTCTAAAACATTTTTTTCAATAAGATCTTGTACAATTTTAGTAATTGCAGCAGGTGTTAAATCTAATGACTTGCTTAACTGCGAGCGTGTTCCAATCTTGTTCTTTTGCAAGAATTGAATTATAAGAGAACGATTTGTATTAAAAATGTTTTCAAAATTCTGTCCGTCCATTCTTAGGCCTACATTAGGGGAACATTCTTTTGGCAGTATATAACTTCATCGTTTGTGGGAATAGATGGTATTCCCCCTTTTTTTGTGGCAGCCATAGAACCACTAGCGTTTGCAAAATCAATAATTGATTTCATTTCGTCGTTTGATATGTCTGTTAATTTTTTGTTTATTGTAGAGAGTTTAAATAAACACGCTCCCATAAATGAATCACCTGAACCTGTAGTATCTACAACCTTGACATCATAGGTTTCCAATGTATCACTGTAGTCGCCCAACGAATAATAGGCACCTTTAGGCCCTAATGTTACAAAAAGTAATGTTATGTTATATTTTTCTTTAAAAGCTTTAGCATGTGTGTAAAAATCTTTTTCACCAGTTAAAAATTCAAATTCTTCTTCACTAATTTTAACAATATCTGCATATTCCATTAGTTCAAGAATAACTTTTTTTGCATCTGATTCGCTCTTCCAGAGGGATAATCGTAGATTTGGATCGTAGCTAATAATTAGATTGTTTTTTTGTGCAATCTCCAAAGCTTTTATTGTTGCTGCTTTGCAAGGTTCCGCAGTGCATGAAAGTGAGCCGTAGTGGAAAATATTTGATTTTTTAATAATATCTTCATTTATTTCAGATGATGTAAGCATTAAATCGGCCCCTGGGTTTCTAAAAAAGCTAAAAGATCTATTTCCAGTATCATCTAAAGTGACAAATGCAAGAGTTGTACCCACTTCAGTATCTGTGTATAAACAAGTTGTGTCTATATTATCATTTTCAAGTGTTTTTATTAACAACTTTCCAAGATCGTCTTGTCCTACTTTCCCTATAAATGCGCTTTTGCCGCCTAGTCGGTTAATAGAAGTCAACACATTTGGAGGTGCTCCACCTGGATTGCATTCAAATACAGGGAATCCTAATTCAGATTTACCGGCAGGTGTAAAATCTATAAGAATTTCACCTAGTCCTATAACATCAAATGTTTTGTTCATCTTTTTTTCCTTTTTTATGCAGTATTAGTTAACAGAGTTAATTTATTATAGCAATAAAACTGTACATTGGGAAGTCTAAAAAGCTTATTTAGTAATAAATTAGAAAAATTTTATATTGCTCAGATATAATGTTGACAGGTAAAAAAAAATAGAGTATCATTAGTTAACTTAGTTAAGTAATGATAAAGGGTTCAGTATGAAAGCATTGCTATTAAAAGAAGCAAAAAAGTTAGAAATTAAAGACGTATCGCTTCCTGAATTAAAGGAAGATGAAGTTTTAGTAAAAGTAATGGCAGCTGGTGTGTGTGGTACGGATCTTCATTTGTATGAAGGTGAAGGTGGTGCAACTGACAGTGTGCTTCCAATGGTATTGGGGCATGAATTTTCAGGTGTTATAGAGAAAGTTGGGAATAACGTTAAGGAATTTTCACCTGGTGACCGTGTATGCGTTGACCCTAATTTGTACTGTGGCGAATGTTATCAATGTAAGTGTGGTAATGTGCATTACTGTTTGAGTGCTCAGGCGTATGGTGTTACTATGTATGGAGGATTTGCTCAGTATAGTATAATTGATAAAAAAGTGATTTATAAAATACCTGATTCGGTAAGCTATGAAAGTGCAGCTCTTATTGAAATGGTTGCATGTTGTTTACATGGTATAGATAGAACAAGTATTCGCTTAGGTGATACTGTTGCGATAATTGGCTTCGGTTCTGTAGGGCAAACAATGCTGAGTCTTGTGAAGCTTGCAGGTGCTGCAAAAATTGTAGTTATTGAGCCAAATGAGGAAAAACGAGCGTTGGCTGTTAGTATGGGTGTAGCGTTAACAATAGATCCTGTAAATGAAAATGCAGTAGAAAAAATTGAAAAAAGCGGTATTCGCACAATTGATAAAGTAATTGAATGTTCAGGAAATGTGCATGCTATGCATTCATCAGTGGAAATTGCTTCAAAAGGAGCTACAGTTATGCTTTTTGGACTTGCTTCAAGTGGAACAAAAATGACAATTCTTCCTTTTGAACAAGTTTTTAGAAAGGAATTAATAATAACATCTTCATTTGTAAATCCATTATGTACTCAACGTGTTATAGATATGATGGAAACAAAAGTCTTGGATGTTGATTCTATTATTACCGACAGAATACCAATCGATAACGCTATAGAAATTTTTACAGATTCTAGTTATAGACAGCGTGGCAAAATAATCGTATTGCCAAATGCTTAATATTATAGAGGGGTAGCATGAAAAATCAAACAGCGTATTTAGATGATATTCGAACAATTAATATTCGAGATTCTGAAATGCCAGAAGTCGGTGATGATGATGTGTTGGTGAAAATTAAACATGTAACAATCTGTGGATCGGATGTACATTTTTTTGAAGACCCTACATTTGGGGGAATGATAAAAAACCCAAAGCTTCCAATTGTATTAGGTCATGAATGTGCAGGAGTAATAGAAGAAGTTGGAAAAAATGTAGCACACCTAAAAGTAGGTGATACGGTAGCGATTGAGCCTGGTGCAGGTTGTGGTGTATGTTCGTATTGTTTAGAAGGCCATTATAATCTTTGCCGTAAAATGGATTTTATGGCAGCTCCTCCTTTTACAAGGTGGGCATTGTCGCGTTACGTATCTCATCCTGCAAAGATGGGCTTTCCGTTGCCTGATAATATGAACACAATTGAAGGTGCATTAATAGAACCTCTCTGTGTCGGTATGCATGCAATTAAAAGAAGTGGAGCATCACTCGGTATGAAGGCTGTTGTTTTGGGGACGGGCTGTATTGGTCTTATGGCTATTGCTTCTTTAAAAGCGATGGGAGTGCAGGATATTTTAGTTGTAGATCTTCACGATTTGCGTCTTGAATTTGCAAAGAAAATGGGCGCGAGTCAATTGATTAATGCAACTAAGGAAGATGTAATCAAAACAGTATTAGAAGCGACTGAAAATTTAGGTGCGCATATTGTAGTTGAAGCTGCGGGAAATTCAAAGACTGCTTCTATGAGTGTCGACTTAGTCAGGCCTGGTGGCAAAATTGTTATGGTTGGTAATGTACATGGTGAAACACCTTTTAGGTTTATGGCAGCAAATGACAAAGAGGCCGATGTGGTTAGTGTTTTTAGGTATGTTAATATGTATCCAACTGCAATTAAAGCTGTTTCAGATGGCGTTATTCAAGTAAAAGACATGATAACAAAGACGTTTCCGTTTGAAAAAACACAAGAAGCTTTTTTGTGTGCAAGTGACGAACGTGATAAGGTTATGAAAATAGCTATTGAATTTTAGTGTATGCTGCCCTGGCGCGCTCCTACATATGCGATGGGGTAGTATGTTAAAAAACATCGTTAAAAGAGCCTGTACTTTTATAAGTATAGGCTCTTTTGTAAAGCTTACAGTGTTTGTGCTTGGTATGTATGAGGGTGTGCTTTGTTACAGGGAAATGTCCTTGTTTTGTAAGTTGACCCTTGTTAGTACTATTTTGTAGGAAGGTAAACATTTTTAACTAAATTCTTTTAAAAGCACTTGCATAAAAATCATTTTTATGGTATAAATTACTTCCACATCTCGTTCTAAAAAAGAGTTGGGTGTGGACTGCGAATAGCAAAATTTAATTGTGCTATTCGTAAGGGTTCTTTGAGAGTTAAGTGGTTTTATTAAAGCAAGTATTTAATAAAAGCTAGTGTTCCGTAAAGGTTTGGCAAAAAAGGCTGAATCAGGTTAACACGACCCTGGATGGAAATAATGTTTGTCGTTGACAACATTGGATAATTTGGCATCGATGGGTTCTTGGTTTGATTATAACGCCAGTTATAAATCATGGCTCTAGGATGCCAAACCGGTCATCAAATGTAGGTTTGATGGTGATAGGTGGATCCGGTCAAGGGTGACTGAAA
>CAYJKA010000140.1:0-4846 GCA_964370655.1 uncultured Treponemataceae bacterium | reverse complement strand
TGCAAAATAAAGCCTAAACTAAACTCATATACATGAGACAAAGGCAAGAAAGACAAGCATCTGTCACGCTTGTTTATTCTTTGTACAGTTTGAACCTGTAATGCCATAAAAATTAGATTTTTATGTGTTAATTCTACACCCTTAGAACGACCAGTTGTACCTGATGTATATATAATAGAAGCTGTATCTTCTGGCTCAATTGTAACTACTGGTACTGCCCCTTTTAAATCTTTTAATGAATCGAGAGGTTCTTTAAGATTCTTTTTCTCTTTTCTAAGTAGAAAAAAATCTTCAACCCGGATTATAAAAGGAATAAGCTTTGCCGGAAGGGTTAAAGTCTGTGTATACATTTTTTCGGAAATAAATATACCTGACACATCGGCGTGAGTTAATATAGCTTCAACTTCACCAATGCTAAAGTCAGGCAAAATTGGAACGGCTATTGCACCATAATTGACAATTGCAAAATAAGCAATACACCAATTTGGATCACTTCCACTCCAAATTGCAACCTTATCACCCTTCTGAATGTTAAGCGTAGCCAAAAACTCTGCTACTTCCTTAACTTTTTTTTCTACTTCAGAATAAGTAATAGGGGTTGAATTAACAAATGATAGAGCGTTACACTCCGCAAAATGTTTTACCGAGTGATTAAACAAGGAAGGGAATGTATACCCACCTAAATCTTGGAGTGTAACCATACTTTATGCTCCAAATGGTTGAGTTCGAATAAAGGTATCATCTCTTTCATAACCAACTGAAATAATACCAACATGAGTTTCACAATATTCTTCAATGAATTCAACGTATTTTCTTGCATTGTCAGATAATTCGTCGTACGAACGACAAGCATTTAAGGCAGTTTTCCAACCCTTAAATTTCTTAAGAACTGGCTTTGCTTTTTCTAATGCTTCAATTGAAGTAGGGAAATCAGTAACTTCTACTCCATCAATTTCATATGCAACACAGGCTTCAATTTCATCCAATGTATCATAAATATCTAAGTGAGTTAAAACTAAGCTTGTAATTGAATTTACACGACAAGCATATCTAAGAGCTACTAAATCTAAGTAACCGCATCTTCTTGGGCGGCCTGTTGTAACACCATACTCACGACCAGTTTCTCTAACGTAATGATATAATTCACTTTGTGTTTCTTCATCGAATTCTGTTGGCATAGGGCCATTTCCTACACGTGTGGAATATGCTTTGAATACACCTAGAATTTCATCAAGATTTTTTGGTCCAAGTCCTGACCCTACTGCAGCTCCAGATGCACAAGACATACCAGAGGATACATATGGATAGGTTCCAGAGTCAAGATCTAACAAAGCACCTTGTGCACCTTCCATTAGAACATTTGATTTTCTGTATTGCCATAGCTCTGCAGTTAGATCTACACGCATTTCTACTAATTTTTCTATATAAGGAGCTAAGAATGTTCTGTCTTCTTCTTCTAGCTCATCCATTTTATCTTTCCAAGTTAGATCGCTTAATCGTATTCCATCTCGCTCTGACTTCATTGAGTATGTAGTACCAATACCACGTCCAGTTGTACCAATAGGATTTTTTCGCATCAAGTCTCGCTGTTTATCCATTTCTCGATAACGAGGCAATACTAAGTGCGCTCTATCTGAGATAAATACACGTCCTTCCCAGTCAATGCCCTTGCTTTTTAACATATCTAATTCTTCAAATAAAGCCTTAGGGTCAATAACCATTGCCATTCCAAGATATACTTTTTTACCTGGATGCAAAATTCCTGATGGTACTAAGTGCAATGCATATTGATCACCATTAACAACAATAGTGTGTCCCGCATTTGCTCCACCAGCATAACGAACGACTATATCGCATGAATCTGCCAAATAATCGACAATTTTTCCTTTACCTTCATCGCCCCATTGGGCACCAATTACTACTACATTCATAGAATTATAATAGCATAAAATTTGTATTTTGAATAGAGTATTAAAGTCTTTTGTTGTATATTTTTATAATTAAGAGCCTTTGTCTTATATGAGGTTATGATACTATCTGAATTTACAGGGTCGTCAAGGTTAGAATTAATATAGTCTTTGCAGGAGGGTTCTTAACTAGCTATAATTTAAAATAAAAAAAGGGAAGACATGCTTCCCTTTTCTACATAATAATAAATTATTCTGCAGTTGTTTCCTCAGCTGAGGTTTCTTCTGCTGGAGCTTCAACAGCTTCTTCGGCTGCTGGAGCTGGAGCTTCTTCTACCACAGGCTTAGGTGGCGGGTTATTTTTAATGGCAGCATTGCAATATTTACAAACTGTCATTTTTTGCCCGTCAATTTCATGTTCATAAAGAACTTTAATATTTTCGTTATTACAGCGAGGACAACATCCTCTACCGCTTTTAACTTGGTCTTTAATACCTTTACCACGATGTGCTTTTGACATAATCCCTCCTAGTTAGCCTTTTCTGCAGAAGCTTTTTTTGCTTTAGGTTCAGCTTTTTCAGCTACTTTTGCCTTAGCAGGAGCTTTTGTCTCTTTTTCTGCATCGAATTTGTAATCAACCAATTCTAAAATAACAACATCAGCTGCATCTCCTTGGCGGAAACCAAGTTTCATGATGCGAGTGTAACCACCCTTACGATCTTTCATTCTAGGACCAATATCTGTAAAAAGCTTTGCAAGAATAGCAGGGTCAGAAATAAATCTTGCTACTTGTCGGCGGTTATGAACTGTGTCAACCTTTCCTCTAGTAATCATTTTTTCTGCAGCCTTACGTACTTCTAATGCTTTTGCTTTAGTTGTTGTAATCCGCTCGTAACGAAACAAAGATGTTACCATGTTACGTGACATTGCTCTTCTGTGAGAACTAGTCCTTGAAAGTGGGTTAAAACCTTTTCTATGATTCATCTGATTCTTCCTTTTTCTTAGTGAAGTTTACCGCGTTTTTAAGATGACTGTAGTCGGTCATACCAAGATTCAAGTTCCATTCAAGAAGCTTGTCCTTAATTTCTAATAAGCTCTTTTTACCAAAATTGCGTGTTTTGGCAATGTCATCTTCTGTTTTCTTTGTTAATTCACCAATAGTATGAATATTTGCATTTTTTAAACAATTAGACGAACGAACTGAAAGTTCAAGTTCTTCAACTGGTGTGCTTAAAAGTTGTTTAATTCTTTCATCACCTTCATCCAATTCTTCACTTCGACCAATTTCACTATCATTAAAATTAATGAAAATTGAAAAATGCTCTTTAATAATTTTAGCAGCTTCTGCTAAAGCGTCTTCAGGCGCAATTGTACCATCAGTCCAAATTTCCATAACTAATTTGTCATAGTCATTTCTTTGTCCAACGCGACAAGGCTCTATAGCATACTTAACTTTCGGAATAGGAGTGAAAATTGCATCCATTGGAATAGTTCCCAATACTTCAATATATCTCTCGTTTTCTTCTGCTGGGATATACCCTCTGCCTAAGTCAACTTGCATTTCGAACTCTAGTTTTGCTCCATCCATCATGGTAAAAAGCTCAACATCCTTAGTTAAAACTTCAAGCTGACTGCCCTTTTCGAGCATATCGCTGGTTACTTTTCCTGGACCTGAAAATTCAAACATGAAAGTTTCTTGTTCTACATCTTCTGCAAGCTTTACCCTAATTTGTTTTAAAGTGTTCAAAATTTGAAGCGCATCATCTACAACATTCGGAATGGTTTCGAATTCGCTTGAAATTACATGTGGTACTCCATCAGCATCATATGATGTAATGCGAACTGATGTAATTGCATATCCTTGAATACTTGAAAGCAATACTCGGCGAAGAGTATTACCTACAGTAGTACCATATCCTGTTTCAAATGGATAAGCAATAAACTTTCCATAATTAGGATTTGATTCTAGATATTCAAACATAATTCCTTTGGGTGTTTTAAAACCCTGCATTAAGTTTTTTCGGGCCATATTACCTTCCTACATACGTCGAGTTTTGCGAGGTCGACATCCATTGTGTGGAATAGGTGTCACATCACTGATAGACTTTATCTTTAACCCCATAGCGCCCAAAGAGCGTACAGCAGATTCGCGTCCAACACCAGGGCCTTTAACAAATACGTGTACTTCTCTTAAACCGTAACTTACTGCTTTTTGCACTGCAGTTTCAGCTACAGATTGTGCAGCAAAAGGAGTTGATTTCTTTGCTCCACGAAAACCAAGACCACCTGAAGAAGCCCATGATAAAGCATTTCCCTTTAGGTCAGTAATGGTAATAATAGTATTGTTGAATGTAGCTTGAATATATACATTACCTTCGTATACGCTACGCTTCTCTTTTCTTTTTTTAACGGTTGCCATTATTTATGCCTCCAGCTTATTTCTTCTTACCAGCTACGGTCTTTTTCTTACCTTTGCGAGTACGTGCATTGGTTCGAGTTCGTTGACCACGTACAGGAAGACCCTTTCTGTGTCTCAAGCCTCGGTAACAACCAATATCCATAAGGCGTTTAATATTTAGACCAACTTCTGTTCTAAGACGACCCTCTACAGTGTATTCATTATCAATAAGAGTACGAATTACCGCAACTTCATCAGTTGATAAATCATTCATGTTTCTTGTTGGTTCAATCTTAGCTTTTGCACAGATTTCATCTGCAGAAGAACGCCCAATACCATAAATATATGTCAATGCAATATTGACGTGTTTGTTAGGGAGGTCAACTCCCGCAATTCGAGCCATTTATTTCTCCTTAAGATCAGCCTTGTCGCTGCTTATGTTTAGGGTTAGAACAAATAATTCGTACAATACCGAATCGTTTGATTACCTTACATTTATCACAAATAGGCTTTACACTTGTTCTTACTTTCATAGTATACT
>CAYJKA010000139.1:0-4862 GCA_964370655.1 uncultured Treponemataceae bacterium | reverse complement strand
ATGAAATGAAGGCTGTTGCTAAACTTCTTGGAAAAGAAACATTACGTGGGTTATCGTTTAAGAATATTAGCGACAATCTTGTAAAAATTAGAAAAGAATGTGGAGACCGCGCAGTTATGCGAGCAGTACACTTTATTGAAGAAAATGATAGAGTAGACTCAGAAGTAGCAGCACTAAAAAGTGGCAATTTTGAAACATTTTTATCACTTATTACAGATTCTGGAAATTCATCTTGGAAATGGCTCCAAAATGTATTTGTTCCTGGCTTTGCACACGAACAACCAATTTCAGTGTGTCTTGCCCTAACAGAAATATTTATTCGTTCAAAAGGAGTTGGCGCCTGTCGTATTCACGGTGGCGGGTTCGCAGGTGTTATTCAAGCATTTATTCCAAACAACTTACGAGAAGAATACACAGAATACATGGAAAAAGCACTTGGCTACGATAAAGCAAGTGGTGAATTAAGCCCTGTATATGCAATGAGCATTCGCCCACACGGAGCTATTGAAGTTATATAGAAATGTAAAATTGATAATGTACAATGGTAAACGGTACTGTTTTCATTCGTGAAAACGGTACCGTTTACCATACTAATTTTTGTGGTTTATGAATAGTTTTTCATACATAAAACGACGATTAATTGCACATTATTTTACTGCTTCGTCTGTCTTTTCACCACTTGTCACAAAGCCCATAGTAATAAAGGCTAAAACAAAGAAAACAGCACCGTAAATGAATATCCCACGGTAACTTACTAAATCAATAATAAGCCCGCCACAAAATGGTGCGATAATTGCTGCTGCTTGCGAAAATGTATAATAGAGTCCTGTATATAAACCAATTCGCGCAAAGCCTGCCATTTGCCAAAGCATTGGAAAAGAGTTTGCAACAATACAAATCCAAAAAATACCAAAGCAGAACATTAATGCCCAAAAGATATATACAAGGTGACCGCCAGTTAAACCTAAGCGCATAACAAGTTCAGCAAAAATAAATTGCGCAATAAGAACGGCAATTACACCAAGAAGTGAAAGGCGAATCATGCGTTTTCGCCCCCACTTATTTGCCGCGTATCCCATAGGAATTGCAAAAATGGCAGAAGCAATGGCTACCATACCAGCGGCAAACGCTCCACTTCCCATAGAAATATCAAAGGTTAAAATACTGTATTCTGCAACATAAGGAACTAATCCTTGATATGCCATAAACCATAAAAAGAGAGACAATAATACAAAGAACGTACTGCGATCTACCTTTTCGCCTTCTTTTCGTGCAGTACCTTTTAGAACAAGAGAGAGACTCTTTAAAAATGGCACCTTTTCTTCTTTTTCACTATCATCTGCACTTGAGTTTTGAACGTACCCTTTAGATTTATTTTCTTTCACAAAAACTAATAACATAATAGCTGCTAATACAACTAAAACACCTGCAACAGGAAAAGATAGTGCATCTTTTGTTTCACCAAGAATTGGCAGTACAATATCAACATCCATAAGGCGTGCTAAAAACAGAGTTCCAACAATACCAGCAATATTACCCATAGTGTTTATAACACCATTACCTTGCGAACGATATTCAGGGGGTACAACATCTGGCATAAGGGCCACAACAGGACCACGAACAGATTGTTTAAATAGATTTAATAATGCCAAAACCACGACAAGTGCAACAAATGATGTTCGGGCAGCATAAGGAATAGCACTAAAAAAAACTGCTGATAAGGGAAGGAGAACAATAATCCATGGCATCCGCCTACCAATTCTTGTTCGTGTATTATCTGACCAAGCAGAAACAAGTGGTATTAAAAATATTGCTAAAGCATTATCTAATGCCATAAACATTCCAACTAGCCACTTATATGGAATATACTGACTTAAAAAAATGGTTACATAACTATCATATAATGGATCCATTAATCCCATAGTAAAAAAACCAGCCCCAATTAAAAAAGTAATTGGCAAATATTTTCTAAAACCGTTGTTATTTTCCGTCATTCTTTTATCTTCCTCTATACAAGTTTAGCATGATTTTGGTATAATTACAATATGGATAACAAAAATTTACATACAAATAACATTTACACATCAGCAAGAGAACCTTATTTATTTGCTCATCGTGGAGTATCATCAATAACACCTGAAAATACCTTAGCGGCTTTTAGAAAAGCACGTGAGCTTGGAATTCCAGGAGTAGAACTTGATGTACACCTCACAAAAGATGGAAAACTTGTAGTTATTCATGATGAATCTATTAAACGAACAGGGCGCCTAGTTTCAGTAGAAACTGGAGAAGTGAGCGATGCTCCAGATATAGAAGTTGAAGAAACTAATTATGAAGATTTACTAAAATATGACTTTGGCATTTGGTTTGGAAAAGATTTTATTGGCGAAAAAATACCGCTACTTTCAGAAGTACTTGATGTACTTGGAACTGATATGTATGCAGATATAGAAATAAAAATTGATACTCTAAAAGTCAAAGCAGTTGCACAAAAAACTGCAGAGGTAATTCATGAAGCTCTACAAAAAAATCCTGAAAACCCAGATAGATTCTTAGCATCATCTTTTAACCCACTAGCTATAAAAGAGTTTTCTAAGCATAGCTCTATTCCTACTGCACTTATTTATGATACAAATCCTAAGTCTCCTTTTTGGGTTCGAGGTGGTAAGGGGAAGTTTTTTTGTAAGCCCACATTATTAAAACCTTGTTGGAAAGATTATAAGGGAAATGAAAAAAAAGATGTTTGGGTATGGACAGTTGATGATTCTAACAAAGCACATGAACTTGTTACAAAGGGTGTAAAAGGTATTTGCTCAAACAAACCTCAGGATATAATAAACACATTGTACAAATAAGACGATAATATAGTATCATAATTTTTTGATACTCTGTACCTAGGTGGTTAACATGAAACTCTTTAATCGATTGTCTATAAGAACACTTGTACTCAGCCTTATTATTACTATTATAGCTCAAGTTTTTATAATTCAAAGCAATGAAAAAAAAGCAAATAGTATTGCAGAATTGTATAAAGATACAATTCTGCATAGTATATCATCTCTAATAGATATTTCTAGGATTCCAGAGGCAGTATTTGTAGCAGGCGGTGACAGCATAGATCAAAGCAAATTCAATGCTATTGCAAACTATATAAATTCACTTCATCCACTAGATTTTTTTTCATATTCACCAAATCAAGCAGTGCAATTTGTATACCCACACAGTAAGTATAATCATTTTGTTGGTACTAACGGATTTTTTAAAGCAGAGGAAGCTCTTTTAAGTCAAGTAGCTTTGTCATCAAACGAAATATTAATCTATTTATACACAGATCCAACATCAAATGAAAAGCTGATGATAATAAAAAACCCTATTGTCCATACGGCAGTAAATAAAAGTGAAGAGTTTAAAGGATTTATAACTACAGCATATTCAATTAATGGCATAATTCCAACATTGTCATTAGATGAAATCAACTTACTAGGATACACATATAAAATTGAGCTTTTAGAAGAAGAATCATTAAACATAATAACTAAAAGCAAATCATATACAGATATTTACTCAACAAAAAAAGAGATTGATATAGAAGGAAGTAAGTGGGTTTTTTCCTTAAGCATTCCTTTTATAAAACTCTGTAACCCTTTGTTAGTGCTAGCAATTTTCTTATCGCTGCGTTGTGTATATTATATGTATGTATATACAAGACAAAAAAAATTAACAATAAAAAAACAATTAAACTACGAACTCTATGTCGATTCCCTAACAGGGGTTTATAATCAAAAAAAATTAGAATCTCTGCTTAGCGAAAAGAATGCTGCAACACTAATATACATTGCTCTAAAAGGCTATAGCGATTTTAAAGAAAAAGAAGGATCTACATTTGGAGATGGACTTCTTATAGCCTATTCAAAAAGAGTTAAATACAATGTAAAAGGTGGCATGGTAATACATCTAGGAGAAGAAGAATTTGTTGTTTTCTTAGAAGGCTCCATGTCAAAAGAAGCCATAAATGCAGTTTCAAAACGCATTTTAGATCTTTCAAAACAACCATTTTCAATTATGGGAAAAACTGCACAAATTAGTGCAAAGGTCGGACATTCTTCAATGCCAGAAGACTCAACAAAGTTTACAAGTCTTTTAAGTAAAGCACTCGAAAGGTCTAAAACTTAGTCATTTTCTTTGTAATACATTTTTATCATTTTCCAATCAAAGCCTTGGCGAATAAGAGCATCTCTTAACTTATCTCCTGTCTTTCCAAGGCGCTGTAATTTATCGAGCGCTTTCTTAAATAACAGCTCCACATCGTTATCCTCAAAATATTCACTTAAAACATCATTAACAATATCACGACTTACACCACGCTTTGCAAGTTCAATACTCAACCTACTGGGGCCTTCGGCTTTTGTTATGCTTCTATTTCTAAGCCACGCCTGTGCAAAACGACGGTCATCTAAAAAGGTTCTATTCTCTAAGTAATCTAAAGCCTTTTGTATTGATTCTTTTGTGTGCTGCTTGTTATATAATTTTGTTTCAAGCATAAAACGAGAATGCTCAGTTCTTGAAAGATACGAAATAGCCTTTTGCTCACAAGCAAAGGCAAGGGCTGCATCCACAATTTCTGTTTGCTCATCTTCATCAAAACAAACGTTAACATCAATGTTCTCAGCATTAATTTGAGATAAATAGCATAATCTTAAAAAAAAAGTCCCAGAGGAAGTTGCAATTTGCAAAACATCCTTTGAGACTTGTTTTATTCCAGTTACAGTCAAACGACTAACGTTTACTGAATTGGAATCTTCTACGTGCACCACGTTGACCGTATTTTTTACGTTCAACCATACGAGAGTCACGAGTTAAGT
>CAYJKA010000138.1:0-4913 GCA_964370655.1 uncultured Treponemataceae bacterium | reverse complement strand
AAGTAGATTATTCTCCGTATGCCCTTATGGGTACCGATGGACTGGCAGAAATTGTAGCACAAAGCCTTAGTAAGTGTAATATTTCTGTAATGAAAAACCACGGTATTTCAACTGTAGGGAACACCATTTTACAAGCATTTGATAGGTTAGAAGTATTAGAAAATGCCGCTATAATGACAATAAACACAGCAATGCTAAAATGTGTAAGTCCTATGACACAAGAAAACGTAAAAGAAATTGATGATATGAGAAAAAAATAAGGTAAAAAAAGTGCATTTTTTTTGAAAAAAATGCACTTTTAGTATTGACAACTTTTTCAGTATTTGATATTATATTAATACATCGGGCGGCTAGCTCAGCTGGGAGAGCACCTGGTTTACACCCAGGTTGTCGGGGGTTCGATCCCCTCGCCGCCCACTAAAAACCTTGTAATTCATTTACAAGGTTTTTTTTATGCCTATATTCACTTTTAAATAAAAAAAAGGTGACACTCACATTGAGTATCACCTTTCTATCTATACATTCATTTTGCCACGTATATTATTTGCAAATGCTTTATCAGCTTTTGCAATATGGCTTAACAACCATGTTACTAAAAAGCCATAAAAAACTTCACCATGTTTTATATCAGCCAATAGCAAGTTTTGAACTTGTCTTGAAACTTCACTAACAAAAGTTCTATGTTGAGCTTTATGGATTTCAGCTTCAGGATAATTATATTCTACAAATAGTTCTTCTTCTGTTTTAAAGTGATACTCAGTATACTCAACAATTTCTTTCAAAATTTGCTCACGTTTAGATACATATTGATCCTCAGTATCAGAAAGAATATCACATAAATCACCTACATGTGAAACTAATTTTTTATGTTGCGAATCAACAACTGGTATACCTACCAAAAAGTCATCACTCCAAACAATTTTTCTCATCATACTCAGCTCCCTATAAGTGTGCCACTAGCAAAGCTACAGCGTAAATTTATTACTATCAGCTTTCGCATTTTCTTCTAATGCTATCAAATATCTGTTACAAAAAAGCTTATCTGATTTAGAAATATGTCCCAATAACCAAACTGTTAGGAATGAATAAAAATCTTTGCTTTTTTCAATATCGTCATCAAACAAATCTTTGGTTTGTTCTTGCACTTGTTCGATAAACATTGAATGTTGTAATGTATGCATATCCTTAGCATAGTAGTTTATTTCGTTAAACAACTTTTCTTCACAACCAAAATGATACACAGTGTAATCAACTAATTCTTTAAGTATTTGTACCTTGTTTTTTAAAAACTCTTCTCTGTCACCAACAATGGCATCATAAAACACGCCCATAATATCAACAAGCTTTTTATGTTGATCATCAACTTGTTTAACCCCTGTGCTGTATTCTGCATCCCATAATAATTTTTCCACACGAGACTCCTTAATTATTACAACCTTTTTCACTTATAAATGAAAAACACAAAAGCATTCGTGACAAAGTTTTATAAAAAAAAAGTTCTTTTGCGATGACTCACAAAAGAACTTTGAGCTGCACTGGATTCGAACCAGTGACCCACGCCTTAAAAGGGCGTTGCTCTACCTGCTGAGCTAGCAGCCCATTCGTAGAACATCCAACACAATGTCGAATGTTTTATTATAATACCGAAAAATTAAAAAAGTGTCAAGTACTCACCGTAAAAAAATTGAAATAAATAAGCATTTTTTTCTAAAATATGCTTATAATAGTGCCAAAGGCTTCGCCTTCAGCTTGTCTCAAATCTTTCTTATCGGTCCCGTTAACACACACAAGAACTTCCTTTCCACCCAAATTTTCAGGTAAAATTATACTATTTTCAGAAGTACATTTAACATGTAAAAAATTTTCAGTAACAACATTAATATCTGTTTTTCTAAATCGCTCTGCGATACCCAAAAAGTTTTTTCCTATACAAGATTCAATGTATTTCCTTTTATTTTTTATTGCAATTTCAGTAAGCATTTTCACCCTGTTATTTGCTACATTCTGAGGAGTCCTTGGGTGCATATCATATGCAAGTGTATCTGGCCTTGGTGAAAATGGAAAAGCATGAACCCATGTAAGATTCCCTTTTTCACATAACAGTCTAGTGTGCTCAAAATCTTCTTCAGTTTCGCCTGGAAAACCAACAATAATATCCGCTGCTATAAAAGGATTTTCCTTAACTTCGCGTAATTTGGATATAGCGGTATATATTTGATGTGCTTTATATGGTCGCGCCATTTTTTCTAAAATTGCATCACTTGCAGATTGTATTGATAAGTGAAAATGTGGCCGTACCCTACTATGCGATAACACTTCGCAAAGTTCATCGTTTACAATTTGAGGATGCAAACTTGATATTCTAAAGTGAATTTTTTTTGTATTATCAAGTAAGTATTGTAATAACTTTGCAAAATTATAACCTTCACACTTATACTGAGAAAGATTAATTCCTGTTATTGTAACTTCATGTTGCTGTGCATCTTCTAATAAAAGAATGCGCTGTAATGCCTCTGATGGTTCTAATGAAACAGATTTTCCTCGTGCAAGGCATATTCTGCAATAAGTACAACGGCTATTACAACCATCTTGTACTTTTATTGACGAACGTGAGTGTTGCATAAATGTATCTGTTGAAAGGACAAACGCCCTAGGCTTTTCAATAGCCTTAAATGTCTCTATTGTTTTGTCAAAATAGCTCGAGCAAAACTTTGATAGATTCACAGGGAAATCATTTGAAAGCGTATTGCTTGATAAAAAATTTGTAATCTCTTTTGGCAAGTTTGCTAACAGGTCCTTTTGAGTTCCTTTTAAAACACACAGCCTTTTATCTATACTTTCAAGAAGTGTTTTTTCTAGTTCAGCATAACAGCCCGTTACTATAACGCAGGCCATAGGAAATTTTTCTAGTAGAATTCGTATTAATCGCCTAGCCTTTTGTTCAGCTTTTGCAGTAACGGTGCAAGTATTAAGCACACATAGAATTGTGTTTTCATTAACCTGAGAAGACGATATAAGTCCTCCCATAGTGCAAGAATATCCTGAGTCAGTAAAGGCCTTTGCAACCGATTCCGATTCTATTTGGTTTACCTTGCAACCTAGAGTTTCAAAATGTATTAATAAAGAATTATCTGTACTCAAATCTACCTATAATAATTCAAGAATTCGATTGTAGCCTCTTCTGGCATCATCTTGTGTAGAATTCAACACTAATGCTTGCTCATACGCTTCAAGTGATAGTGAATAGTTTTTTGCCATTTCCCGTGCATATCCTAGTCTAGTCCACCAGTGGTCATACAAAGGTTCATTTCTTACAGCTTTTGAAAACGAAATATCGGCGTGATTATATTTTTCAAGTCTAATATAAATTTCACCCATAAAGTAATATACTTCACCAATTCTTCCACCATTTTCACCAACTAGAGAAACATAGTCTTGAAACAAATCTAGCGCCTCTTGATTTTTACCAAGGAAATACTTTGCCTCACCTAATATTTCAACAACACGATGATCATATGGTGAAAGGTCTCTTGCTCTTGTTGCCCAGTTTTCAGCTTCTGAGTTTTGTCCATTTCGAACTAAGCTCCAGCACATAACTACATAAGGTTCAACATTATTAGGATTTTCTGCTATTTCTTGTTCACAAGCTGCAATTGCTTCAGCATAGCGTCCTGAATTATACAACACTAGTGCATCAGGTCTCGTTTGCTCTTGTGCACTTAGTCCTGTAAAAAAACAAGCAAATAGCACGAATAGTAATACGCTTACTTTTATGGTATTTTTTTGAAAAGTCATAATTTTTCCTATATTATTTAGTATCTTCTTTTACCATGGTACAACGACCAGAAAACATGCACCCAGGCTCCAGCACTACCTTTGACGAGGTAATATCGCCTTCCACTGACCCTGATGAAGTTACAAAAACAAGACCTTTTGAGTCTATATTTCCTGTAACAGATCCTCTAACCAATACTCGCTGTGCAACAATGTTTGCCGCGACTTTGGCGCCTGTATCAACAACTAAATCACTTGTCGCATCGATTGATCCTTTTACATTTCCCTTAATCATAAAAGGCTTTGTAAATTTAATTGATCCCGAAAAAGTAATATCATTTGCTAAAATTGTATCAAAATCTTCATCTTCAACTTCAAAAAAGTCTGCATCTTTAAGCTGTAACATAGTATAAGAATACACTGATTTTCTAAAAAAGTCAACGCAGCTATTTCTTATTTTGCAGGAATCTGCTTATTATATTTAATATCACCTATATCAAAGAATTTTTCTGTACAGTTTGCATTAAGCGTATACATTACAACCACTTGCAAAAATCCTCCTTAAGCATTACAATTGTTGAATAAGGAACTACCGTGGACAATTTTAATTTTGAAGCGCCAACTATGGCTAATAAAACATATACCGTAACTCAACTCACAAATCGCATAAAAGACTTATTAGAAAGCAATTTTTTTACCGTAGAACTAGAAGGCGAAATATCAAATTATAGGCCATCAAGCTCTGGGCACATATATTTTGTAATTAAGGATGAAAACTCATCTATCGCTGCAGCTCTTTTTAAAGGAAGCTCACGCTATCTAACATTTAACCCAAAAGACGGTATGAAAGTACGAGTAAAGGGTAAAATTTCTGTTTATGGAGCAAGAGGAACATACCAAATCATAGTAGACAAAATGGAAGAGCTTGGAACAGGTGACATATTAAAAATTCTTGAAGAAAGAAAGAGGATGTTTGCATCTGAAGGCCTTTTTGACTCTGACAGAAAAAAACGGATACCCTACTTTTCTCCACGAATCGCTGTAGTAACAAGCCCCACTGGTGCCGCTATTAGAGACGTACTACAAATTGTTCGAAGACGTAATTCCAAAGTTTCAGTTACCGTGCTACCCTGTGCTGT
>CAYJKA010000137.1:0-4940 GCA_964370655.1 uncultured Treponemataceae bacterium | reverse complement strand
ACACTTCATTCATGCCACCAAAGTTATTCATATCACTTAAAAAAACCATAGATTTAACCACGTTATCAAGTGAGCTACCTGCTGCTTCAAGTACAGCTTGCACATTTTTCAACGCTTGCTTGGTTTGTTCTTGAATTGAATCTCCTGCGAACGCACCTGTTGCAGGGTCAATAGGAAGTTGTCCTGATGTAAAAACAAGAGATGATGTTTGTACTCCTTGTGAATATGGTCCAATAGCTCCTGGAGCCTTGTCGGTTGCAATTGAATGCTTCATATATACCTCCAATAAGATTATAACTGTACATACAGTTTTTGTTCTTTTAGTATATCATTGATTGCTATTTTATGGTATACTAAAATATAAAAAAATACTAAAAATGTGTAGTATAAGATATTTATACTATAATAAAATAATAGGAGTTTGTGGATGAACAACAATATGGCCTCTATGGCAAACTCATCTTTTATGTATCTTTTAGGTGGGTTTGTAGCACTTTTTATTATTGTCGTTTCTGTATTCTTTATGGTTACATCGTATCGAGCAGCCGTTGCTGCGGGCATTGATAAAAAAACCATTAGAACAGTTATTAGATCTAGCTGTATTTTTACAATAGTTCCTTCTATAGCAATTTTGTTAGGGCTTGTAACAATGGCTGGTGGCCTAGGCGTGCCACTTTCTTGGATTCGTTTATCTGTTATTGGTGCCGTACAGTACGAACTTATTGCCGCAGATGCAGCCGCAAGTGCAGCAAATATTCCTGCCCTTTTATTAGAATATTTAACACCTGAAATTTTTGTTTCTATTGCTACTGTTATGACACTTTGTATTCTTTCAGGTCCATTGTTTAATGTGTTCTTTTTAAAGAAATATACAAGTGGAATTAAAAATATGCAACAAAAAGACAATAAGTGGGGAAAACTTGTTGTGGCATCAATGTTCATGGGGATGATTTGTACCTTTTTAGGCACCCCAATTATTGACTGGAGATTAGATGCACGTGAAGGTTGGCTTTCCCTTGCTGTTATGGTTGTTTCTGCCTTTATTATGTTTATTTGTGACTCACTAGTAAAACGATATAAAGTAAAAAGCTTAGAGGGTTTTTCATTGCCTTTAAGTATGATTATTGGTATGATTTTTGCCATGATTATTTCTAACAGTCTTGGCTTTGGGGGAATGTAATGAAAATTAATCAAAATATACACGTTGTTGGTCGTATTTGGACAATTTTATCTCTTATGGTAATTTGCTCGGTCCCCGTTATTCTTTGTGGTTATTTAGGAGTAATGCCTAACGCAAGTTATGTTTTAGCAGGTATTCTTAAAGTGGGAATTATCTACATACCAATTGGAATTATTGAAACACTTACCTATGTTCCAATTTTAGGCCCTCGCGCTTCATACCTTGCATTTGTTACAGGGAACTTAACAAACTTAAAAATTCCTTGTGTAATGAATTCTTTAGAAATAAGTGGAGCAGAGCAAGGAAGTGAACAAGCCGATATTTTATCAGCTTTATCTGTTGCTTCTTCTACATTGGTTACAACATTTATTTTAATTATTGGAGTATTATCTCTTGTACCATTAACTCCAATTTTAGCATCTCCAACCCTTGCACCTGCATTTACTAATGTTGTACCTGCTTTGTTTGGCGCGTTGGGATATATGTTTATTTCGCAAAACCCAAAAATTGCAATACTACCAATAATATTTGTGCTTATATTATTCTTAGCGCTTCCTCCAAGTGTTGCAAGTGGCATTTCTGGTGGGCTAATTCCAATTAGTGTTCTTGTAACTATTGTAGGTGCTCGAGTGTTATATAAGAAGAACTGGGTTTAGCAAAAGTCGGCGTTTTTCATTCGGAAATTACTGTATAAATTGAAAGAAAAAGGAATATAAGTGATACAATATGACTTAAAAATTGAAATAGTCTCCTTTTTTATCGTGAGCATTGTTCTTTTTAACATTATGTGGGACAAAGAACTGGATTCTCGTCGAAATAAGCAATTTAAGACAATTGTAATTGCTTCTTTTGTTTCTATTATAACAACGCTTATTTCTACATATACTTCTGACAATGTTACAAAATTTCCTTTGTGGGTAACAGAGCTTTTTAAAGTACTATATTATATTTCTTTACCTGGGGGAGCAGTTGCTGTTTTTTACTATGCTGTTTCACTTCGCCAAACAAAAACGTCTATGCTTATTTTTACTAAGCGAAGTTTCCTCTATTTACTACCATACATAGTGTATGTAGTATTAGTGCTATCAAATTACGGGCTCAACAACTTTTTTACTATTACGCTAGAGGACGGATATATTAGAGGCCCTTTATATCAAGTTCCTTATCCCGTTAGCTTTTTTTACATTATTGGGATATTTTTTGTTGCAATTAGAAATAGAAAAGAGACAAATAGGGGTATATGGTTTATTCTTTGTATCAATATGCTCATTGTTTGTGCCATCGCTCTTATTCAATTTGTATATTCAAACATATTGCTTTCAGGTTTTGCAAATGTAGCAGGCCTTTTAGTTATGTATCTATATGTGCAAAACGTAACAAAAACCTATGATCAGCTAACAGGTCTTTACAATAGGGATAGGTTAACTTTTGATTTAACTGCATTAACGAGAAGTAATAAGTTTATAAAAACAAGTATACATGATAAGCCTTTTTCTCTTGTTGTATTTAGTTTGAGAAACATGAAAGGTGTAAATGAACGCTTTGGATTAATGAATGGTAATGGACTGCTAGAAAGCGTTGGTCGGTATTTGAAAAAATCGTTTAGCTTTTATTCTGTGTATAGATACAATGGAGATGAGTTTGCAGTATTAGTTAACGCTTATGATGATAATTTAGATGAACAAATATGTAACGTTGCAAAGCGTTTTGATCAGCCATTTTTTACCGATGAAGATAATACTGCAATAATATTGAGTGTTGTATATGCACGTGTGGATTTTCCAGATTTTGGTAGAGATGTAAGAACTCTAATTACCGCGGTAGACTATTCTATTTCTTCTCTTAAAAATCGTATTGGAAAGTCAAACTATATGTATGATATTTCAGTTTTTCATAGTATGAGCCGACGAAACACCATTATTGAACGGATAAAAGATGCTGTAAAAAATGATGGCTTTGAAATGCATTATCAAGCAATTCATTCAACAGAGAAAAAAAGCTTTACTGCGGCAGAAGCTCTTATTCGAATGAAAAACAACACGGAAGATTCTATATATCCTGGAGAATTTATTCCACTTGCAGAAGAAACTGGTTTGATAGTTTCTATTACATATATCGTAATAGAAAAAGTGTGTTCTGATTTGCGCCGACTTATTGATGAGCATGGTGATGCATTGTCATTAGAATCAGTTTCAATAAATTTTCCTTATATTCAATTTTTAGAACCAGATTTAGTTAATAAGATAATGGCAATTTTAAATGCATATTCTATTTTGCCAAAATGGATAAAAATTGAGATTACTGAAAGAGTTTTAATTGATGAAACAGGCTTAATTGGTAAAACGATGCAAGAAATGCAGGACTTAGGCTTTGTTTTTGAACTTGACGACTTTGGCGTTGACTATTCTAATGTGAGTATGGTTCTTAATTTGCCTGTTGACATAATAAAAATTGATAGAAGTATTGTTTTGTCAGCAGCAAAAGAAAAAAGCAATGAAGAATTTTTAAAGCTATTTATACTTGCATTAAAACAAAAAAAACGTATACTTATAGTAGAAGGTGCAGAAACTGTTGAACAAGTTAACTTTTTTGAGGGATGCGGGTGTGAGTATATTCAGGGGTTTTATTACGCAAAGCCTTTAAATTTTCATGATTTTGTTGCATTTTCATTAAAAAAATAGTAAAGTGCCTTTAGGAAAGAGAGGGACATATTAAAGGAATGTATTTGTGATTCAATACAATTATGCAGCAGAACTTGCTTCATTTGTAATTATTTCAATATTGCTCTTAAATTTCTTTTTAGAAAAAGAACTTGATTCCAGGCGAAACCGTTTTTTTAAAGGTATCGTTTGGGCAATTTTTTTAATTGTGTTTTCTACATTAATTTCTACCTATATGACAATGAATATTTTGCAGTACCCTGTATGGCTTGTAGAGTTTGTTGTCGACCTGTATTTTATATCATTGCCATTAGCCTTAGTTATGGGCTTTTTATATGTAAAGTCATTAAAAAGAAGCAGAAACACCAAGGCACAAATTTCTCTCTCAACTATTTTGCTGTATACCCCATACTTACTTTATGTTATTTTTATTATAGCTAATCATTTTTCACATAGTATTTTTTCGGTATCGTATGAATCTGGTTATGTTAGAGGTGCTTTTTATCTACTACCTTACCCCATTTCCTTATTTTATATTATTGCAATATTCATAGAAGCCTTTCGAAGTAGAAATTCAATACATAGAGGGATAGGTTTTGTAATCTGCATAAATATTGTCGTTATGGCAATAATATCTTTTTCTCAATTGCTATTTCCTGATATATTGCTATCAGGGCTTGCAAACGTTGCAGGTGCCTTAGTGGTATTTTTATATGTGCAAAATGTTACACGATCAACAGATAGCTTAACAGGATTTCATAATAGAGTTAGACTTGCCTATGATGTAGAAAAAAAAGTACGAGCGTATGCAAGAAAAAAAGATAGTACAAACACAGTTCAGTATGAGTTTTCGCTCGTTTTATATAGTCTCAGAAATATAAAAGGAATAAATGAGCGTTACGGCCTTTTAGGCGGGGATGAACTATTAGAAGGCGTTTCTATACACCTTCGTCAAGTATTTAAAGGCTATCAAGTGTATCGATATAGCGGAGATGAGTTTGCCGTTTTAATAGACAGAAAAACAGACGATAAAGAAAGGCTTATACATAGAGCAGCAGAGCGTTTTGACTGTCCTTTTTATGGTGAAAGTAGCAAAAAAG
>CAYJKA010000136.1:0-4943 GCA_964370655.1 uncultured Treponemataceae bacterium | reverse complement strand
TAATATACATCTATTTTACTGAGTATGGGGCTTTAGGTCAAGAGTAATTGCTAATGTATAATTTATAATGCATAATTAATAATGTTAGATTGCTTAATGCTTAACCATTATACATTATACATTGTTAATTATCAATTATTTCTACTACTTTGCCTTCTCGTAACTCACGCGGATAAATAATTATGCCAAGTTTTTTTTCTAGCTTTGATAAATTTCGTAGTTCGTATTCATCACCAATTATAGCATTTATCCCCTCTTTCCCAGCACGTGCCGTTCGCCCTGCCCTGTGTACAAAAAAGTCAGCATTTGAGGGTAAATCCATTTGAATTATATGCGTAACTCCTGGAATATCTAAGCCGCGGGCTGCTAAGTCACTTGTAATAAGAATGGGAAGCTTTCCTGAGCGAAACTGGTCAAGCGATTGTTTTCTTTTTACCTTATCTGTTTTAGCCGTAAGAACAGCACAGTTTACTTTATGATGCCTAAGTGTTTCATTTAAATAAATAGTGTCATCTGTTCTTGAGCAAAAAACAAGTGCTTTTTTTGGTTTTTCCGCTGCTAAAAAGCTTCTGAGCACTTTGGCCTTGTTTCTGCTTTCTGCATGAAAAGCCCAGTGCTTTATACGCGATTTTAATACATCTTCTTTTGGTAAAAGTGCAATTTCAAATTCTTTATTTTCTCTTTTTTCTATACTTCTTTTAAGAATTTTCTGCATTGATTCCGGAAGTGTTGCTGAACAAGCAATAAGCTGTGCACATTTAGGCATCATATCTACAAGTTCTAAAGTTTCATCTCTCATTTCAGGTGCAAAAAGACGGTCCACTTCATCGAGGATTATTGCTTTTACAGAACCAATTTTTAACTTTTTTAAATGAATAAGTTCCATTAAGCGAATTGAAGAACCTACAATTGCATAGGGTTTATCTTTAAAGCTTTCTATTTGTCGTTTTAAAGGTGCGCCACCAAAACACAACACCGCCTTAAACGGCAAAAAATTGTTTACTTCATTTTTTATTTGTGAAGCTAGTTCCAGTGTTGGAGAAATAACAATTACTTCAGGATTTGGAAAAACTGAAACTCTGTTCTTTTCAAGTAAGGTAATGTCAGACCCATTGTCTGTTTTTTCTAAAAAACTTTTTTGTAAAAGTGGAAGTAAATATGCTAGTGTTTTTCCGGTACCTGTTTCAGATTCAAAAAAACAGTGACTTCCTGTAGCAATTAAAGGTATTACTTTTTCTTGTACTTTTGTGGGCTCTGTTATTGAGCGAATTTTAAGTTTTTCAATGAAAAACTCGTTAATTGATAAAGTATTCATGGTAAAATAAGTATAGCATATATTACAAAACTATGCTACAATACTAAAGATGAAAATTGGAATAGATGTGTTCGGATGCGAACATGGAAAGTCAGGCTTAGGCTCTTATGTAACTTCTCTTGTAAAAAATCTTCCTTTAAATGATGTAGATACTTACGAATTATTTGGGCATGAAATAGATAGATATACTTTTGATCCAGGCGATGAGAGAGTAACATACATTGGAATAGAAATCCCTGATAACAGAAAAGCTGAAAAATTATGGCATGCATCTCAGCTTAAATTATTTATAGCAAAGCAAAAATATGATATTGTCCTTTTTCCCTCAGGATTAACTGCAGGTCTTTTAGATTCAAAGGTACCAACTGTTATCGTTGTTCACGATATAGTTTCTAGTTCATTAAAAACCAACATTAGCTGGATATCTGGTATTATTTTTAAAAGAAATTTGAGGCGCGCGACAAAAGTTATAGCTGTAAGTCAATTTATCAGAAAAGACTTATTACAGCTAAAAATAAAACCAGAAAAAATTGAAGTAATACACGATGGTGTAGACCACGAACTTGCAATGGAAAAGAGCCATGAATCGCATGAAATTATTGACGAAACTGAAGATATTGCATATATTCAACCCTTTTCGATTCAACGGCCATATATTACATATGCCTCTAGATTAGCAAACAGTGGTAAAAAACATATAGAACTTATAAATGCTTTTTCAGATTTTAAAAAAAGAACAGGACTACCCCATCGTTTAGTTCTTTCAGGGAATGAAGAAGCGTATGCTAAAAATATCCATGAAGCATTAAAAACTTGCGAGTATGCATCGGATATACTAATTACAGGCCATTTCCCAAAGGAAAGCTTTTATAAATTGTATTCACTTTCAGATGCTTGCATTTTCCCATCAGTAAATGAGGGTGTAGGCCTTCCCGTAATTGAAGCTATGGCATGCGGTGTGCCTGTTGCGTGTTCTAAAAAAGGTTCACTTGGCGAAATTGCAGGAGATTATGCCCTATACTTTGACCCAGACAATAATGAAGAATTTTCATCTGCGATTGAAAGAATTGTAACAGATGAAACATTACGGGAAAAACTTATAAAAGATGGAAAAGAATGGACAAAAAGATTTTCATGGGAAAAGACTGCACAAAGAACGGTAGACTTACTTAAAAGCCTTATAAAATAAAAAAGGCTGCCTAGCAAGTTATTAAACTTTTTAGTCAGCCCCTTTTACGCTTATGCGCTGCGTTGTGTTATCTGCAAGGTGTCACCCGAGCAGTGTTTATTTATTACCATTTCTTTTGTTATGGTTAACGTCTTTTTACCTTTTATTGAAGGTATTTCAAACATAATATCTAACAACATTTTTTCAACTATCGCTCGTAAACCACGAGCACCTGTTTTTTGTGTTATCGACATTTCAGCTATTTCAGCAATTGCCTCTTCTGTAAAAATTAAATCAACATCATCCATAGCAAAAGATGCCATAAATTGTTTTGTGATTGCATTTTTTGGCTCAGTTAAAATCTTTACCAAGTCGGCTTGTGAAAGCTCATTTAATGAAACAGCTATAGGCATACGACCAATAAGTTCTGGAATAAGTCCAAATTTAACTAAATCATCAGGAATTACTTGATTTAGCAATTCAGCCTTTTCATCATCTGTCATTGTGTTTATATGTGAACCAAATCCAATAGAATGCTGACTTACTCTTGAATCAATTATTTTTTCTAAGCCTACAAAAGCTCCACCACAAATAAATAAAATATTTGTAGTGTCAATTTCTATCAACTCTTGATTTGGATGCTTTCTACCACCTTGAGGAGGAACACTTGCTTTTGTACCTTCAATAATCTTTAAAAGAGCTTGTTGAACACCTTCGCCAGAAACATCACGGGTTATTGATACATTTTCACTTCTTCGTGAAATTTTATCGATTTCGTCAATAAAAACAATGCCACGTTCAGCATCTTTCACATTTCCATTAGCTGCATTTATGAGTTTTAAAAGTACGTTTTCTACATCCTCACCTACATAACCTGCTTCAGTTAGTGTTGTAGCATCTGCAATGGCAAATGGAACATTTAATTTCTTTGCCAAAGTTTTAGCTAAAAGTGTTTTTCCAGAACCTGTTGGTCCCATAAGTAAAATATTTGACTTCTCTATTTGAACATCATCATTTCCCTGAAGATTTGTTTGCGTAGAAAGCCTTTTATAATGATTATATACTGCAACTGCAAGTGCTTTTTTTGCGTAATCTTGACTGACAACATATTCATCTAAGTATGTTTTAAACTCTTGGGGAGTCGGTACATTTTCTATTTCAATTGGGCTAGCTTTTGCACCATCTTCTTCTAAAATAGTTTGGCAAACGGCTACGCATTTTTTACAAATGCAAACCCCACTTGGCCCTGAAACAAGTTGAAGTGCAGCAGATGATGGTTTTCCGCAAAAAGAACAACTTGATCCAAAAGTATTTTTATTTTTTGCCATAATTATTTTCTCCTACTTGGCATTATGTGATCAATAATACCATAGTCAAGCGCTTCAGTCGCACTCATAAAATAATCTCTTTCCATATCTTGAGCAACTTGTGAAACTTTTTTACCAGTATGGTGAGCAAAGTATTCAATAGAAAGATTTTTTAGACGCATAATTTCTTTTGCTTGAATTACAATATCAGATGCCTGCCCTTGTGCCCCACCCCACGGTTGGTGAATCATAACTCTAGCTGAAGGCAAAGAATATCTTTTTCCCTTTGTTCCACCAGCTAATAATACTGCACCCATGCTTGCAGCCTGTCCCATACAAATAGTTTGAGTGTCACATTTAACATATTGCATAGTATCATAAATTGCTAAACCTGCAGTAACAGAACCACCAGGAGAATTAATATACATGCTTATATCTTTGTCAGGATTTTGAGATTCTAAGAAAAGAATTTGTGCTACAATTAGGTCTGCTGTAACATCGTTTATTTCACCATCTACAAAAATAATTCTATCTTTTAATAGACGTGAAAAGATATCGTAAGAACGTTCACCGTTTCCAGTTTGTTCAATTACGTAAGGTACTAAACTGCTTGATTTTTCACTCATAATTTTTCCTCAACTTAGTTTGATTATAGAATCCCTATAAACAAACTAATCATTTAAATATGCATAAGCAATGGAGTTCATCCATTGCTTAAGTTTCATCAAAGAGTAAAAATCAATTTTTACTTATTGCTTTTTAAATAAATCAGCAAATGTCTTTTTTTCACCCTTTGCAATTTTAACTTCAGAGAAAAGTTGAGTGTACAACTTTTTCTCTTTAATGTCATCTATAAGATACTCTTTTCTGTTAGCATCCGCATAGTGTTTTTTTACTTCTTCTGCAGAAATATTTGCTTCTACAGCTATTTTTTCATATTCTGCGTCAATTTCAGCATCTGTAACTTCAATTTTTCGCATTTTTAATAGTTCTTCTACAATTAGGCGGCTTTTTAACATTTTTTCACAATCGCCTACCCAGTTAGCTAGCATGTCTTCTTTTGTTTGCCCACTGCTTGTAAGCATACTTTCAAGCTGCTCTGGTGACATTTGGAATTGCTGAGCCATCATTCTCCAACGAGATTCTTTTTCAG
>CAYJKA010000135.1:0-4957 GCA_964370655.1 uncultured Treponemataceae bacterium | reverse complement strand
TCTTCCCTGCTCTACCCACCTCATTATTCATTATTAATTGTTAATTATTAATTGATAGAAGCCGGTTTAGAAGACATCTTTCTTTGAATTTCTGCAACCCTGTCTGCTGGCATCATAGAAAACCAGTTTGAAGCTTGGGAGGCTGCACCTTCAGCTCTAGCAATCTCATTTACTTTTCGAATAGTGTCTATAAGATCTTGGTCGTCCATTTCATTTAATATTTCTACGGCATCAGTTGGTCGCATAGCTGCAAGATCACGTGCGTTTTGCTCAATATTTATATTTCTGTCATCATACCTTTTTACTTCAGTGTCAAATGTTATTTGCTGCTGCTCTAATGATGCTCTCATTTCTTCAAGTTCAGAAGCAACTTGAAGATTCTGATCTTCTGCTAAAGCTATATTCTGCTCACGTAAGTCTAATTCTTCTTTTAATATATCTAGTGATTCTAATCGTTTGCTAAATCTATCGTCTTCAAGATTTGCAACAAGTGTTAAATCTGTTGTTGTTGCTGTAGTAGATGTTTGAACTTGAAGACCGAACATTGAGTAAATAGGAGCAAACATAGTTCGTGCATTTATTACTCCAAGGTAGTCAAACCATAACATACCACCGAGTACTAAAATTACAATGAGTATCAGCATTGCAAAAATTTTACCTATTACCTTTCCCTTAGCCAAAAGAAACTCCTTAAAACATCTTTACTAACAATAAAATATGGATAACAAACCTACTTAACTATCGTTACATAGCACGGTCTTATTCATACACTATCATTATACACCAAGATACAATCATTTGTATATATATTTTTTCACAAAACTTAAAAATTAAGTCCAAATTTAAAGCCTAATTCTAAAGCCTCTACACCTTTTTTAAGTGTATCCCATTCAACATTTAAACCTAAATCAAGTGGGTATCCAGCAGGAAGTCCAAAGTTTATTGATGTTGTTGTATAAAGACTAGCTAAAACTTTGGCTTCATATGTCTTATCATTTTTTGATAGATATTGAAATCCTGCATCCAATGTTACTTGATGAAAAAATAGCAAATGAGGAAATGCTTTTTGAATGTCATATGAAAAAAGTATTGCACTACCTTCTAACTGCCAATCAGCATTAAAATTAAAATATTTTGTTACACCAATTGAGAACGGCATATTTACTGTAAAATTCGATGGGTTTTTGAATGGAAGAAGCTGAGGCAAAAATACTTCAATTTTTAGTATATCTCCCATCATAAGTTCATCTGTCAACATTGCATCATCGCCAAAATACTTATTTACGTAAAATTGTTTTATAATTACAAAACCTAGTTTTTCATGAATTGATGAGCCCGTTCGTCTTAGCCTTGAAAAATATATAGAAAAATCATTTTCTACGGTAGACCCTTCAAATAAAAACTCATCAGTTTTTATTGAGTATAACCAAGTAAAATTACTTGCAAATCCAATTCTATTAAAATCAGAAATAATCGGTATGTAAATATCAAGTAACATATTCGTTGCGCTTTTTTCAAATCCAGAAGTGGACATTGAAAGAAAAGCGTCTGTTGAAAAAGTAAAATATTGCTCCGTAAATACACTTGAAAATGTTGCAGTATATTTATCAGTAAAGAAATCGTATCCTGCACCACCACCAAACAAAAGTCTTTCAGCTGGGTCTAAAAAGTACATACTTGCACCCAATGAAAATCCTGTAATAAAGTCTTCATTAAAAGCATTAAGGTTAACTGAGCCAATAACAGGAACAAACATTCCGTCGTACACGTATTTAAAAGGGTTATATCCCTTTGTGTCAAAGGTGTAATTGGTATCACTGGCATACACAGGGTTATACTCGGCAAATAGAATTTGTTCAGAATGTTCTTTGGAAACATTCATTATTGACAAATCTCTTTTATTATAAAAACGAGAAACAAATGCAACAGTATCGCTTAATGAGCTTGTATCGATAGCTGGCAATAATACAGGTGAAAATACGCCTCCCGAAAGCTGAGTTGAATCTACATTGAGAGTAATTACACCTGTTTCAAAATCTTGAATTGATGCCCAGGCAAGGACACTTTGCATAGAGGCGTCTTTTGCAATTGACATATAAAGTTTTTCGTTTGCAACATATAAATCTGACATATCAGAACTTTGCATATTCTCTGGAGCTTGAAAAAACTTTTGTTCTTTGGTAAAAATATTATAGCTATAAAATCCCCATTTGCCACCCTTATTATGCAAGGCAATTATTCTTCCCTCGCCTGCATCAACTGGGCTAAAAATTATTGAACCATACTCAAAGGGAATATCAAACAAAAGGTTATTATCGTTAGTGGAAATGTCGTAGCCTTGTAAGAAAAACATTTGCCCTTTAGTTGCTACACCTACAACAATATTTTTAGTTTCACTAAACTCTGATGATATAGTAGTTGGCATTTCAAGAATAGTTGCATCTCTAATTTCTTTTTGAGTTTTTATGAATTTTTGCTCTTCCATATCAAAAACTCGAACCGTATTAGTGTATTCTGGGTATCCTGTTTCACCTGAAACAACAAGATATTTACCGCTACTTGAAAATGCAAGTCGCGAGTGTAAGTCTGTAGAAAATAAAAACCTTTCTTTTTTTGTATCATGTGGCAAAAAGTACACAGAGTTAGAAAAATAATCTTGCCAAACTAAGCCCAGTGAAGAAGAAGCAACGTTTTGGTACATATACTTATAACGTTGTTCAGCAAAAAAAGATTGCGGCTCTTTTATATCTTGCGAAACTTCTACTGCCTTTGCAAAATCTTTCCAAGCATCATCAATTGAAATTCCATAAATTTTCTTAAAAGCATATACATACGTCGTAAGATTTAACTTTGAACTTTCTTTCCAATATTCACTTAGCTTTTCCAAACCATAAGTTGCATTAAGGTACTGAGTAAATGCGCCTCCAAAAATATAGGGTAAGGAGCCATCAGTATACGCTGAGTAAGATCCTGCAACATCTGCCCAACTAGGAAAGGTATCTTCAATTTTTGCTTGTCTAACAACGTGAGTGCTATATGATGAGTTTAACCTTCCATAGCCATCTGCACTCTCTGCACTTACTGCCACCCCTTCTGTCATAGAAGGTGGCATATCAATTATTGTAAATACAGGCGTAGCATCATCCCATAAAAATATATTTTGTTGATTATTCTTCAATGACACGGCATGAATTAATTCATGATAAAATACTGATAAAATAGTATCATCAAAAACTGCTAAAGACTGTGATGGGGCAGTATCATAGAGCACAATTCTACTATATGGAATGATAGTAAAATAAGCGTTGAGTACATCTGTTTCATTTGATATAACAACCGGGATGCGTACTAGATTTTCTACTCCTACAAAAGCTGCTGCCTTTTCATAAAGGCTATCAGCGTGTATAGCTAAATATTCAGCAGTTTGTTTTGAACTTTTAGGGAAAATAATATCAAAGTATTTTGTTTCAATTACGGTAAGTTTTTCAAATATTGAAACAGAGCTATTAGACTGTGAAAATAAAACAGCAGTTGTGGCAAATAAAACAATAGCTAACAAAATTTTTTTCTTCATAAATGCCTAATTATGCAAATTACTAGAAAAGTGTTAGCTACATTACTTTCTAACACTTTTACACATTGTTACAAAAATGCCTAAGACTATATTTTTTATATATAAAAAATAGTCATTAGGCTCTATTAAAAATAAATACTATTATAGTAAACCTGCTACTGCAGCTCCTAAAGTAATGGGATTATCTAGTGTTACTATTTCAAAATAGCGGTGTTTCTTTTGTAAGAGTTCAGTATTTAGATACCCACGAATTCTGCTTTGCAAATTATGTGTTTTATAGAAAGTTGTTCCATCGCATAAAACGCTTACTGGTAAACTCGGCTGAGTTCCTGCTTCACTTTTTAAAACCGTAGCTGTAACGAGTGCTGCAGTTAAACGAGCGCATCTATCTACGAAAGCATCTAGTAACGCAAAAAGCAAGTCTCGGTCATCTTGATTACCTTTTGCAATAGCCTCACCTAATACAGTTTCTGTATTAAACGGAGTATAGAAAAATCTGTCCATGTCAAAAAGTGTAAAAGTATTTACGTCTTGTAGTGCTTTTGATGCACCGTCTGAAAACAGTCCATCTTTACAAGCTTGTTGTACAGCTAAAGAAGCAACAGCACCTAAGTATGCACCTGAACACATTTTTTCCATAATGTATCTTCCAGGTGTATTTGTTGTTTTATCAAATGCGATATCAAACTCACTTCGAGCAAGCTTTCCGTAAAGGCCAGATTCTGCCACAACAATTTGGCTATCTGGAGCTTTTCTACCTACGTTCGCTATTTTCTTAATTGGATTCTTTTCAATGTAAGCAGTGTTCATACCTGTTCCAAGTATAAGCCCAGCATATGAAGAATACTGTAAACCACCTGTTGCAGTTGATGCTCCCGCTAAAAGCGCCGCTGTTGTGTCATTTAATAACACAATTCGTTCTGGTCTTTCCCATCCTCTTTCTACAAGAGCATCAGAAAGACTAGCTCCTACAAGATTTCCAATAACTTCGGGTGCTTTAATTTCTTTTGAAAAGCTAATTACTTCGCCATCGCCATCGGGTGTAATTTTCATTGCATACGAAAAGCAAAAACCAATTTTTGTAGCCTTTCCTTTTACATGATCCAAGTTAGCTGCAATAGTGTCAAAAAATTCCTTTTTAGAAAATTCTCTTTCAATTCCTGGCATAGAAGATTTTTGAAAATCACTTATGGTTGGAGTTCCTTCATTATCAAAGGTAACAAGACATACACGGAAATTGGTTCCACCTGCATCAATAACGATAACAGATTCATTTTTTGGAGATTCTTTAGGCGGGTTAGCCCAAGTAGGAATCATTTCCTGTGAACTTTGTAAAAACGCAGTGCCTGGCTCTGCATCTAATCCTAGCTGCATATCAAACAA
>CAYJKA010000134.1:0-4968 GCA_964370655.1 uncultured Treponemataceae bacterium | reverse complement strand
GAGTGCTTTCTTCTTTCCATTCTATGCTTCCACCGATCATTTCAACTGCAGTTTCCACAACAGAAGTTACTGACGGTAATACTTCAAGCTGATTTTCGTAGTGGAATGGAACGTAAGTATCGGCTCTTGAAAGACGCCGTACAATTGGCTGTTCTAAGTTTGTGTTCTTTGAAAAATATTCTGTTACTGTAGATGCAACTTCAGATGCAAAACTACAGCTAATATTATTTTCTTGCACAACAAGAAGTTTTCCAGTCTTTTTAACTGATGATACTACACCATCAGAGTCCCATGGAGAAAGAGAAGGTAGGTTTACTATTTCTACTTTTTTTCCGCTTTTTTCTATTATTTCAGATGCTGATTCGAGTAAGCCTATTGCGTTTCCCCATCCAGCAATCGTTATATCGTTCCCAGTTTTTACAGTTTTTAATTTTGTTGGGTTTGCACATTGTGTAACTGATGTTATATCTGTTGCAAGAGCCTTTGCATTTAAGCAGTTTTTTGGGTAAAAGAAAACGGTAGGTCTATTAGACTCAAAAGCTGTGTTTAGTAGGCTTGCTGCTTCTTTTGCATTTGATGGCATAAATACATCTATACCTGGGATTTGAAGAATCATTTGCTCTAGTGTGCTTGCATGGAATGGTCCTAGTCCCGGTCTGTATGCACCACAGCTTACCATAAAAATAGTTGGACATTGCCATGCACCATTTGTTCTCCAGTACATATTCCCAACTTCCGAAAATAGTTGGTTCATTGCTGGTGGCATAAAGTCTGCAAACTGGAAAAATCCTACTGGTTTTCCGCCTACTAAGGCTTTACCTACGCTCACTCCCGCAATAGTTGCTTCTGCAAGAGGTGCATTGTGTACTTGATTAGGAAATGCAGTGCTTAAACCTTTTGTAACGCCAAAAACATCACCCTTTGGATCTTCTATGTCTTCGCCAAAAAGGCTTACACGTTTATCATTTGCAAGTCTATTTAATAATACGGCGTTGATTGCTTCATTCATGGTAAGGTCGTTTGAACTTACATATTTTTCTTTTGTTTTATCGCTTAGTGAAATTTCTTTTTTTGCTACAGTGTTAAAATCTACAGGAAGCTTTGCGTCATGAACAGCCGTAGGTTCAGTTCCTTTAAAAGCTTCGCTTAAGTCTTTTTCAATAATAGAAGCAGCTTCTTTTTGTATAGTTTCAAGCTGTTCTTTTGTTGCACCCATTTCTAAAAGTTGTTTTTCAAGTTTTGGTAATAGGTCATTGTTATTTGCTGCATGTTCAAGCTCTTCTTTGCTTCTGTACACTGTATGATCGTCTGCATTTGTGTGGCTTGATAATCGTTCAGTTTTTAAAACTACTATTGCAGGTACAATGCCTTCAGTCCCTACAGCGCGGCTTCTTATTCTCTCTACAATACTTGAAAAACTTTCTTGAAGTCCATCAAAATTGGTACCGTCTAAGCGTTCAAGGGGAACCCCACAAAAAGATGTTTCATCGCCTTGTGCTGTAGAAAAAAAGGTTTTTCCCTTTGTTGTTGTAGAAATGGCATAGCCATTATCTTGCACAACAAATAGAACTGGGAGTCGATGCATCATGGCAAAAAGAACAGCTTCATAAAACTCTCCTTCTTGTGTCATTCCATCGCCTAAGCCGCAATATGCAATTGGTTTTTTTTCAGAATAGTTTTCATTGCGTTTTAATTCTTGCGCTATACCACAAGCGTGCAATGCTGAGTTTGTAACAGGGCCTGAAAGGCTAAGCATGTTTAATTCTCTGTTGTGTAAAAAGGCCGACATTTGCCTTCCTGCAGAATCAGATTCTGCTTTACAAAACATTGTGCTAAAAAAGTCGAATGGCTTTGCCCCACGCGCAATCATTAAACCTTTGTCTCTATAGTGACATGCAAGATAATCTTCTTTTATAAGAGATGGATTTAAAGCAACAGTTGCCTCGTGTCCTTTGCTTGGCATGTAAAAAAAGGCTTTCCCTTGTTTTACGTGATTTTCTTCTGTATCTTCAACTTGTCGAATTGTAATTATGGCTTTATACGCTTCTATTAGTGATTCTAGCGTTTGTTTCATGGTAACTCTCCCTGTATAATTAGTAGAATGGATTTTTGTATACCCAAAACTACTCTCTAACTTTAGACACTAATGTTAAAAAAAGGTTGCATTTTTTTAAATTATTTTTAACAAATATTGCTTTTTTTGTCATTTTGACACATTATAATGATTTGTCAAATAAGTGTCAATGAAAGAGAACCATAACTACTATGTTTTTCAACTTAGATATCACTTTTTTCTATTTTTTGTGTTGGTACAAAATTTTGCGCAATGGTGCGTTTATAGCCCTTTGATTTTGCATAGAAGAATCCACAGCCAGAAAAAACTATTGCTCCAATAAAGTTTACAATCATGTCTTTCATAGTGTCATATAGTCCTATATCTAGATAACCACCAAGCCCTAGTTCTTTTTCGTTAATATAAACTTCGTGTATATTAGGGATTGTCACTACCGTGTTTGTTTTTGTTGGATCCAATGCAACAGAATGTATACTGTGTAAAATAGTATCTTTTTGCATATCCATCAAAAAGAAATAATCCATTGCAAATTCAAAAAATTCCCATATTACTGCTACTGTCATTGAAAAGCAAAATGCGGTCAGTGCCATGAATATGGGGGAAAGTTCAAATGTTAGCTTTTCATTATTGTTTAAGATAACAACCAAAGAAAAGCCTACTGCTGCTGCTAAAAAGCCGTTGATGGTGTGTAACATTGTATCCCAGCCATGTATTCTAACATAAAATGCATTGATTTCGCCTAAAATTTCTGCGGCAAAAATAAAACAAAGTATTGTAATTTCTAATGCTGCAGGAAGCGCAATATTTGCTCGCACTTGAATCCAGCTTGGAATGTAAAAAAGAACTAGTGTTAATAGGCAGAAGAACACACTTTCATAGTTTGCCATAAAAAATTGGCGAACCATAATAAAAATTACAATTGCACGTAAAATAGAAAAGACTATAAAAGAGCTTTTATGTTCTCGTATCTCTTCACTCATTTGCTTTCTTAAATTTTTTTTAGAAGTTTTATTCTTTTTTTCTGTGCTCATAAGGTTTCCTTAGTATATGATTTTAGATATGTAAAATGCTAACATTACTGCTGATATTTAGGCTATCTTTTTCAATTGGTACATTTTTTAACTCTAATGATTGTAGTTTTTTTAGTGAATGCAAATCAGGAAGTGTTTTGAGGTTTCTTAAATCAACTAAAGAAAGTGTAACAAGGTTTATTAAGCAGGGTAAAAATGAAACATCAGAAAGCAAGCGTATTCTCCATAGCTCCAAAAATTTTAATTGTGTAAGACTTTTCAAAGAAGTTACATCTTTAATACCACAAAACCAAATTCTTAAAGAGTGAAGATTTTTAGCGTTCTCTAAGAAATATACATCTTGCAATGGAATGCCTCTTAGAGTAAGATATTCCAAGTTTGGTATGTTTGCAATAGTGCTCAGATTCTTCTTTGCTTTGCATGATAAAAATAAGGTTTTTAATTTTGAAAATTCTGTTAACCAATTGCAATCGAAGTGAATTGCTTTTCCCATAGTATCTGCAGCTATTGTTAGCTTTTCAATATTTTTATTCAAATCTTTTATAAATGAATAATCGATTTGGTTAAATATTACAACACTTAAGCTTTTTAATGTTGGTAAATATTTGAGTATTTCAAGATTAAATGAGTCTTCTCCTAACTTTACATCCCCTTCAATTGAAAGATGTTTTAAATAATTCATATTAGTGAGAAATGATAAATCTATAGGGTTATCGGTTGAAATATTATACATCCGGAATTGCATAGAAGGGCATTCTTTTAGAAGTAAATTTATTTTTTCATATGCTTCACTTGGTAACTGGTGCGAAATTTGGACAGTTTTAACTATTGGATTTTGGGACAGTTTTTTGATGTTTGCCTCAGTTAATTCATTGAATCCATAAAACTTCATGGCTCCATTTGTATGCGTTTCTGTTGTAATATGGATACGATTTTCTTTTATTTCTTCCATGGGTTTAGTATAGTGTAAGTTAGTCGAAAATACAATGTATTAGTATTCTAAATTAAAAAAATGTTAATTATTAATTGTACATTATTAATTATTCTGCTATACTAGGCCTATGAGTACACAATATGAAATAATTCGTTTACAAGAAGAATGCAAACAAAAGGGACCTCTTTGTACAGGCCTTGATACCGACCCATCTTACCTTCCGCCAGAAGTATTACAACAATACTCAAGTAGTGCTGAAGCTGTTTTAGCGTATAATATGGCACTCATTGAAGCAACTAAAGATTATTCTGCCTGTTTTAAAGTGCAAGTAGCCTATTATGAAGCAATGGGTTTAGAAGGCATGAACGTGTATGCAAAAACACTTAAAGAGGTGCGAAATGCAAACATTCCAGTTATTGCAGATATTAAACGTGGCGACATTGCAGCTACAGCAGATGCGTACGCAAAAGCTCACTTTTCGGGCGACTTTGAATCAGATATTATTACGGTAAATCCATATATGGGCTTTGATACCTTAGAGCCATTTACAAATCTTGCGTACAAGTATGGAAAAGGAATGTTTGTTCTATTAAGAACATCAAATCCTGGTATGACAGATATAGAAAAACTAGATCTTGCACAAGGTGGAATAGTAATTGACCGCGTTGGAAAAGAACTTAGCCGAATAAATGCCCATTACACTTTAGAGGCAAAAACAAAGTGTGCAATTGTAGGCGCTGTTGTTGGTTGTACCGAAGAAAGTGATGCAAGAATTATTCGAGACACTTATGAAGATATGTTTTTCTTAATTCCTGGCTATGGTGCTCAAGGTGGGGCTGCTCGTATTTGTGCAACATTACTTGATAAGGCAGGGGGAACAGTAAACAATTCTCGTGGTATTCTTTGTGCATGGAAAAAAGATGAATCAA
>CAYJKA010000133.1:0-4997 GCA_964370655.1 uncultured Treponemataceae bacterium | reverse complement strand
TTTATCTATTGCAACACCGCCGGGGTATCCAAAGTCGTAAAACTTTGCAACCTTATCAAAGGCCTCTCCCACTGCATCATCTACCGTTGTTCCAAGCACTTCAATGTCATCAAAGTTGTTTACTTTACAAATTATACTGTGTCCACCTGACACAAGAAGTCCAAGATATGGGTATTGAATATCACGCTCTAAGTGGGCAGCATATAAGTGCCCTAGCATATGATTTACAGCAATAAAAGGTTTGTCCAAAGACCAAGCATATGTTTTTGCAAAACTTAAACCTACTAGTAAAGAGCCCATAAGCCCAGGTCTATTTGTTGCTGCAACTGCATCTATTTCGCTTGGTTTTAAATTTGCTTCACTTAAGGCTTGGCGCACAACTGGCAAAATCCATTCAGCATGCTTCCTACTTGCAATTTCAGGTACTACCCCATTGTATACTTCATGAAAAGGAATTTGTGTTGCAACAACACTACTAATAATCGTTCTACCATCTTCTACGATAGCAGCTGATGTTTCATCACAAGATGATTCTATTCCAAGTACTCGCATATAAGTTCTCCATTATGTTTAATATCGCATGACATGGAAGTCATGCAAAAGCGAACGATGTTTCAGCAATGCTGAAACTCGATAGTAAGCATTAACACGATGTTGATGCTTACGTAACTCTCCTATATTTTTAATTTCGATGGCGTTGTAAATGTATACCCTTGTGCTGATAGTTCATAGTACATTTCGTCTAAAAGCGGCGCTAATAATGGCGTTGTTACATGACCTATCATAATAACATAGCCTTGCTTGTCTGCTATTTCAAGGCCTTTTTCTATCATTTCTCTCATATAGGCAGTATCTTTTTCATTATCAATAAAAATGTCCCTATCTAAAATTTCAATTCCTCTTTCTAGAGCAACCATTGGAACAGCAGTTTGAGCAGTAGTTCTTGAATCTAAAAAAAGCACGCCCAAATCAGAACAAGCATCTACAACTGCCCCAATAAGATTTCTATCACTTGTAATTAAAGAGCCTTCATGATTATTAACACCGATTATTGGTCCTATCTCTTGCACATTTTTCCGCAATACTGCTACAGCATCTCCTGTAGTCATGTCAGGTAAAATTGCACCTGGTCCTGGACTGATATTTAAGTTCATCGCCTGCATTGGCTGGTGTAAAAACAATTCATTTCCTGATTCGCGAACCAATTTAGCAGTCGAAGCCGAAGCGCTTAATTGGGGAAGAACAGCAATAGTTACTGGGAAAGGCAGGTCTGTAAACCTTTTGGAATGGGATAATTGATGCCCTCCATCATCCAAAATAATAATAATCTTGCCATCTTTTGTCTTAACTGGTGGTGTTGGCGGTTTTGGTTCAACCACAACTGGTTTTTCTTCAGAAGGTTTAGGCATTACTATCGGTGGCTCAATAATTTCAGGCTTTGGTGCAAGTGCAATAGAAGGGGGTATTTTATCATCCTCGACAGCAGACACGGTAGCATCAACTTCTTCTACAATTGAAACATTGTCATTATCGGTAGCGGGCGCACTTAATAAAAAGCTAAAAAAAAGTATAAATATTCCAGCTGCGAAAAATATTGAACTAAAAAGTATTATTTTAGCTTTTGGAATTTTTGTTGGAGTAGATTTTTTTTTCATATACCTTCTAATAATAACGCTTTAATTAACTCATGTCAATAAAGATGTGACATGAAGTTAACATATGTGAAGTATATTATACAGGCACTTTTTCATTATATACATGTGCAAAATGAGTTTCTACAATATTTTGTAAACGTCTCTTTGCTCTTTTTTCTATTTGACGAGTAGCTTCAATTGAAACACCTAGACTACTTCCCATCTTACGATAGCTTGTTTTACTCCCATCAATCATTGAGTCATATCGGTGTGTCATTACAGCCTTTTCTCTGTCTGGAAGTAAACTAATGAGGCTTTTATATTCTTCTCGCTCGGATTCAATAAAAAACTCAACTTCTGGGCTAGTCCTATCATCTGCTATAAAATCTAACAATGTGCTTTCTGTCTCTGAATCAAATTTTGTATCAATGCTTACCATAGTGAAATCATAACCTTGTAATTCAAACAATTCTCTTTCACTCATTCCTGTGTAAATTGATAATTCAGCACGAGTAGGCTCTTTTCCAAAGCGTTGCTCTAAAATTGTATAGGCTCTTCGCAGACTTTTTAGCTTTTCTAGCTTTAAAGCAGGAATATGAATTATTGGTTCAATTGCATTTTTATGTCGTAAAATATATTGCGTTATCCAAGGTGTTGCGTAGGTACAAATTCTTGTGTTAAATGAATAGTCAAATTTTGAAACAGCAACCATTAAGCCGAGATTTCCTTCTTGGATACAATCCATTAGACTATCTTCATTGTCTGAATATTTATGAGCAATTGAAACAACATAGCGCAAATTTGAGTTTACAAGTGTTTGTTCAGCATCTTTATTTCCTTGCATCACTTCTTTTGCCAAAGATATTTCTTCTTCTACAGATAGTAATGGATGCTTTGTTATCTCTTCAATATACATTTTATATGCTGTTTTGTTCATACAATCTCCTGCAATATAAATTGCAAGAATCGTGCCAACTTACAGCAAATTCTTTTTTCAATTTTAATTTGTTATTATACAAAGAAATAAGACTTTTAGAATTAATTGTTTTTTTTAAACAAAAAAAACTGTCTACAAAAAAAGACAGTCACTCTGTATCTTTTTGTAGACAGTTATAGTATTTTTTATAAAAGCTAAAATAACTTATAATACTATTACCTCTTTTACGTCAAGGTAAAAAAAGGTATAGCCTGCTGCATCATAGCTTTTTAACTCTCCAGTAACTTCAATATCAACATTTTGTTCAGGGTAGTTTTCGTCGATATTTTCAACACCGTCAATTAAAAACTCTAAGCCTTGCCAACAGCAAGCGGTATCATCCCCAACCATCACATAGTTAAAGTTTCTACCGGTAAACTCAGATAAACCACGGTAAAAAAAGCCATTTGCTTTTATAACATCCCCTCTATACTCTTCAGGGTTTATTAAAATTTCAAACACGAATGAGTATGCCATGAGCCCATTCATTTTTGTAAGGTCATGATCAACCTTTTGTGCAAATACACCTGAAATACATAAAAACAAAATAAATATACAAAGTAATTTTTTCATAATTTAGCTTCCTTAACGAGAAATTTTTGCTAGTGCAAATTTATCAACAATAAAACAGATGATAAATACACCAATATTTATTGTCACTATTGTAGACCCAACGGGCGTTCCTGTCAAGATAGAGGTGAGGATTCCACTTACTGCGCATACAACCGAGAAAATAGCTGAGCAAATAGTAACTGATTTAAAATTCTTAAAAAGTCTCATTGCAGAAAGTGC
The DNA here is from genome assembly GCA_964370655.1 of uncultured Treponemataceae bacterium. Lineage (GTDB taxonomy): Bacteria > Spirochaetota > Spirochaetia > Treponematales > Treponemataceae > CAYJFX01. Next base: position 1,595 of record CAYJKA010000133.1, on the reverse strand, counting down.
TGGAAAAATAACAAGTGCCGAAATTAAAAGCGAGCCAACTAAGTTCATTGCCAAAACAATGATAGCAGCAATAATTACAGAAAAAATTAAGTTATAAAGCCCTGCTTTTAAACCCGTTGCCTTTGCAAAACTTTCATCAAAGGTTGTAGAAAATATTTTATGATAAAAAACTACAAAAATAATTACTACCAAAGATGATAAGATGATACTTAGCCACACGTCAAAACGTGTTAGTGTTAAAATAGATGTTGATCCAAAAAGGGTTACACACACATCGGCTGACAGGTTAGTTGATACAGGGAAAATATTCATTAATAGGTACCCTATAGCCAGTGATGAAACAGAAAGCATAGCAATTGCAGCGTCTCCGTTTATTTTTGTGTTTTGCCCTATTCTCAAAAGTAAAATTGCACATAGTGCTGTTACTGGCATGGTGAAAACCATAACATTGGTAAGTTTCATAACAGTTGCAATAGTAATTGCACCAAATGCAACGTGTGATAAACCATCTCCAATAAATGAAAAGCGTTTTAGTACTAGAGGAACGCCTAAAAGAGATGCGCTTAGGGCAACCAAAACACCGACAATCATTGCGTTTACTACAAAAGGAAATGAAAAATATAGGGCTAGTTGATCCATTATACTACTCATTATTCGCCTCCCATGAGTTTTGAAGATAATTGTGTGTTTTGAAGATATTCATCTTTTGTTCCATAAAAAATGCTTTTTCCAAGATGAAGAATAGTTTTTGCATACTCTGTTGCAACCTTTACGTCATGAGAAATCATAATTATGGTAATTCCCTCATCGTTTAAGTTTTTAATAACTTCATAAAGTTCTTGAGATACTTTTGGGTCAAGCCCAGAAACTGGTTCATCAAGAAGGAGGACTTTTTCTGTTGCACACAAGGCTCGTGCTAATAAAACTCGTTGTTGTTGTCCGCCAGAAAGCTCACGGTAACATTTTTTTTGTAAGTCCTCTATACCCATTTTTTTTATATTTTCAAGGGCAAGAGCTTTTTCTTTTTTATTGTAAAAAGGACGCAGCCCTGTGTGGGCTAAACAGCCTGAAAGAACTATTTCCCAAACCGATGCTGGAAAATCTTTTTGTACCACTGTTTGCTGAGGAAGATATCCAATATCTGATTTTTTAATACCTTCTCCTAATCCTATTTTTCCAGACAAGGGAGAAAGCAAACCTAAAAGCGTTTTAACAAGCGTACTTTTTCCTGTTCCATTTTCACCTACAATACAAACGTAGTCACCTTGATTGATGGATAAAGAGAGGTTGCTTTGCACAACCTTACTTTCGTATCCTATTGTTAGATTTTCGCATCTAATTTGTTCCATTGTTATTCCTATAACTAGTAATTCGTAATTCGTAATTCGTAATTAGTTTGCTAATACTTTTTTGAGTACTTCTAAGTTTTCTTCCATAATGCTTAAGTATGTTTCACCTGCATCAATGTCTGCTCTTGCAGTTGCTTGCATAGAGTCTAATACTACAATGTTTTGATCTTTACGCACAGTACTTCCTGCTATTGTTTGAGGAATTTGGTGCGTTGTTCCTTCAATCATTATAATATTGTGTAAGTC